>PLLL01000008.1 GCA_003141235.1 Dehalococcoidia bacterium
CTTATCCAGGGGTGCAACTTCTTAGTCCGGCAAAGGGCTGCACAGGTTGCTCTGCAAAGCCGGCATTTTCATGGTCGCCTTATCAGGGTGCAACAGGATATTGCTTCCTTCTGGCTAAAGATGCCGATATGAAACAAGTAATAGTGCAAGTCACTACGCCTGCGACAGCATATGAATATGATAGTCCGTTGGCAGCAGATTCAGTCTACTTCTGGCAGGTCCGGGCAGTGGATAGTGACGGACGGCCCACTAGCGATTGGAGCGCTACGTTTAGTCTCAAAACGGGACGTGCTCCCGCTGTTGCTCCAGCGACAGTACAGGAACAGGGGACTCCTTTATGGGTCTGGTGTATTATTGCACTCGGTTCTATTGGGGTGATTACTATTCTTGCACTAATCATAAGAACATCAACCATATAAGAAATAGGCACGATAGTGGCAGACAATAAAGATAATTTAACAAGCAAGTACATAATGTACCGTCGGCGCTGGATCAGGGCTGCAATTGCAATCAGCATTGCGGTATTTGTCCTTATTGTGGTAATGGCCGGGGCGAGCGCTATTGGCAGCACAGATATCCCTGTTTCAGATATATTCAATATATTTCTCTCTAAATTATTTAGTCTAAACCCCGGGAATATATACCCATTAAGCACGTATACAATTCTCTTTGATATCCGGCTTCCGCGTATATTCATGGCAGGACTTGTTGGGGCAGCCCTGGCCGTTGCAGGCGCAGCCTACCAGGGTATGTTTCATAACCCCCTGGCCGATCCCTATCTCACCGGTGTTTCACAGGGAGCTGCGCTGGGCGCTGTCATTGGTTTTCTTCTACCCGCCAGTTTCCCGTCAATGTTGATACCTATGCTGGCATTCACAGTGGCAATACTGGCAGTGATTGCAGTATTCTCAATTGCGCGTACTGGAAAAATAGTGCCCATAACAACCTTGATTCTGGGAGGCGTGGCAATTGGGGCCTTCCTGTCCTCCATAACATCCTATCTCGTCACAACATCAGGAAGCATGATGCACGGAATCATATTCTGGCTGCTGGGCACGTTCTCCATGGCTGACTGGAGTAGTGTAGCAATTATCGCTCCTTATATATTGGGGGGAATTATTGTCATACTGAGCCTTGCCAGGCCATTGAATATCATGCAGCTTGATGAAGAGCAGGCACAGCAACTTGGAATCGACGTTGAAAAAATAAAAATTGTCATCCTTGTGGCGGCAACCGTTTCCACTGCTGCTGCCGTTTGCTTCTGCGGGGCAATCGGGTTTGTCGGTATAATCGTGCCTCATGCAATCCGCATATTATTTGGCCCTGACCACAGGTTGCTTCTGCCCATGTCCATGCTGACCGGAGCCGGCTTTTTGATTCTTGCCGATACTGTTTCCAGGACTTTATTATCTCCGACAGAAATCCCGGTCGGTGTTATTACAGCTTTAATCGGAGCACCCTTTTTCCTATATGTGCTCAGAAAAAGAAAAAAGGCAATTTTCTAATGTCAAAATTAGTACTTTCCAATGCAGGTTTCAAATACGGGAATAAGGCTGTCCTGTCTGCGATTAGTTTTGATACTACGCCCGGGGAATTCCTCGGGATTATTGGGCCCAACGGCTCGGGAAAAAGCACCCTGCTTAAAGGCATGGCCAATCTACTTCGAGCTCATACAGGTTGCATAATGCTGGACGGGGAGAAAATTGGTAAGCACAGTCTTTCATTCATTGCCCAGAAAATTGCATTTGTCCCACAATATGCGGTTCTGCCGGACCTTTTTACAGTGATGGACATTGTGCTTATGGGACGTACACCACACCTTGGTCTTTTAAGATTTGAAAGCAGCCGGGACATTGGCATAGCAATAAAAGCTATGGAAGCAACACATACTGCTTCCCTGGCCAATAAACGAATCAATGAGCTTTCCGGTGGAGAAAGGCAAAGAGTACTTATCGCACGAGCGCTGGCGCAGGAAGCCACCATCTTACTTCTGGATGAACCCACATCCAACCTGGACATTAATTACCAGGCCGAAGTTCTTAATTTTTTATTAAAGCTCTGCAGGGACGTGGATATGACGGTCGTTGCTGCTCTTCATGACCTTAACCTGGCATCTCAGTACTGCAACCAGATCATTATGCTTAAAGATGGCAGTATCTATAAACAGGGTAAACCTGAGGAGGTTATAGTAACACCTTCTATCAAGGAGATCTTCGGCATCAATGTACATATATATCCACACCCGGTCAATGGACTTCCCATCATGCTTGTAACACCTGCTGATATTGATGATACAAGCAAATAATGTCAGTTGATTATTGCATGCCACTGCAACTAAAGAGCGTGCCATTGACTGAATCAGTGCTTTCAATGTAACCCCATTTCCCCGTTTTTGCACACTATAATCAATGCGCCTGACAAAGTTCTTTCACCACCGGAATGTTCATTTTGCGATGGTGCTCAGTAAAAGTGCGTAATATCGTTCTCAGATGTACGTAAATATTTGGCTCCAAATTGACACCCCATAACTCTTAGGCTACAATCCAAATGAGCCGTACTGCTCAGGAGGATTCCCATGAAAGAAATGCAAATCGACAGCATACGGGTCAGCCTGATGAACTACCAGCACGTGGTAATCCTAAAGGAACGACAAACTGACCGCTATCTGCCCATCTGGATAGGGCCGGCAGAAGCTGACGCTATATCCATGAAGCTGCAAAATGTGGACGTATCCAGGCCCATGACCCACGATTTGCTTAAAAATACCCTGTTCGCCCTGGAATCGCTATCCGGGACAAACATCTCGAAGATTGTGGTGAACGATTTGCGTTCGGATACCTTCTACGCACAAATCGTGTTCGAATTCAACGATGGGCCGCCGGTAGTTGACATGGAAGCCCAGTCAGGCGGCAACCGGGTGCAGGATTTCGGCGCCGATTCAAAACTATCCCTGGTATGGCAGGGACGTGAGTTCAAATCTACCATTATGCGCCGCTGGCAGGATGATAAAAAGAATTTTATGGAAGTGGATGGCGGGGAAGGTTGGGCTTTCGAGGTCTTCTTCGATGAGCATAATAAACGCTGGCTGCTGACACGCATGAAGCTTGATTCGCGCCCCAGCGATGCTATCGCCCTTGCAGTCAGGGTAACAGCACCAATTTATGCAGAAGAGTCCGTCCTGGACAAAGCTGGTATTATACTTGATGCTGAATCAGGCAAGATCACAGCACAACCCAAAGCAGGTGAACAGGGCTCCGGACCGTTGGAAAAGATGGACGAGCAGGAATTAAAGAAGCTGTCTGCTTTTTACGATTTCATCAACACTCTCGACCTGGATGATTTCGATAAACGGAAGTCTTAAAAAATATTACGGATTCACCAAATCGATATATTGAGAGTCCCGATAAAATCGGGACTCTTTTTATAGATATTGACAATTCATAGCTATGATGTTAATATTCGGTCGAACTTTATGAGAATACAAGATACAGTCACGTTTTAAATCTACTTAGGAGGCAAACATGGCGATTGACGGAAACTATAAAATCGAGATTGACTCACCGATGGGCACCCAGGAAGTAAAGCTGACTTTCAAAGCCAAAGGCGCTGTCCTGGAAGGCTCTTCGGAGAGTTCCTTTGGCCCATCCAAGTTTACCGGCAAGGTTAAGGGCGATGAGGTAACGTGGGACTCGGAAACGAATGGCCCGATGGGTAAAATGGAGATTTCCTTTACCGGTAAGATAAAAGGTAATGATTTCTCCGGCGAGGTTAAAGCCGGGATGTTTGGCACTTATCCCTTCAAGGGCAAGAGAGTCTAAAAAGCCTTTTCTCTCTTCCGGATTTTAGCCGGGGTCTGTCCCGCTGCTCCAACCTGACGGGCTTTATTTTGTTTTTATGCTTTGGGTCAGGTAAAATGATATAGGTATGAATAAAAGGGCAGCGGCACTGAGACTGACCGGCATCGGATTCTATATCGTGGCGTGTATCTTAGTCGGTACCTTCGCCGGCTTGTGGCTCGATGGCAAGCTCGATAAAAAGCCTTTGTTTATTCTACTGGGGCTGGTATTGGGGCTGGGCGCGGCGGGTTTCGGTGTTTATCAAATGATTCGCCCCCTGATGACTGATAAACAGGACGGAAAGAAGGAATAGTGACTAAGCGCAAATTCCTCGGCGTTCCGTTTCCCGTTGTCATGGTTCTTCTGGCTATCATGGCGGTACTTTTTATTATCGGCTTTTTAGCCGGCCCGATAGGCCAGGGATTATTTAAAATAAATTTCCCAGGCTGGCTGGTTGTCTCCCAGCCTGCCCCTTCGCTGCCCTCCGAGGCTGTTTTTCACCTGTTCGGCCTGCCGATTACCAATACCATCCTTGCCGGATGGCTTACCGTTATCTTCCTCGTCGTTATCAGCTGGGTGATAACCCGCCGCATGCAGCTCGTCCCCGGCCGCTTACAGGCTGTATTTGAGTTTATCCTCGGCTGGATTTATGACCTGTGTAAAAGCGTCGCCGGCGAAAAAAACGGCCGGAAGTTCTTCCCCGTGGTCTGTACTATCGCCCTTTTCGTCGCCTTTAACGCCTGGCTCAGTTTAATACCCGGCTTCGGCTCGATACATATCACCAATGCACAAGGCCAGACTGTGGAGCTGTTCCGCGGCGCGAATACCGATATCAATACGCCGTTTGCGATAGCCCTGATTTCCTTTGTCTTTGTAGAGTTCTATGGCCTGAAATCACTCGGTTTCGGCTACCTCCGGAAATTTTTGAATTTCGGGAACTTTTTCAGAAGTACCGGACATATCTTCCGTGGCAGAATTAAAGCCGGGATATCAGGTGTATTCACCGGTGTTATTGACATTTTTATCGGTTTTCTGGAGCTAATGAGCGAGCTTATCCGTCTCATCAGTTTTACCTTCCGTCTCTTCGGCAATATGACCGCCGGGGAGATATTGATAGTAGTTGCGGCCTTCCTGATACCTCTCGGTGTAGACTGGGTAGTCTACGGGCTGGAATTGCTGATTGGATTTATCCAGGCGCTGGTCTTCAGCGGGTTGACTTTAGCGTTTGTGACTATGGCGGTGGCTTCTCACGAGGAGGAACCGCACTTAAAGCCAGGTTTAGAATAAATGTATTACCTTGAAGGAGGATAAAGCATGGACGCAGGAACAATGAGAATGCTGGCAATCGGATTGGTCATGGGGTTGGGGGCGCTCGGCCCGGGCATCGGCATCGGTATTCTGGGCTACGGCGCCATGATAGGTCTGGCGCGTAATCCCGAGGCCAGGGGCCCGATTATGACCAATATGCTTATCGCCATCGCCATGGCGGAAGCTGTCGCTATTTATGCGCTGGTCGTGGCAATATTGCTCGGTTTTAATGTTTTCAAATAGGGGATATCTCTTCAACCTGAGGTCTGAAAATTATATCAACGTTGAATATAGAGGAGAGTCATGGAAGAAGAAAGTGGAATCCCGGCTTTTATAATTGTTTTAGCGGCGGCAACTATAGTTATCGGGGTTATGGTAGCGCTGTTCATTATTACCTGGGCATTTATACTGCAATAGCCCGGGAATCAGGGGAATGGGGTGGGTTCTCTGACCTGTAGAACCGTGGGAACGTCTAAGGGGACTGCTCCGGATATACGGAGGGAATTATGGCAGAACTTGGAATTAATGTATCGGTATTACTGACGCAAATCGTTACCTTTATTATCCTGCTGGTATTACTGAGGCTGTTTGCTTATAAACCTATCATGCGCATGATGGACGAACGTTCCCGGCGCATTAAAGAAAGCATGGAACAGGCTGAGTCTGTTAAGCAGTCATCCGTTCATGCCGGAGAGCAGGTTAAAAAGCAGCTTGAAGAGGCCAGTCGTGAAGGGCAGGAGCGGATTGCCCGCGCGGTAAAAGCAGGCGAAGACGTCAAGCAAAAAGCGCAGGCCGACGCCAGGCGCGAAGCTGAAGTTTTAATCGAACGGGCGCGCGGCGAGATAAGGCAGGAGCGTGACGACGCTATCGGCGAGGTGCGCCGCGAGTTCGCTGACTTAACGGTGCTGGCGGCGGGCAAAGTTATCGGGCGCTCCCTGGATAAAGAGCAGCACCGCGAGCTTATTGAAAAGGTGCTGGAAGAAAGCTCGAACAAGAAGAAGGAGTAATTGACATTGTCATTCTGAGCGTAGCGAAGAATCTCAGGGTGGGGACGATTAAAAAACCTCGCCTCAGCGATATCCTTCACTCCGTTCAGGACGATACTAAAGTAGTAGGAACTGATTATGCCTAAAAGAGCCAACCCCCGGCGCTATGCCCGGGCGGTATACGAAATAGCGCTGGAGACAAAAACGCTGGAACGGTGGCAGACCGACCTGCAAAAAACTGTCGGCGCTATAAGTGATGCCGATTTTCTGGCGGCGCTGGAAAGCCCCAAAATCAGGTTCGATAAGAAGTCACAGTTACTGGCAGAACGTTTGGGGTCTGTCAGCCCTGTGGCTTTGAACCTGGCGCGCTTATTAATCGTTAAAAATGAGATAGGCATCATCGGCGAAATCGCCGCGGAGTATCAGCGCCTGGTAGATGCCTATCACGGCATACAGCAGGCGAAAGTGGTGACCGCCGTCCCCATCGATGCTAAAGATAAAGAGAAGCTGGCCGAAGATTTGGGTGCTCTGGTGGACTCGAAAATCGTGATTGAGTCGCGGGTAGACCCGGAGATTCTCGGCGGAGTTATCGCCAGGGTAGGCGGCAAGCTGCTGGACGGCAGCACGCGCAGCAAGCTTATGGCTTTGAAACGGGCACTCGCCGGCACGGGTAGAAAAACGTAAAAATCGCGGTCGGCGAAATTATGTAGCCAAGGAGGTAGCCGGATGGCAACCAGAGGCGAAGATATTGTCTCAATATTAAAACAGCAGATTCAGCAGTTCGGTACGGCTGTGACCATGGTGGATGTAGGCACGGTGATAGAGGTCGGTGACGGCATCGCCAGGATTCACGGTCTGGCCTCGGCCAAATACAACGAGCTGCTTCAATTTCCCAATGATGTCATCGGCATCGCCCTGAACTTGGAAGAAGACAGCGTCTCCGCCGTCGTTCTGGGGGACTATACGCAAATTAAAGAAGGTGATGAGGTCAAGTGCACCGGGCGCATTGCTGAAGTCCCGGTAGGTGAAGCGATGATAGGGCGCGTTGTCGACCCGCTCGGACGCCCGCTGGACGGCAAGGGCGCTATTAAAACGGATAAGACACGGTCGATAGAACGCGTCGCGCCCAACGTAGTGCTGCGCGCCCCGGTAGACACTCCTGTGCAGACTGGTATCAAGGCCGTGGACAGCATGTTCCCCATCGGCAGGGGACAGCGGGAGCTTATCATCGGCGACCGCTCCA
>PLLL01000069.1 GCA_003141235.1 Dehalococcoidia bacterium
GGGCCGGTCCGGATGTCGAAGAAAGCATGGCGAAAGCGGAGGGGTTGCTCTTCAAACTCCGGCGCGGTCAGGGCACCGGCGACCTTACGCATATCCGGCAGGTGCTGGACAAATATTTTGAAGAAACGCCCGAAGCTTCTGGCAAGGAGCCCGAGCGTTTGCCTTACGTGCTTTCCGGCTTTGCCGGGCTGGATGAATTCCTCGGCGGTCTGCAGCGTTCCGACCTGGTGATTATCGCTGGACGGCCCAGCATGGGGAAGACCAGCCTGGCTTTGAATATCGCCCGTAATGCCGCCGTCGAGCACCGCGCCTGTGTCGCTTTGTTCAGCCTGGAAATGGGCCGCGACTCGCTGGTAACGCGCCTTGTCTCCAGTGAATCTGGTGTCACGGCCCGGCGCATCCGTTTCGGCGAGCATAAGTCCGAGGATGAAGAACGGAAAGTTCTGGACGCTACCGGCGTCCTTTCGGAAGCACCGATTTATATCGATGATACCCCGATGATTCGCATGGCGGAGATGCGCTCCAAAGCGCTCCGCCTTAACTACGAGCGCGGCATAGACATGGTTATCCTTGATTATCTCCAGTTGATGCAAGGCGAAAGCAGCGGCCGGGGTGAAAACAGGGTACAGGAAATCAGCTATATCTCCCGGGCGCTTAAAGCGCTGGCCCGCGAGCTTGACGCTCCGGTTATTGCGGTCTCTCAGTTGAGCCGCGCCGTCGAGTGGCGTGCCTCTCACGAACCGCAGCTCTCAGACCTCCGTGAAAGCGGCAGCATCGAGCAGGATGCGGACGTCGTCATGTTTATTTACCGCGATGAATATTACTATAAGACCGAAGAAGAATGGGTAGCCGCTCATCCTGACCGGGAGTACCCCCGAGAAGAAGCGGATGTTATCATTGCCAAACACCGCAACGGGCCTACTGGTCGCATCAAGCTGCGTTTTAAACATAACTTGGCCAAATTTGAGAGCCTCGGCAGCGTGGAGCCGACTCTATTATGAGCAAGTTTCAGGGTTTTCCCGCCAGGGCGGATTACACCTCTATCCCCAATGCCTTCTTCGGCAGCCTGCTGCCGGAGATAGACGACATAGCCGAGTTGAAGACGACCCTGCACGTTATCGCGGCGCTTTATAAAAAAAAAGGCTATCCGCGACTGGTCAGCTTTAACGAACTGCTGGGCAACGCCGCTTTGATGGGCAGCTTAAAAGGGGTAGGGGAGACGCCGGAAGTAACGCTGGGCCGCGCTTTAAAGATGGCTGCCGAGCGCGGTACGTTAATCAGCCTGACGCTGGATAAAGACGGGGACATCTATTTTTTAAATGATGAATCAGGTCGTCAGGCGGCGGCGAAAATGGAAAGCGGCGAGCTTAAGCCGGGCGGATTAAAAGCAACGAAAAAACCCGATGTCCCGGCTGAAGCAATGCCCGATATTTTTACCCTTTATGAGCAGAATATCGGGATGCTGAACCCAATGGTGGCTGATGAACTTAAAGAAGCCGAAAAGCTATACCCGACTGAATGGCTGCGGGACGCTATCAGGGAAGCAGCTTTACATAATAAGAGAAATATTAAATATATCAGCAAGATTTTGGAAAACTGGTCGGTAGAAGGCCGGAACGATGGAACATATCAGCGAGATTCTCAAAAAGCAGGACCCGACAAGTACTTCAAAGGGAAGTACGGACACATGGTCCAGCGCTGAAGAAGAGCCTGCCAATAGCGTGGAGTGCCCTGTCTGTAAAGGCGCCCGTGTCGTGCATCCCCGTTTGCCTTCGGGACAGCCGGACTACAGCCGCGCCGTGGCTTGCCGCTGTGTGAAAACCGGGCAGGCTGACGGGCGTAAATCCCGCCTCAAGCAATATAGCAACCTGGGCTCGCTGTCCCGTTTCACCTTCGAGAATCTGATGCCGGAAGGTCGGAGCAGCAATAAACGCAGCCAGGAGCGTTTTGCCCGTGCCCACCAGGCCGTCCGCGCTTTTGCCACTGAACCTAAGGGATGGCTGGTGCTGGGTGGTCCCAGCGGCAGCGGCAAGACTCATCTGGCGGCGGCTATCGTCAACGAGCGCATCCGGCAGGGACTGCCCGCTTTTTATATCACCGCCCCTGACCTCCTGGACCGCATCCGCGCCTCTTTCAATCCTGACAGCGAGATGCCTTATGACGAGTTCTTCGAGCAGGTGCGGAGCGCCCCGCTGCTCGTGCTGGATGATCTGGGCGTACAGTCCGGCACACCCTGGGCTAAAGAGAAGCTCGACCAACTGTTGACCTCTCGCTTTAATAACGAGCTGCCGACGGTGATTGTCACCAGCACGCCGGTCGAAAAGATGGATGATCGTTTGCGCACCCGCCTGACCGACCCGCGTCTCTCTCAGGTCTTTGTCCTTGAGGAAGATTCGCCAACATCGGCCTATGCCTGGGGGCCGGAGTTCGAGCTTCAGAAGAATATGACTTTCATCAATTATAAACGCCGCAATGATTTATCCATCGAACAGCAGGATAACATGGACGCGGCCTACCGCCTCGCTTTCGATTTTGCCAAGAATCCGGAAGGCTGGCTGGTCTTTATGGGTGAGACCGGCTGCGGCAAGACGCATTTAGCGGCGGCCATTGTTAATTTCCGTTACGAAATAGGTAAACCGGCCATGTTCGTGGTAGTGCCGGATTTCCTCGACCATCTCCGCTCCGCTTTCAGCCCCGATAGCAAGATTTCCTATGACCAGTTTTTTGAAAGCGTGAAAACCGCCCCGCTATTGGTGCTGGATGATTTCGGCGAGCAGTCCACTAACCCTTGGGTTAAAGAGAAGCTTTTCCAGCTTATCAACTACCGCTATAACAGCCGCCTGCCGACCGTTATTACCACCCGCCTTTCCCTCGATGAGATTATGGCGGAGGTTGACGGCTCGATAAGCTCCCGCCTGGTAGACCGTAAAGTAAGCGTCACCTTTGCCATCATCGCACCTGATTTCCGCACAGACCGGAAAGGCGGCCAAAAAAGGGCGGCTCCAGCGCGCGGTAAAACATACCGTTCCCGCTAGGCTATGTCGGTTTTCTTTTTACCGTCCTTCATCGTCAGCGCGCCGGTCGGACACGCTTTAACGCACGCTGAACAATTTAGACAATCTTTACCAATCGGTTCATCCCCGAAGGTCGTAATTCTCCTCTCGAAGCCCCGGTGCGCAAAGCCCAGGACGCCGCTTTTTACGTGTTTCCGGCAGACCCATACACAGCGCCCGCAGAGGACGCATTTGTTAGGGTCGTAAGTAAAGAGGGGATTGCTTTCGTCTACCGGCAGACCCCTTAAAAGCTGGCGAAAGCGCTTTGGCTTCAGGCTGCATTTAAGCACTTTGGCTATTTTCTGGAGTTCGCAGGAGCCGTTGGCGCTACAGCGGGCGCAGTCTAAAGCGTGCGAGGCCATGAGCAGTTCAAAGCCGGTGCGCGCTAACTTTAAAGCTTTTTCTCCGGTGGTATTAACGACCATCCCTGCGGCGACAGGCTCGGTGCAGGCTGTGATAGGGCTTTGCCTTCCCTCTATTTCCACCCAGCAAAGCCGGCAGGCCGCCTCCGGCTCCGGTTTGTCACGCATAGCGCACAGGTTAGGAATGTAGATGCCGTTATCCAGCGCCGCCCAAAGTAATTTCGTGCCGGACTTGGCGGTTATAGTCTGCCCGTTCATGGTCAACATTACTGTTTCTTTGTCTTTAGTCATATCAGTTTTTACTTTTTATTTGTGGTTTTGAGATTTGATTTTTGAGTTTTGAGTTATCGTTTGGCACCTCGCTCGGTGGCGTCAGCTTTACGATGGCGTTGTATTGCGGCGGGCAGGCCTTGAGGCAGGTGCCGCACTTAACGCATTGGGTTTGATCGATGACCTTGATGCGCTTTTTATTCGGGCTGATGGCCTCTACCGTGCAGCTGCCGATACAAGCATCGCAGGAGCGCTCGCACTTGTCGGGAAGGATATAGTAGGCGATAAGGTGCTGGCACATCAGCGCCGGGCATTTCCCCAGCCGGATATGATCTTCGTATTCTTGCCGGAAATAGCGCAGGGTGGTGAGAATCGGGTTGGGCGCTGTGCGTCCCAGGGCGCAGAGCGAACCGGCCTTAACTTCCTCTGCGAGGCGTTCCAGGTTGTCGAGGTCTTCGATTCTGCCTTTACCAAAGGTGAACTCGGTCAGAATTTCCAGCATCTGCTTTGTCCCTAATCGGCAGAAAGTGCACTTGCCGCAGGACTCCCGCTGGGTAAACTCCAGGAAATAGCGCGCCATCTCCACCATGCAGTCGTCCTCGTCGAGCACGACCATGCCGCCCGACCCCATGATAGCGCCGGCCTCTTTAAGAGAGTTGAAGTCAACCGGCAGATCGAGGGCGGATTCGGGCAGACAGCCGCCGGAAGGTCCGCCTATCTGGACGGCCTTAAACTGTTTACCTCCGGGAATGCCGCTGCCGACATCATAAATTATCTGACGTAGGGTGGTGCCCATGGGGACTTCCACCAGGCCGGTATTAACGATTTTTCCCGCCAGGGCAAAAACGGCGGTGCCGGGGCTCTTTTTTGTGCCGATGCCCGCGAACCAATCCGCCCCGTTGTTAATAATGTGGCGCACGTAAGCTAGCGTCTTGACGTTATTGACTATGGTGGGTTTGCCGTGAAGCCCGTGCGTAGTCGGGTAAGGAGGGCGGTGGTGGGGCATACCGGCGTGGCCTTCCAGCGAGGCGATAAGCGCTGTTTCCTCCCCGCAGACGAAAGCGCCGGAACCTTTAAATAAATGAATGTTAAAACAAAAATCACTTCCCAGTATGTGCGCGCCGGTTAAGTTCAACTTCTTCGCCTGTTTAAGCGCTATCTCCAGACGCTCTACCGCCAGGGGATATTCGGCGCGGACGTAAATATAGCCGGTACGCGCTCCGATAGCGTAGGCGGCGATAATCATGCCCTCGATGACCGAATGGGGGTCGCTTTCCAGTAAAGCGCGGTCGATAAAGGCGCCGGGGTCGCCCTCGTCAGCGTTGCAGATTACGTATTTCGTATTACCCGGAGACTGTCGGCACAAGCGCCACTTCTGACCGGTGGAAAATCCGGCGCCGCCCCGTCCCCTCAGCCCTGATTTTTCAACTTCTTCGATAATGTTTTCCGGCGAGGCTTCAAGGGCTTTCGCTAAAGCGATGTATCCCCCCGCAACGATATAATGTTCGATTTTCGTGGGTTCGATATGGCCGCAGTTTTGCAGGATTATTTTTTGCTCGTAACGTGAGCGTGGGAAGTCCTGAAAGCTGGGGAGGATATCGTTCGGCTCAAATGCGGCCAGGACGAACTCCGGGCACGGGTTCTCGCCGAGGATATACTCGTTAACCAGTCTTTCCGCAATGACCGGATTCACGTGGGCGTAGCATACGCCCGGAGAGTTAGGTTTACGGATAATCACCATCGGCTCGGCATAGCAGTGCCCCATGCAGCCGACTTCAATCACCGCGCAGCCGAGATTGCGCTTTTTGACTTCATCCTTAAAGGTCTGGAGAACCTCTAAAGCGCCGGCGGCACACCCGCAAGTCGCTGTCCCCACCATGATTACCGTTTTATCGTGGGTTAATTGCGTTAACTGCGCTCCGGCACGCTCTTTTAGCTCTTTAAAAGCGGCGGCCGCTGCTGTCGGTTTATCTGGATTCACTTTTTTCTTTATCCTTCGTGTCAACCGGGTGCCCGAAAGCGAGCAGGATGCCGTCTACTTTAGTCGGTTCAACTTGGGCCTCCGGCTTATTATCCACCACCGTTACCGGGGCCATGGTGCAGCAGCCGACGCACGCCACTGTGTCCAGGTCGAACTCACGGTCAGGCGTGGTTTCACGGGGATTAATCTTCAGGCGGCGTTTCCAGGCATCCAACGTGATGTAGCCGCCTTTCATGTGGCAGGCGGTGCCCAGGCATACCCTTATCGAGTGACGCCCCGGCGGGTTGAGCCGGAACTGGTTGTAAAACGTCACCACCCCATAGACATCAATAGCGGGAACTTTGAGATATTCGGCAATCGTGGTCATGGCTTCCCTCGGCAGATAACCGAGACGGCTCTGGACTTGCTGCAATATAGGAATCAGACTCTCTCTTTTCCGGCTGAAACCGGAGAGAATCTGGCCGGCTTCCTGTATTATCCGGTTTTGTTCCTCAAGGCTCTTTTCAGGCTCCGGTATGGTCATTTATACTTACTCCCGCTCTAACCTGTTCCGAGCCCTTTCACCAAATATTTTATTGCCCAGCCTGATGATATTGGCGCCTTCTTCAAGGGCAATCTTGTAAGAATCCGTCATCCCCATCGAAAGATATTTCATCTCAACGCGAGGCAGGACAAGTTGTTTTAAACTCTCGAACAGCTTCTTAGTTTCATGGAAATAGGGCCTGGACTCTTCCGGGCGGCTGACAGGGGGTCCCATGGTCATTAAACCTGAGATTTGGATATTTAGGAGATGAGAAACAATAGAAATCAGGGAATCGGCTTTTTCCGGGAACACGCCCGATTTCTGCGCTTCACGCCCAGTGTTTATCTCAATCAGTATCGGCATCTTCTTGCCGGTTTGGGCGCACCTTTTATCGATTTCCAGGGCGATTTCCAGAGAATCGACCGTCTCTATCATGTCGAAAATGGCTACGGCCTTTTTAACTTTATTATTCTGGAGATGCCCGATAAAATGCCATTCAACTTTATTACCGATTACCTGGTAGGCATTCTCCGCTTCCTGGACATAATTCTCCCCGATGATTTTTATACCGGCAGCCACGGCTTCCATGATTTCCCGGGGCTCTCTCGCCTTGGCGGCTGCCACCAGTTTGACACCATCGGGTAGTTCATCAAGTATTTGTCTGATGGCTTGTTTAATTATAAGGGATAGCCTCCTGCGTCGCGGCAGCCGCGGCCTGTTCTATGGCCTGTATCTGCTGCTGTTGTTGCGCCTGCTGATACGCCGCATATTGATTTAGATAGTCTTGCAGTGACTTTTGTAAAGCCGCGTTATACTCCTCCTGAGCTTTCTTGTCCGCCTCCTGTTGTTTTTGCATAAGTTCAAGCTGCTGCTCATAGTATTGCTGTTCNNCCGATTCCAAGTAAGTCACAGGATGATAGAAGCGGCAGAGATACTAAAAGAAGAACGATTACCCCGGCCTGCCATATTTTCATATTTACCTCCCGGCAATTTACCCTGATTATATACTATATTACATCAAGAATGGCAAGTGCTACAAAACAAATTGCGGTGGGGTGGTGAAAACAATGTATTAAGGCAGACCTGAAGTAGATAGCGCTTGAGCGATTAAAAAAAGAAAAATGAAAATAGCAGCGGGAAAAAAGAAAAAAGACGGGTTATCATTTTTTCTGACGGCGGTAGAAATGCGGCCAGGTCAACTTTAAGCAGGACGCTGTTTTATTTAACAGAAACCATTGGTTTTTTCTTTTTAACTTCTATATTTTCGAATCCGTCCTGAATTGCCATCGACATGGTGCGAAGCTTGGCGGCATCGGTGAATTTCCTTTGGGCGGCCAGCTCTTCCTGGGCCATAATACGAATCATCCGGATATCTGCCAGGACTTTTTGTATCTCTTCGCTCGCCTGACGGATCAGCTCTTCTGTTTCTCGCTGGGTTGCCAGCCGGGTTCGGAGTATAAGCTGCTGGGCATCGCTGCGGGCCCTGGTTGCTGTTTCCTGCTGGTATTTGTGGGCATCACCCCTCATTTTCCTGGCCAGTTCAAGTTCATTTTGGGCGCTGAGCTTTATCTGGTGCACAGCGGCGGCTGCCTCTTTAAGACTGTTGATCTCGTCTTTTCTCAAACCGGGGTTTGATGACACCGGTACAGGATTCTTTTTTACCTGAATTACGCAATTGGTACGGGAAGAAGGTGAAAAAGAATGAGCTTTCTGGATATTGCCCTTGGGTAAAGCCTCTTTTTTCATAATACAATCCGTTTCTGGCATACCGTTAGCCGGATGCCATCGTCATTAGTATAATTTGTTAGTAGCCGGTTGGCTCTATATTAGATACTATATCCTGGCGTACCAAAGGGCGGAGATAGGTGTTACCTATTGTATATAGGGGATGACACCCAACTTTAAAAAAAGTCTCTGAAAACCATTGACCAAATGAAATAAATGGGTTACACTGTTGGTATGTCTTGTCCTTCATTAGCCGTGGAGATAAGAGGTTTACACGTTGCCTTTGGCCGCCGATGTTACCAATCGGCGAACGCCGCTGGACAGCTAGTGATTTCTTTTAACTAACCTGCTGTTTTTCTCTATCGTATTTTTCAGTTTTTGTGGATAACACATACATATATAACAACGGGGTCGTTAGGGTTATTAATAGCCTTTTTTAAATCCAGGCAACAGGCGGATGGAGGTAGAGATGACAGCTACCGGGTATAAACACATACAGGAGCAGCTGGAGAACGAACACAAGCGTTTAGCCGACGAACTATCACAGGTGCAAACGAGCGCATCCAGTTCCGAAGAGCGCCGGGAGGGCAGCCCTTTTGGTAAACGGGAGGAAGAGGCTACGGAAACGCTTGAACTGGAAAAACGGCTGACCCTGGAAAACCGCATCCGCCAGGAGATGTCCGAGGTAGAACATGCGCTGGGTAAATTTCAGAAAGGCACTTACGGGAAGTGTGAAAACTGCGGTCAGCCGATTCCCCCGGAACGGTTAGAGGTGCGGCCTCAGGCAAGTTTATGTATGAATTGCAAAGCGCTGCTGNNGCTGCTGGCGAAGAATGGCAAAGGTAAACCGCCTGCAATTTAACCGGCGGGACATCGTCTTCGCCGCTATCGTGCTGCTGGTGATTATCGTTGACCAGCTAAGTAAATTCTGGATATTAAACCACCTGCAGCCGGGAGAAGTTCTCTGGGATGCCCGTGTCTTCCGGATTATCCATGTCCTTAATACCGGCGCCGCTTTCGGTATATTCAAAGGCCAAACTCCGATTCTGATTGTCGTTGATTTTATAGGTATCGCTGCCATTTTATTCCTCGTTTTCGGCATGCGCCGTCAGTGGCCGTTTATCGATAAAATGCTGGTACGCACTAGTGTTGCCCTGATTCTGGGCGGCACCATCGGCAATATGATTGACCGCATCCGCGTAGGGCAGGTCACGGACTTTATCGATTTTAAAATCTGGCCGGTATTTAATGTTGCCGATTCGTCGGTGACCATCGGCACGATTCTCCTCGCTTACTGCCTTATATTTTTGGCAGGACGGGTGCAGACTAAGGAATGAGCAGGCAATACAGCTTTATCGCCGATACGCCGGGTATCCGTCTGGACAAGTTCCTCGGAGAGAAGTGCCCGGAGCTTTCCCGCACCCATGCCCAGAAACTTATCGCGGAAGGGCTGGTCACCGTTAACGGGAAAATCGAAAAAGGCAGTCTCAAGCTCAATGCCGGTGATAAAGTTGACCTCACCATCCCTCCCGAAGCTCCCGCCCATCTGACCCCTGAATCCATACCTTTAAAGATAATTTACGAAGATAACGACCTGATGGTGATTGATAAACCGGCCGGGCTGGCGGTTCATCCGGCGCCGGGACACCCGGAACATACCCTGGCCAACGCTGTAGTGGGTCATATGCCGGAACTGGCGGAAGAAGATGAAGATAATTTAAGGCCGGGCATTGTGCATCGGCTGGATATGGACACCTCCGGCCTGATTCTGGTAGCTAAAAACCGCGTGGCGCAGGCTAATCTTTCCGACCAGTTTAAATCGCGCGTGGTTTCCAAGTATTATCAGGCGCTGGTGCAGGGAAAACTAAAACCGGAAACCGGCATTATCGAAGCGAACATCGGGCGTGACCCGCGGAACCGCCAGCGCATGGCGGTAGTGACGGGCGGGCGTGAGGCGCGTACGGAATACCGCGTCATTAAATACATCGGCAATTATACACTGCTGGAGATTAAGCCCGAAACGGGGCGTACCCACCAGATAAGAGTGCACCTGGCGGCCATCGGCTTTCCCGTGGTGGGCGATACCACCTACGGCGTGCCATCCCCGCATATAGCGCGGCAGTTTCTCCATGCCGGCAAGATAAAGTTCAAACTACCCTCCACTGGCGAGTATGTGGAGTTCCAATCGCCTTTACCCCCCGACCTTGAGAAGGCGCTGAAAGACATTAGCTAAAACCTCTTGTATATTCCCTATTTGCATCCTTTCTTTAAACATGGCAAAATAGTGAATAGATATATCGTGATAGCTCTGGGATTCGCTTAAGGGAGGCGTCTATGCAGTATCGTAAATTCGGCAAACTGGATTGGAAAGTATCGGCCCTGGGCTTCGGCTGTATGCGCCTGCCGGTCATCGGTGAAGACCAGTCCAAGATAGATGAGCCCCTGGCTATTAAAATGATTCGTTACGCCATCGATAACGGCGTCAACTACCTGGACTCCGCCTACATGTACCACAATGGCAACAGCGAACGCGTCCTGTCCAAGGCGCTTAAGGACGGCTACCGCGAGAAGGTTAAAATTGCCACCAAGCTGCCTGCCATGATTATCCAGAAGGCGGAAGACTTCGACCGGATATTAAACGACCAGATTGAAAAACTAAACATCGGCAAGATAGATTTCTATCTCCTCCACGGCCTGCAAAAAACGTCCTGGACAAAAGTGCGCGATTTAGGTGTGCTTAAATGGGCGGAAAAACAGATGGCGGATGGGAAGATCGGCCGGCTCGGTTTTTCTTTCCACGATAAATTACCTGTCTTTAAAGAAATCATCGATTCTTATGATAACTGGGTGCTTTCTCAGGTGCAGTACAACTATATGGATATCAATAATCAGGCCGGTCGCAAGGGCGTGGAATACGCCGCGAGCAAAGGTCTGGCGGTGGTCGTTATGGAACCGTTACGCGGAGGCAAATTAAGCAAAGAACCGCCGCCTCCGGTAGCCAAAGTTTGGGAAACTGCTCACCGCAAGCTCACGCCCGCCGAGTGGGCATTCCAATGGGTTTGGAACCAGCCGGAAATCTCGGTGGCTTTAAGCGGCATGAGCCTGATGGAGCAGGTGGTACAAAATATAAAAACCGCCGGACGCTCCGGCCCCAACACGCTTTCTGAACAGGATTTGAAGCTCATCGAACGTGCGCGGAAGGCCTATCAAGGTCTGACTCCCATACCCTGCACCGACTGCAAATATTGCCAGCCGTGTCCCCACGGCGTAGACATACCGCGTTGCTTTCAGGCCTACAACGACGCCACGATTTATGATGATTTAACCGTAGGGCGCAGGATGTATAATGCCCCGTTCTTTAAGCCGGAAAACCACGCCGATAAATGCGAAGAATGCGGCGAATGCCTGGAAAAGTGCCCGCAGCACATCGCGATACCGGACTGGCTCAAGAAAGTTGATATGGCGTTTAAAATGGATGCACCGCCGAGAGGATAAAATAAGTAACAAAACTCAAGTAACAAGTAACAATGAGAGGAAAGGGGAGGTTTGATACTTGATACTTGTCATTTGCTACTTATTCCTTATATAGCCACTTGCGGAAAATGTACCGGCTGAACCACGGCATCACCGCCCAGGTCAAAGCTCCCACTACCAGCGCGCTTGTCAGGATATTCAACAGGTAAAAGTTCCAGTTCAGCTTTAATAGTTCCTCTAACTTAACGAACAGGACGGACATTGCGTAAACGGCTAGCGTGGTGATGAGAAACATCTTCCATTGCGGCGGCGTCGTCAGTTCCGGGCACTCAGGGATAGAAAACCATGTCTCCATTCCGGTCGCTTCCTGTCGGCTCTTTACAGAGAAAGCGTCTGCCTCGTGCGATAGCTTCTGGCGGATATAGGAATCCTCCCACCTGTGTACGGACTCAGCATCCGTAAAGCGCAGTATGGCATGGTATAATCCGGGTTTGCCGGGGCCGGGTGTGAGCATCGTCGCTCCCGTGTTGCCCGGGGCTTCTGTCGCTGCATCCACCAGCCGGTGCACCCAGGCGATATAGTCCCTGTCGTGCCCCGGTAATACCTGTCGGCTTATCACCACGGTCACCGGTTTTTCCTGAGGCATATTAGTTTCATTTTCCATTGATAAATCTCCTGCGGAAAATTCAATTCTATTTTGATATTCTAATACCTTTTAAGTCTAAAGCATAGTACTAAAATCACATTGTTGTCATTCTGACCCTGAGCGAAGCAGAAGGGGAAGAGGGTAGGGGATTGGTTCATTAATTAAAAATAACCTTGAAAACGAATCTAACTTAACATAAACAAAAACAAATCGATGAAGCTAATTAGCTACGAATTGTTTCTAAAAATGGGAGAAATTAAATCCCCGGAATTCCATTTCTGGCAACTTCAGAAGCGGAATGTTAAAATGTATCTTAAGGCCTGATTATAAATAGCAGAAAGGTTAACTATGGATAAACCGGTTCGCGTTCGCTTTGCCCCAAGCCCCACGGGACGCCCTCACGTAGGCAATATACGCACGGCCATGTTCGATTGGCTCCTCGCCCGCCACACCGGCGGCACGTTCATCCTGCGTATCGAGGATACGGATGTCGAGCGCAGGGTGGAAGGCGCCGTAGAATACATGATGGACGCCCTCAACTGGCTGGGACTGGATTGGGATGAGGGGCCGGGAAAAGGCGGCGACTACGGTCCATATTATCAGTCGCAGCGCCTCGAACTTTACCAGGATGCCGCCGCAAAACTTGTCGCGCAGGGCGATGCCTATTATTGCTATTGCTCCCCCGAACGCCTTGATGCGATGCGCAAGGAGCAGGAAGCGCGCAAGCAGTCGCCGGGTTATGACCGGCTTTGCCGTAATTTAAGCCCGCAGGAAAGGGCGGCGAAAGAGGCCGCGGGCATCAAACCGGTGGTGCGCTTTAAGGTGCCGCTTGAAGGGCAGACTAAATTCCACGATATCATCTACGGCGATATTACATGCGAGAACAGCAATATTGACGACTTCGTGATGCTGAAATCGGATGGCTACCCGACCTATCACCTGGCGAACGTAGTTGACGACTACGCTATGAAAATCAGCCATGTCATTCGTGACGAGGGCTGGATATCTTCGGCGCCCCGGCATTTAATGATGTACAAAGCTCTTAATTACGAGCCGCCGCAGTATGTCCACCACCCGGTAATTGTAGGGTCTGACCGCGCTAAGTTAAGCAAGCGCCATGGCGCAACTTCACTTCTCGATTTTAGAAACATGGGCTACCTGCCGGAGGCTATGTTTAATTTTCTCGCTTTAATGGGCTGGTCGCTGGATGATAAGACCGAGATTATGACCCGCCAGCAGGTTGTTGAAAACTTTTCACTGGAGAGGATGGGGAAGACTGGCGCCTTCTTCAATATAGAAAAGCTCGACTGGATGAACGGGGTATATATCCGCGGTCTAACTGTTGAAGATTTAACGAACAGGGTACTTCCGTTTCTGGAAAAGGATTTACCGCCAGAGGTCAAGCGGCCCCTGGACATCAATTATATACGGCAAATAATGCCGCTGATACGGGAGCGGATAAAAACTCTAAAAGATGCGGCTACCTATGCTGACTTCTTCTTTGTAGATAAGCTGGAATATGAAGCTTCGATGCTTATAGGCAAGAAGATGACCACGGAAACCGCATTAGCGGCTTTGAAAGGTGCTGAAGAGAAACTATCCTCACTGGAGAGCTTTGACCATGATCTGTTAGAAGATAGCCTGAGGCATCTCGCCGATGATTTGGGTATCAAGACGGGGCAGCTTTTTAATGTGCTCCGGGTAGCTTGCACAGCTCGTGATGCTACCCCGCCGCTCTTTGAGACGATGGTCGTGCTGGGTAAAGAAAGATGTCTGAAAAGGATAAAGATTGCGATATCCAAGCTGGGTAATAACTCGAATTTGTAAGACAGAAAGGGAGATAGTAAAGGAACTATATGACTACTGGCGATATAAAACCTGCACATGATTTCATCAGGGACATTATCCGTCGAGATATCCAGACAAATAAGTACGATGGTCGGGTACATACCCGGTTTCCACCGGAGCCTAACGCCTACCTGCACATAGGACACGCTAAGTCTATTTATATCAATTTCAGCATTGCCAATGAGTTCAACGGTCTCTGTAATTTGCGGTTCGATGACACCAATCCCACCAAGGAAGAACAGGAATATATCGATGCAATCATACGAGATATACGCTGGCTGGGATTCGACTGGGGAGACCGTTTGCACTATGCCTCTGACTACTTTGAGCAAATGTGTGAATATGCTGTGCAGCTTATCCAGAAAGGCAAGGCATACGTTGATGAGTTAACTGCCGGGGAAATCAGAGAATATCGCGGCACCTTAACCGAGCCAGGTAAGCAGAGCCCATATCGAGAACGTCCGATAGAGGAAAACCTTGATTTATTTAAACGCATGCGGGCCGGGGAATTCCCGGATGGCTCATATGTTCTCAGAGCGAAGATCGACATGGATTCTCCCAATATGAATATGCGTGATCCTGTCATGTATCGCATCCTGCGCGCCAGGCACCCACGCACCGGTGATAAGTGGTGTATCTATCCAATGTACGACTGGGCCCACGGCCTCGAAGACTCCATCGAAGGGATTACCCATTCCATCTGTACACTGGAGTTCGAAGACCACCGTCCCCTGTATGACTGGTTTCTGGATGAACTGGGAATCTATCATCCTCAGCAGATTGAGTTTGCCAGGCTCAATATAACCTATACCGTAATGAGCAAACGCCTGCTGCTGAAGTTGGTACAGGACAAATCCGTACGCGGATTTGACGACCCCCGATTACCAACCCTGTCAGGGTTACGCCGACGTGGCTACACACCGGAGGTTATCCGGAATTTTTGTCAGCATACGGGAGTAGCCAAGGCCAATACCACCATTGATGTTGCTTTCCTGGAACATTGCCTCCGGGAGGATTTAAACCAGAAAGCCCAACGTGTTATGGGTGTGCTGCGTCCGCTGCGTCTGGTAATTGATAACTACCCGGAAGATCAGGTGGAAGAGTTCGACGCAATGAATAATCCCGAGGACCACGCCACAGGAACACGAAAAGTGCCGTTTTCACGGGTTCTCTATATAGAGCAGGACGATTTCCGGGAGGAGCCACCACCAAAATACTACCGCCTGGCACCGGGCCGTGAGGTAAGATTGAGGTATGCCTATTTTATTACCTGTGTGGGTATAACAAAAGATGAAAGAAGCGGAGAGATAGTTGAGGTCCACTGTACTTATGACCCGGCTACGCGGGGTGGTGATGCCTCGGATGGACGCAGGGTCAAATCGACGTTGCACTGGGTCTCTGCCAGGCATGCACTCGAAGCTGAAGTGCGTTTGTATGACCTCCCGTTCAGCAAGGAAAATCCTATGGATGTGGAAGAGGGTACTGATTTCAGGGCTTATTTTAATCCGAATTCTCTTGAGGTATTGACATCGTGCCGTGTTGAACCCGCTCTTGCCGATGTTCCATCCGGGAGTAGATACCAGTTCGAAAGAATGGGGTATTTCTGTGTTGACCCCGATTCCTCACCGGGAAAATTGGTATTCAATCGGATAGTTTCACTACGGGATACCTGGCTAAAGATACAAAAACAGCAGGAATAATGAATGACAGGGGTGAAATCTCCACTTTAAAAGCCTGGCTGCTTGTCCTGGCTTCGTTGTTGGACGAGGCTATCTTGCTGGTACTCATTATCCTGGCTTTAAGGTATTTCCATATACAAATTACTTGGCCGATTATCCTGGTAGCCTGGTTAGCAGTTATTATATTCTTCATTATCATCCACAAAGCGGTAGTGCCCAGCATGCGCCGTAGAAAGGTGACCGGCGCTGACGGAATGATAGGCCTTACTGGTGAAGTTTCTCAGCCGTTAAGACCACAGGGCGTTATCAAAGTAAAAGGCGAATATTGGAAAGCGAAATCGGTTGATGGTGATGTCGGCATAGGTGACGACGTAGAAGTGGTAGGGATAAAAGGATTGATTTTAGAAGTAAAGCGTAAAAAAGTATGAGCATCGAACCGGGATATTTAGCTCTATATCGTTCGGGCGAGCTGGAGCGCCGCGCCGTCGCGCTTGAAGCGCGTTTAGCCGAGTGCGATATCTGCCCCTGGGAATGCGGCGCTAACCGGTTGAAGGGTAAGTACGGCCATTGCAACTCGGGCGCCCTGCCTATAGTTTCATCTGTCTGCGCCCATCATGGCGAGGAGCCTGTATTATCCGGCACGCATGGGTCCGGCACCATCTTTTTCGCTAACTGCAACATGCGTTGCGTCTACTGCCAGAACTACCAGATAAGCCAGGACCCGAAAGTACAATACAAGAACACAATTGAAACCCGCATCCTGGCGGAGCGCATGCTCTATCTCCAGGATGAGCTTAAATGCCACAATATCAACCTGGTGACGCCTTCGCACTTCGTCCCGCAGATTGTCCGCGCTGTATTTGAGGCGGTGGCGGGGGGACTGCACCTGCCCCTGGTTTATAACACCAGCAGCTATGATTCTCTGAAAACTCTACGCGAGCTTGATGGGATTATAAGTATATATCTAGCAGATATACGCTACGCCTCTGATGAATTCGGTCTAAAATACTCGCATGCCCGCGGCTATGTCGAGGTCTCACGCGCTGCGATTAAAGAAATGTACCGGCAGGTCAGCAACATTGAGGTAGATGATGAAGGCATCGCGCAAAAGGGTTTGATTATACGCCACCTGATATTCCCCAACGGTATTGCCGGCAGCGAGGATGCTCTAAGCTGGCTCGTAAGGGAGGTTTCACCGGAAGTGACCGTCAGCATTATGTCCCAGTATTATCCGGCGCATAAAGCTGCACGCCATCGTTATCCCGAGTTGGGGCGTAAGATTACCCCTGAGGAATATAAAGAGGTAACTGACCTGGTGGAAAAACTGGGCATAGAAAACGGCTGGGTGCAGGAAATGTTATCGGCCGAGACCTATCGGCCCGATTTTTCGGCGGATGAACCGTTCGATAATAAAAAGCGGCGGCGGAGGTAGTGAACCGGTTCCGATTGGCTACTTTTTCTTGCGTTTGGTAAATCCGAAAGTGATTTTCAGCCCGTTACGAATATCTTTTTTATTGATGTTCTCGATAAATGTCTTGAGAGGGGTAACGGGTTTTTCAATTGCGGTGGATTCCTTTTTACTCTTAACCATACGGGGAGTATTATAACACATAGTAAGGCATGAAGCCAAGCGTTTGACGCACATTGCCATTGCCGACTAAAATAGCTAATCGACCGGTAAGGAGATTTAAATGAAATATATCTGGGCGCCGTGGCGTATGCAATATATCAAGAGTGAAAAGCCGAAGGGGTGCATTCTCTGTGACTTGCCCGCGGAAGATAAAGATAAGCAGAACTATATACTCTATCGCGGCGTGAAAAATTTTATTATGTTGAACAGCTTTCCTTATAATCCCGGTCATCTGCTGGTAGCGCCTTACCGGCATACCGGGAATATGGATGAGCTTACCGCGGCAGAGCGGAACGAGCATTATGAACTGGTAAGCCGGTGTATTAAGGTTCTTAAAGAGGCGATGAACCCGGGCGGCTTTAATATCGGTTCAAACCTCGGGAAGATAGCCGGGGCCGGTATTGAGGAGCATTTTCACAGCCATATCGTACCGCGCTGGAATGGCGATACCAACTTCATCCCTGTCCTGGCTGATGTCAGGGTCGTGCCGCAGGCGCTGGCCGATACTTATGATGCGCTTTTGGGAAAGTTTTAAAATACCAGGGAAAATCCCATTCCTACGAATATAGAATTACCCGCTTTCAGCTTGACAAAAAGACTTCTTTTCAAATATACTTGCAACTGGATGCAATAACAATAAGTTGCGTTAATTTATTATCATAGAAGTGAGCATCTGGAAAATGAAGAAGTCTGGTATCTGTCTTACAGTTGTCTTGCTACTAAGTCTGGCGGTGGGTATCTTTACCGGCGGATGCGCCGCAGAAAAATCCTCAAAATTACAGGTAGTCACCAGCACATCACTGCTTGCCCAGATAGTCGAGCGCATTGGGGGAGATAAAGTCAGCGTGGTAAGCATTATTCCCCCGGCGCAGTGCCCGGGGACTTTTGATATCAAGCCGGGCGATGTCCAGAAGCTGGTCGATGCCCGGCTTTTTTTCATACATAACTGGCAGGGCGAGAAATTTACCACCGATTTGATTGCCTCGGCCAATAATAAAAACATGACCACGGTTAGTATTGAGCTGGCGGGCAACTGGATGACGCCTCAGGTACAGCGCGACGCCACCGATAAAATTGTGGCTGTTCTGGCGCAGATTGACCCTGACAACAGCGCGGTTTATCAAAAAGCCGCGAGTGAATACAAAGCCGCGGTAACGGCCAAGGAAACTGAAGTTAAAAGCAGGCTGGCCAAGGTCAATCTTGCCGCGGTCAATGTTCTCTGTGATGAGCAGCAAGCCGATTTCGTTAAATGGGCGGGGCTAAATATTGTGGCCACTTACGGCAGGCCGGAAACCTTTACTCCCCAGGTAGTCAAAGACCTGGTGGACAAAGGCAGAAGTGGTAAAGTGACACTGGTTATTGATAATATGCAGACAGGCGGAGAATCCGGGAAGAGCCTGGCTGAACAGCTAGGGGCAAAGCAGATTACGCTGTCAAATTTCCCGGGCGGTTATGATAAAACTGAGACATGGGAAAAAGCCATCGATAAAAATATCGAGCTGGTATTAAACTCAACCGGGAAGTAAAAGAACATCAGGATGAATGCAGGTAGTTTACATAACTATTCCATCGATATCGAGAATGCGGTGGTTTCTTACCGCGAGGATGTTGCCCTCCGCGGCGTATCGCTGAAAGTTAAAAGCGGGGAGTTCGTCGGCATTATCGGGCCCAATGGGGCCGGTAAGACCACGCTGCTCACTATCGTGAACGGGATGGGCAGACTGCTTCACGGTCAGGTGAGCGTCCTTGGCTATACCCTGACTAATGGCAATGGCCATTCCCTGAGGAAAAAGGTCGGTTATGTGGCGCAGGCGCAGACCATCGACCCCAGAATGCCGATAAGCGTTCGCGAGGTGGCGATGATAGGGCGATACGGTCGTCTCGGACTGTTCCGGAGGCCCGGCAAGCATGACTGGGAAATCGTGGATACGGCGCTGGATATGGTGGGGATGACCCATCTTGCCCGGCGCCCGATAGGGCATCTTTCCGGTGGTGAGCAGCAGCGGGTAGCTATTGCGCGCTGCCTGGCCCAGGAACCGGAGATATTCCTGCTGGATGAGCCGACAGCTTCACTGGACTGGAAGGCGAAGACCGACATTCTGGAGCTGGTGAAGCGGATTCATGACGCCAGAAAGCTGACCACCCTGTTTGTCACCCACGATTTAAGCGCTCTTCCCATTGCCTGTGACCGCGTCGTGCTGATGAAAGACGGACTTATCCGGGACGAAGGCTCGCCCGGAGACTTATTGACGGATGTAAAACTGGGGCAGCTCTATGATATGCCCGTGGCTGAGGTGGAAAAAAGACGCGGAGCGGCCGCGCTGGCTTAATATTACAGGTATTAGCGTATGGATTTCTCTATATTAACTTATCCGTTTATGCAGAATGCGCTCCTTTCCGCCTTCCTTGGCGGTATTGCCTGCGCTGTTATCGGCGTTTTTGTGGTGCTGCTGCACATGCCCTTTATCGGTGTTTGCATGTCGCACGCCGCTTTCGCCGGGGCACTGCTGGGGCTGTGGCTGGGTTTTGACCCGTTAATCGGGGCTTTCGCTTTCAGCCTCGGAGTGGCGGCTATCGTCGGTCCGCTGGCTGACCGCGGCGAGCTTAATCCGGAGACATCCGTTGGGGTATTATTTTCTTTGATGTTGGGGTTAGCCTTTCTCTTCATGGGATTAATGCCCGGCCCGAAATCACAGGCTTTAGAGCTACTATGGGGCAGTATTCTCACCAATACACGGAGCGATATTATAGTTTTAGCCGTAGTGGCTTTCCTGGTAGTAGGTATTGTATTATTGTTCTTCAAGGAGATTCAGGCCACGGTGTTCCAGCGTGATATGGCGCGCTCCGTGGGCATACCGGCGACGCTGATGCTCTACGGTATTCTTTTTATGACAGGAGCCACGATCACGGCATCATTCAGCTCTATCGGCGGGCTGCTTATTTTCAGCCTGATTTTAAATCCGGCTGCTGCGGCTTACCAGCTTACTTACAGCCTCAAGCGCATGTTTCTTCTCGCGGCGGCTTTCGGCGTCCTCTCCAGCTGGACAGGCTTGTTTTTTTCCTATCTTTTCAATATTCCCAGCGGCGCCACCATCGTTATAACTTCCTCGGTAATCTTTGCGATAGCGGTCATTTTTTCTCCCAAGAGGAAAGTGAAACGCTGGCAGAAGAAGCTGCTGGTGGAGAAAGCATCATGAGCAAAGAATTTTTTAATTCCCGGGCCGCAACCTGGGATGAAAAAGCGGCGGAAAGAGATACAACCAGGCTGGAAGCTATGGCGGCCCGCCTCGATATTAAACCCGGTGCGGCGGTGCTGGATGTGGGCACTGGCACGGGGGTGTTTGTACCCTATATCTTAAAGAAAATTGGGAGTGAAGGAAAACTTGTCTGCCTCGATTTTGCGGAGGAAATGCTCAAGATAGCGTGTGCCAAGGGCTTTCGGGGTAATATCGAGTATATATGTGCTGATATTGAAAATTGCCGGCTGCCGGATAAATCCTTTGACGCTGTTGTCTGTTATTCCGTCTTTCCCCATTTTTGTGATAAGCCGAAAGCTTTAAAAAAAATCGGCCGCCTCCTGAAGGATAATAGAAAGTTATTTATCTGTCATACTTCAAGCCGTCAGGCCATTAACGATATTCATCGGAGTGTGCCGGAGGTCTGCGACCATCTGTTACCCAGGAACGAGGAAATGCGCCGGATGCTGGCCGGGGCTGGATTTAAAGACATCAGCATTGCTGACGGCAAAGACGACTATCTGGTAAGCGCCCGGAAGCCCGGCTAGATTTATCTGAATCGGTTGAAATAAGTATCAAGCTGCCTGGAAAACGATACCTTATTTACCCTCGCTCAGCCCGTGTTGAATGGCTATAACGGCTGCCTGGGTGCGGTCGGATACGCCCAGCTTGGACAGAATGGCGCTGACATGATTCCGCACGGTGCCCTCGGAAAGAAATAGCCGGTCGGCGATATCCGTGTTGCTTAAACCTCTGGCGATTAAACGTAAAACCTCTATTTCGCGGTCGGTCAATTTGCTGGTAATCAAGGTGGCCGGCTGGGTCTGGTGGCTGGAGGCCTGGCGCAGCACTTTCCCGGCTACCGATGGGTCGACAAATGTTTTTCCGGTTACCGTTCCCCTGATTGCCTTGACGACCTCATCACGGGGCGTATCCTTAAGAAGATACCCCGATGCTCCGGCCTGTATCGCGTCGAACACCCATTCATCGTCGTCGTAAGTGGTCAGGACAAGAATTTTTATCTCAGGATGCTTCGCTTTTATCTGACGAATAGCCTCGACGCCATTCATAATCGGCATCTTCAAGTCCATTAGAACCAGGTCGGGCATCTTTTTAGCTACTAACTCCACGGCAGCGGCGCCATCGTCGGCTACGCCGAGGATATCAATATCCGGCTCAAGCTTTAATAACATTTCCAGTCCGTCCCGGACAATAGCCTGGTCATCGCAAATTACAATTTTCATGGCCGTTCCACCTTTTTAATGACTAACCTGATGGTGGTGCCGGAACCGGGCTTACTGGTGATATTCAGCTCGCCGCCCACCAGTTGTGCGCGTTCCTGCATCCCCGCCAATCCAAAGTGACTGGTTTTATCGATTGTATCTGCGTTAAATCCGGTGCCGTCATCACTCACGGAAAGGCTAACTTGACCCTCGATACATTCTAATTTAAGCGTAAGTTTCTTTGCGCTGGCATGTTTCACAGTGTTGGTGATCGCTTCCTGCACCACCCGGTAAATACAATGCTCAACATCGGGTGACAGGAGCGGCATCATGATTATTTCCGGCATATCCAGGGTCAGACTGGCGCGTGACGCCGCATCTTCGGCCATTTTTCTTAAAGCCAGCGCCAAACCCATATCATCCAGAGGACTGGCGCGGAGCGATTTCAGCGCCCGGCGGGTTTCTTCCAGCCCGGAATGAGTGGCTGTTAAAGATTTTTCCAGTATGGAGTGCGCCGTTGGTTTATCAACGTCCCAATAAGCTTTAATTGTTTCTAACTGGACAGACAGGCCGCTCAGGGTATGCGCCAGCGTGTCGTGCAGTTCCAGCGCCAGGCGGTTGCGTTCGCGGCTTGTGGACAACTGCTCCAGCGTGCTGGCATACTGCGTCAGCCGGCTGTTGGCTGCCTCCAGAGATTGCTGCTGGGCTCTCAACCGGCTCATGAGATAGCTGATGGAAAAACCCACTACCAGGAAAATAACAGTCTGAATCAAAAATACCCCCAGCACTCCCTGGAAAGGCTGTGTGCCCGGCCCGGCGGAAGACCACCTGACGGCCAGGTTTAAAGCGGTAATCCCCAGGATAATGAACAGGATATGCTGCCACTTATATTGCCAGGCAACCAGCAGCAGCGCGACGAACAGAAAAGGAAACATTACCAGTACCGTGGCCTCCGGGGAGCCGAAACGCGGGCCGAGAGGCGAAAGTTGACCTGTATAATAATTGATAATAACCGGCGAAATAGCGGTAATGGCAATTACTACCGGGATAAACGCCTGCCTGAGCTTTCCCTGTAGCCACGGCCAGTAGGCCAGAACAAGGCAGAGAAGAGCGATACTCCCGTATAAAATATAGTAAAGATAACTATTATCTTGTACAGTGGCTTGTTGCGGCAACGCTAGCTGAAGAAATTGTTGAGGCAAAGTCTGGTTTACCGAGGCTTGTTCCAGTATTTGTCGCGGCAGTTGCTCTGATTGCGGTGATTGAAAAACCTGGTTAATAACAAATAATACGATGACATAGCCGAGCAAGAGAAAGGCGGCCATACGTATCATCCGTACCGCATCCGAACGTGGAGTTGTAATCTTCATACCTGCATTATAGTCCATGGGTATCCTCAATGCATGTAACTCCAATCATTAATTGTTAACTTTCTCCATGACACGTGTCATTATTGCCGGTTGTGTAAATCATGGCAAGGGTCACTATTTAATGACACCGCACACTATTCCCTGATTATTTTCTATTATAAGCTGGAGATGAAAAGCAAAAATACAGCGATTAACCTTTGGGATGAAGTAACAAGGAATGAAAAATATAAAGATTTATAAGAATGAAACACACCGCGGCAAAAGTAATATTTTATTCATAAGTCAAGCGTATTATTAGATTTAAACAGTAAAGGAGGGAAAAACAGATATGAAAAATACACCATTTCTAATTGCCGTTATTGTTATCATCATCGGTGTGGTCGGATTCCTTGTTTACCATAGCCAGGCATCGTCAACTATTACCCTTAATGAAGCGTCTATCGCTTCTTTGGAGAGCCAGGCAACATCACTGGGAAACCAGCTTACGACTGCCAATACCGAGATTACCACATTACAGACCCAGGCTCTTGCCGATGGCAACCAAATCAATACTTTACAGAACAATCTGAGTACCTCTACGGCACAGGCCGCTTCATTACAGGGACAGGTGACTTCGGCTAACGGTCAAATTACCACTTTACAGACCCAGTTGGCTACTATCACTTCGCAGGCTGCCTCGCTGCAGACCCAGTTCGATACCGCTAATGCGCAGCTTGCCACGCTTCAGACGCAGGTGGGCACCTCCAGTACGCAAATTACGTCCCTGCAAAATCAGCTCGCTACTGCCAATACCCAGATCGTCACGCTGCAGGCTTCTATTACTACTCTTCAGAGCACGCTTAGTCTGTCTCTTTCCACCACGGAGCTTAACGAGAGCGCTCTCACTCAGGCCGCCGGAGCGGAAACCATGATTGTCTCCTTTACGGCTGATAATGCAGGATATGTCTACGTAGCGGGCACGAGCTCGAGCGCTACGGCATTCATCCGGGTTACCGGCTCTTACGGCGGGTATACCTACACCGGCAGCCACATTTTCGGTACAAGTAATACGGTAATCATACCGGTGTTGCCCGGTACAGTTTATGTCTATTTTGGAAATACGGATTCATCAGGTACTCCGACAGCTGATATCAGCGTCACTTATGACTATTAATCGAGCGAGGGGGAAACATGATAGTTACGCGGTTGTCTGTCAGTAAGAAGGAGGTAAAGTGAAAATAACTATCAAACTAACGAATTCAATAAGAAAGGAGGTGAGCTATGTTACGAAATAAGAAATGGATAACCATCATAGTACTGGCAGCTACTTTAGTAATACTGCTTGGCGTCGTCGGCGGTATGGCTTATGCCGCGACTGGAACCACTACCACCGCTAATACCACTGCCAATGACCCGGCCAAGACCCTGTATGCTAAAGTCGCCACTATTCTGGGGATTGACCAGACAAAACTGGAAGCAGCGTTTACCCAGGCCCAGAACCAGATGCGTGATGAAGAACTGACCAACCGGCTTAAGAGTATGGTTGACCAGGGTACCATCACCCAGGCGCAATCCGATGCGTATCTGAAGTGGTGGCAGTCAAGACCTGATGTTGCCTCTCAAATCGATGCCGGAGGCGGACATGGAATCCCCGGAGGTCCTCAGGGTATGCAGGGACTAGGGGGTAATGCTCCACAGGGACCGGGCGGTAATGCGCCGTCCGCTCCAACCACTACCACCAAGTAAAGTGATACCGTTTTACCTCTTTCTATACTGGCATTTGAGAGGGCGAGGTTACTCGCCCTCTCTTGTTTATCCAGGAATTCCCTCGATCATAATCGCTCTGTTTATACCTGTATGTCAACTATTTCATCATCAGGTTAGGCGTTTATAAGCATAACTCCAGTCATGCCTTGTCGCCCCTCACCATGACAGGTGTCATATAAATCAATCAGGTAAATCATGGTTGAAATATCTATTTGATGATTGCAAACACTGTCTGGTGAATTCGGGTCTACGGTAAGCTGATGATGGAAACAAAAAACAGGAGGAAAAAATGAACTGGAAAAAATCACTATGTGTAGCAATTCTTACCGGAGCAGCGTTGGCTGCCATGGCAGGCTGTGGTCAGGTCGAAACGACAATACCTGCCACAGTGCAGACAACGTCTGTAACACAGCAAAGCACTGCGGTTGCAGTGCAGACACAGTCCGCAACCAAGCAAGGAACTGCACCCACAGGGCAGATGCCTCCATCTGGCGTCAGTATTAACGGTACCATGCCGGCTGCTCCAACCATGGATCTGGCAGCGGCGGCAGCCAAGCTTGGGATAACCCAGGTCCAGCTGAGCGCAGCACTGGGCAATACCCAGTCGGGGTTTCCGGATCTGGCATCGGCAGCCACAAAGCTCGGCATAACTGAAGACGCGCTCCGGCAAGCGCTCGGGTTCTCAAATAATGGCACGATGCCGGGCGGTACTCAACAGGGGGGCCCTCCACCGAGTGGTACTCCACCGACTGGCACACTCCCGGCCAGTTAAACAAAGTAGTCTGATGGAGCTCTGTGAAATATAAAACTGGTATTTACTTGAAAAGATAATATGAGGTGAAAAAGTGAAACTAATGAAAATGGCAACCACAATCATGATTCTTTGCGCAGTTCTGTTTCTATCCGTGAGCTGCTCTTCCAAAGCGACTACCACGGTTAAGACACAGAATGTTACGGTCACAAAAGGAAGTATTTCCGTAGCCATCACCGGCACTGGCAATTTGGCTTTATCCCGCACTGAAAGTCTGGCTTTTGAAATGGCGGGATATGTTGAATCAGTCCTGGTGAGTGCAGGCGATTCTATCACGAAGGGGCAGAATCTGGCTACGCTGGATACTTCGGAATGGCAAACACAGCTGAAAACCCTGCAAAAAGCGCTGGTAACAGCGCAGCGTAATCAGACTACTAAGGAAAAGGCTCTTACCACGGCTGAAAAAGCGGTGATTACCAAGGAAAGCGCCGTAACCACTGCCGAGCGCCAGGTTACCGCCAAGGGATATTTGGTGCAGCAGGCACAGCTTAATGTAACGTCAGCCAATGATACTCTTTACCAGATAGCAGTCGTGAAAAAAGCCCAGGACGAAATAGATAACGCTGAATATACTATAAAGTTTGCTACAAACGTGCTGGGGGGTGCGCTAGGGGGAGGACTAACCGGTGATACCGCCTATTGGACCCAGTTGAAAGCCCTTGCCGAGACAGAACTCATTCAAGCTAAGGCGGATCTGGCAGACATTTTAAGTGGCTACAACCTCACGGTTTCGACAGATGTGGCCCTGCAGGTAGCTAAAGACCAGCTGGCGGTGACGAAGAGCCAGATGGACCTCGAAGATGCCCAGATAGCGGTAGACACTGCCAAATTGGCTGTTACTGATGCCCAGTTGTCGGTAGACGATGCCAACTCCTCCGTGACAGACGCCAAACTGGATTTAGAGGATGCAAAAACCGCTGTGGCTGACGCTCAGAGCGCCTTAGATGATGCGAAAGGCCTCAGCCCGGTTATTACCGCTCCTTTCGACGGCTTTATCAGTAAAGTCAACGTGACCGGAGGAGCCGAAGTATATAAGGGCACAATAGCCATGGTAATTGCCGACCCCGACCAGTTTTCGGCGAAGATATCGGTCACCGAAGATGATATCTCCTCTGTCAAACTGGGGTCGGACGCAACGGTTACTGTAACTGCTTTATCCGATAGCTTCCCCGCCAAAGTAACTGTGATTTCACCTACGGCTACGATTTCTTCAGGTGTGGTCAGTTACTCAGTCACCGTGAACATAACCTCACTCAAGCCTATTACCACCACAACTACTACCAGTCAATTGCCGGCATCGGCTAATAGAACAATGCCCTCCGGGCTGCCGTCTGGTAATTTTACAATGCCTACGGCCGTTCCCCAAACTACTGCGTCAACGACTGCAACCGCCACCAGTACAGCTAACGTAACGCTGAAGGATGGTTTGTCGGCGACGGTTGAAATAGTCTCGCAACAAAAAGACAATATCCTCATAATCCTCAGTAAGGCTATCACGAGTAAGAGCGGGGTAAGTACGGTCCAGGTAGTTACTACGGGTACCGCTACCGAGACACGCACCATCACCACCGGCATCACCGATGGCACCTATACCGAGATAACCTCGGGGTTGACTGAAGGGGAACAGGTTGTTATTAAATCCAGCACCACTTCATCCAGTTCTTCTTCCAGTACTATGACAGTCAGTTCGCAGATGCAGCTGCAATCTTTAAGCGGTGGAATGCCGAGCGGCGGGCCGCCCGGAGGAGGGTTCTAAAATGATACAGCTGCAAAATATCATTAAATCCTATCCTATGGGCAAAAGGGAACTGACCGTGCTGCAGGGCGTTAATCTCAACATCGAAAAGGGAGAAATGGTGGCCATCATGGGGCCCTCCGGCTCAGGCAAGAGCACCCTCCTTAACCTTATCGGTTTGCTGGATAAGCCCACCTCCGGCAGCTATTTGCTGGAAGGTAAAGAAGTCGGTCAACTCGGTGGCCGGGAGCTGTCTAAAGTACGCGCACAGAAGATAGGTTTTATCTTCCAGAGTTTTAATCTGCTGTCCTATCTTTCGGCCATCGATAATGTTGAACTGGGACAGGAATATGCCGGCCAAGACAATATTCAGGCGGCTAAAGACGCTTTGATTAAGCTAGGACTGGAAGACCGTATCCACCACCGGCCTAACGAGCTTTCAGGGGGTGAACAGCAGAGGGTAGCCGTGGCCCGGGCCCTGGCCAAAGACCCGCCTATCATTATTGCCGATGAGCCGACGGGAAACCTGGACAGCAAGGCCAGCAAAGAAATAATGAATGTTCTGAGTAACCTGCATAACGAGCGAAATATTACGCTGATAATGGTTACTCACGACCCTAATATTGCCCGTTATTGCCAGCGCATTATTCATATTGAGGACGGGCAGATACTAAGCGAGGAAAAGTTATGAAAAGAAAGTTCCTTCGTCCGCTGTTTACTGCCTGGGTTACTATGATAACGCACAAGCTAAGAAGCTTTTTAACGATTCTGGGCGTCGTTATCGGCGTCGCCGCCGTCATTATCTTAATGTCGGTCGGTAAAGGGACGACGGCGAGTATCATCAGTAGTATCAGCAGCCTGGGCACGAATCTGGTCTATGTCCAGCCGGGTTCAACCACGTCGGGGGGAGTCAGGTCGGGCTTCGGCTCGGCCAGCACTTTAACCCTGGAAGATGCCAAAGCTATTGCCAATGAAATTTCGAATATCACGGCGGTCGCTCCTTATGCTACCTCGAACGCGCAGGTCATTTTCGGCAGCAATAATATGAATGTCAGGATTACCGGCGTGACGATAGAATACCAGGAGGTGTTAAACATCGTCGTGACCGAGGGTGATTTTTTCACTCAATACCAGTATGACACCAAGGCGAAGGTAGCGCTTCTCGGATCCCAAGTCGCCAGCACGCTTTTCGGTACGGATGACCCCGTCGGACAGAAAATAAAAATGAGTAATACCGTTTTTACTGTTATCGGCCTTTTGGAGAGTAAAGGGTCATCCATGATGAATTCAACCGATCAGACTATCTTAATCCCTTTAACTACCTTGCAGGGGATGATGTCGAGTTCGGTTACTGCCACGGGTCAACACACCATCAATTCCATAGACGTGCTGGTTACCGATAAAGATCAGATGAGTACGGTAAAAGACGATATCACCGCTTTATTGCAGACCCGTCATAAAATCGCCTTAGGTGCTGATAACGACTTTTCCGTGAGCTCCTCGGATGAACTCATCAGCACCATCTCCTCGTCAACGGAAAGTATGACTATGTTGCTGGGAGCCATCGCCGGTATTTCTCTTCTCGTGGGCGGTATCGGCGTGATGAATATCATGCTGGTATCCGTCATGGAGAGACGCAGAGAAATCGGCATCCGTAAAGCCCTGGGCGCCCAGGAATCGGCTATCTGGATTCAGTTCCTGATTGATTCGGCGCTGCTGACTTTTGCCGGCGGTATCATCGGGGTCGCCATAGGCTGGGGAGGCTCGTACCTGGTTAATTATATGGGATGGTATACGACCGTCGTCACGACGAATGTCATAATCCTGGCGGTATCAGTCTCGGTTGGTATCGGCCTTTTCTTTGGCACTTACCCCGCCTGGAGCGCCTCCCGGCTTAACCCCATCGAAGCGCTCAGGTCTGAATAATAAATATGCTAACAGTTGGATAACGAAATCTCGGGAGTGAAAAACTCCCTTTATATAACCCAAAGAATGCTGGCCTCCTTTTTCAGAGAAGGAGGCCAGCGCAATTTCCAATATACCTTTTAGATTCTATTTCTTGTCAGGCATCGGGAAACCCTGGGCTTTCAGTGCCTTTTGCAGGGCTTTATAATCTACTTTTCTTGGTTCAATCTTGTTCTTAACCGCAATAGCAGCGGCTGTGCCGGCGGCCTGGCCTGTCGCGACGCAGTGGGGGATAAGGTTGGCCATATTATTGGCGAATGCGTCGGATGAGAAGCTGCGTCCGGCGGTAAGAAAGCCGTCGACTTCCTTGGGAACCAGGGCGCGGTAAGGGAAGCATGAGGCGGAAGGTCCTTGTCCCGGGGGACCCATACGGCGGAACATAACCACGGTGTCTTCATGAACCTTCGGAGACATTAAATCATCTTTAGTGATGAAATATTCACCGGTAAGACGCCGTCCACCGCGTGTGCCGAGCTGTGAGGCAGTGTCCATGATCCAGGCTTTTTCATAGCCGGGCATATTGGCTTTAACGAATTTTAACCAGATGCGCATTGCCTTCCTCATGTTCACTTCCACCCAGGTCAAGTCATCGACATTGGAGGTACTGCGGTTTTGAATCCAGTTGTTGACCCAAACAACATCAGGGCGAGGCGTTGCTTGCGGGACGAGATGATAGGGGTTCATCGTGCCGGGTTTTAATGCCGCTTTAAATTCTTCGCTCCAGATGCCGTCCATTTTCTCTTTCAGTACTTTATGTTTCTCTGGATTATCCATTCGCCATGTATTGAACTTTACAACGTCTACACCGGCTACGCGGAAGACCAGCGCAAGTGCCGAGCTGCGGAGGTTATCCCCTTTGGATTCATCAAAAGCCGCGCCGGCGGAGGGGAACAGGTCGCCATCGCCGGTAGTGTCGATAATTACCTTGCCTAAAATGGCCTGGCGGCCGGATTTACTTTCAAACGCGATGCCTTTGACTTTATTCTTATCGACGATAGCGCGGGCGGCCCAGGAATGCAGCAGCAGTTTGACCCCGGCTTCTTCGATGAGGTCATTCAGCACGCACTTGAGCATTTCCTGGTCGAAATAGACGGAATATCTCATTTCGCCGCCGATCATGCCAAAGGTGCGCATCGCCCAGTCCTTAATGATTTTTGGGTCTTTAGAGCCGACTTCTTCTTTTTTAGGATGCAGACAGCCATCCAGAGGTTCACACCTGTCTACCCACTCCTGGCAGACACCTAACAGTTTCCAGGGTTCGATGCCGGCAAATACCTGCGGTACCATTAGTACCTGCCCACCTGTCGCCATGCCGCCCAGGTGACCGTACCTTTCTACCAGGATTGTCTTGGCCCCGCTCCTGGCGGCTGACAGCGCAGCACCGATACCACCCGGACCGCCGCCTACCACGACTACATCCGCTTCGTGGTAAATTTTAATATCCTGGCCTGGTTCGCTATAAGTCTTGTTTGCCTTTGTTGCCATACTTCACATCTCCTTAAGAATTAATAGTGTGCGAATTAATTCTTTGGGTATTATAATCTATTATCGGTTATATTCTCAAGTAAATATGAAATAATATTTTAAAATGTGAACCGTAATATCAATTAAGATACTAAATAGCTTGAAGTCTCGACTAACTGATACATATCAGCTATATACGCTATGGTGTTCCCAACGGGGGTTTTAGCTTAGTCAGATGTTATTTATTTGATCGCATAAATATAAAAATGGAAGAATATCATTATCCGGAGTATTGACGATAGCTTAATATGCAGTATGAGGAAATGGCAAAAATAACTATCTGACCCTAAAAAACTGGTCCAGTTATTACGTGATAATGCTTACGACTGGACTATGCATTTTTGCCCTGCGAATGGTTATACGTGTCTTCTCTTCTTCTCTTAGTTTTTCAAAATCTCTTGTGGCGCCGCACTTTTTGCAGTGACCTACCAAATAATCTCCGATTATCCACCAATGAACACAACTGGAGTCTATAATCATAATACCTCCGTTTCATTTCCGGGTAATGGACATGTTATGGATTGTGCCTGTGTGCCTTGCCAATCATATCTATGCCTAACGAACTGGCGAATATAAGCCGCTAATCAATTTTTCCTGTTCTTTAAAATCAAAAATATTCCGGCGAATCCGGGCTTTCTCTCTGCGAATAAATATTTTCCTTGATCTTGATAAAACATTCGTATTCATCTTCTACCTCCTATAAAAAGAATAAGGGAAATACCTCTAACTGTATCTCACCAATTATCCTGGAGGGCAGACAATATAAAACAATTATTCACATTGCCTGCCCTTCCAGGGATATTTCATTTTATATGCAACACTGGCTATACGCAGAAGGTCTAGTACCGTGACGCGTAGCTGTTGCTGCCGTTGTCGGAACGCTGCGCTTTATTGGTTCGGCGGCATGAGGAACAACGCTTAGGCTCATTGGTAAAGCCTTTAGTCTGGTAGAATTCTTGTTCCCCGGCGGTGAAAGTGAAGGTAGTCTTGCAATCGGAACACTGGATAGACTTGTCCTGAAAACTCATTGGATGATCTCCTCTCTTCTAAGTTTTAGTTAGAGCTCGGGTCATCCAATACTTGATATAAATCTAAAGGGATTCTAAGAAGCAGATAACAACCTAAACCGGAACTATACATAAAGTATATCTTTAAATGAATCCATTTGTCAAATTGACCCACTACCAAACGCTTATGTCCCTTGACTTATTGCGGCAGTTAGCCTAATATAACGCGAGTTAGGTCAGGGGTGCTTTGGCAGTGGCTATCGCTCTTGGCGTAAATATCTTTGTCGAAAACTTATATGCTATACTTTACCTGTCTGGATAATAACGTAATTGAAGGAGGCTACAATGAAAGCACTGTCTAAGGGATTATTTTATTTATCGATTTTACTGATAATCTACGGTATTGTCGCTGCCCTTTACGGAATTAATCTGTTCATAGAATCTCCAAAATATGCTGAAGCCGCTATACTCGGAGGTCTTGGTCTCGTTATATTAATTGCCAGATTTGAAATAACGTCAGACAGGCAAAACAAAAGCGTGACGGCACTCACAGCGAATGCAGAGGAGATTCAATTAAGAGTCGAGCAACTTCAATCAGAGGTTGGTCGGATTCAAACGGGAATCGTAGACACTAGATCAAATGTTGAAAAACTCCAGACGAGCGTTGGCGAACTTCAATCGAATGGCAAGTCGCTTCAAGCTAAAGCCGCAGCACTTGAATCAGGTGTTCAGATATATCAAACAAGAGTCATTGCGCTTGAACCGGGTGTTGAGACACTACAAGCCAGAGCCATTGCGCTTGAATCAGGTGTTGAAACACTCCAAACGAAAGTAGTGGGACTTGAAGCTAATGTTGACGGGCTTAATCGCGGCTTTGGCGAGATTCATGGTGACTTTGGCGGTCTTCATGAGGATTTTGGGTCACTTCATGGGAACGTTGGTGGTCTTCATGGAGAGTTTGGAACTGTTCACAAGAATTTAGGAGAGCTTCACAGAGACGTCGGAGAAATTCGTAAGGACGTCGTAGGAGTCCAGGAAGATATACGGGAAATTCTAGAGAAGCTACAGGCTGAATAGACCTGGCACGGCAGTAAACAAAGCGTAGGGAAAGAATAAAGTAAAGATAAGAAGGTAATCGTACCGGATATTCAGGTACTCCCGGCGGAGTGCAATCCCCAAAGTTGGGTTATTCAATAAACAAGACTCTATTCTTTGAGTCGGCCGAATTGGCTGAAGAAACTGAGCAGATGGCTTCGCTGCACCTCTAACTGGGTGAGCATGGACACAACTACTCTAGTCTTACTATTCTCCCTGTAGGCGCGGCGCAGATTAAGGTGAAGAGAGCGGAGGCGCAGGGTTTCCTCTTCACTGGAGGCCTGCATAATCGGGCCAGCGAAAGACGTGATATCCTCACTGCTTAACCAGAGTGCCTTTATCTCGGACTCACGACCACCTTGAGGTTTTATAGTGTAGTCCCGCTCCGAAGGCTCATGCAGAGACTTTCCACGGAACCAATTCACGGCGTCAGAGTAAGCCGAGGAGATAAATGCCCAACCATCCTTATCCATAAAGTCCGGGGGGACTTCCGCAACTGTATCGTGGTAGATATCCTGTAATAGCGAAACTGCCTGCAAGGCGCACTGGTTAACCGCATCAACAAACCCGTTCATGTCCTGTAAAATTGGCTGCCCATCCAGTAAGGACAACAGGTCCTGGTATGTAGGATGGCGCATCCATTGCGGCTCATAGCTCGCCTGGAGTTCACCCTTAAGTAACTGCTCGCAGATCTGAGCTGATACTTTAGTACCCATCGTGGTTTCTATCAGGTCAACCACCCAGTTTACGTCATAACCGGGTTCCACCAGTGGTAAAGACTGAGCGAAGTCTATGATAACCAGAAGACGGGCCCTGTCTTCGGTAGATAACGTCTTTGCCCCTTTTGCCGGCTCGGGTAGAGCCAGTCTCCAGGACAACTGGTGGTCTTTAAGAGCTTCCTCACCAGTTCCAATTTCTCGCCACTGCCCTGTGACAATCTGGGGCACCGTGATTTCAGGAACAGTAACAACTTCTCGTTCTCGACGACGCGCCTTCAGACGACGCCAGCCAAAGTAGGCGCCTCCGCCAACGACCGCGATGCCGGCCAGGATTATAAGCAACAATGCCCACAGCGGCATGAGCCCCGCTTTAAGTAAGCGGACCTGTGACCATGAGCTTTCGTTAGAAGCACCATTAATAGCTTTAACTCTCCAGTAGTAATGGCCGCGCGGTAAGGCCTCTGTCGCTGTTAGAGTATAATGGCTGGTTGGGATATCCGTCTTGTCTAATAAAATCTGAGAGAAATCAGAATATGTATCCACTTGAAGCGAGTAAGTGACGCCGCTGGGGTCGGCGACATTGGACCATGAAAAAGTTGGGGTAATGTTCCCCAGGATACTGATTCTGGCAGCATCTCCGGGAGACAGCGGGACAGGTGCCGGCGGCGGGGTGTTGTTCATGCTGAAAGTAGCTTTGGCGCTATTCTTTTGCCCGTCAGTGACGCCGACGGTATGGTCGCCGGCCTTCGACTTGGGTACTACGAATGACTTAACAAAACTACCGGTAGCATCGGTGGTGGCTCCTTCTACCGGAATCTCCTTATCTTCATAGGTAAATGTCAGGGGACTGTTAGGGGCAAAGCCGAAGCCGCTGATTTGAACTGTACCCCCAACATAGCCGGAGGCAGGATTTAAAGAAATGCCTGCTGAGACCTTGAAATTGGTTCCGCCAAGACTGCTCGCTTGGGTAATCGAGCCCTTAGCTCCGATGTTGTGAGACCCTAAGGAGGAGGCGGGAACAGTGAATGTACCGCTCCAGTTTCCCAGGGAATCGGCTGAAATACCTGAGCTAATAGAGTTACTGTCAAAGGTTATCATTACACCGGTTTCACCGGCGCTAAAGCCGGAACCGGTAACGGTTGCCGAACTGCCCGGAGGCCCGCTTGTCGGATTGACGGCAATGGTAGGGTTTACCACAAAGGTTATGCCGGGAAGAGATCCGGCCAGGGTAGAGGAGCCGTAGGCGCTGACACTATGGGAACCGGAGGGTGAAGCAGGAACAGTGAATTTACCACTCCAGTTTCCCAGGGAATTGGCCGAAGTACCTGAGGTAATAGGGTTATCGTCAAAGGTTATAATTATACCCGTTTCATTAGTGCCAAAGCCGGAACTGGTGATGGTTACCGCACTGCCCGGAGGCCCGCTTGCCGGATTAACGGTAAGGGTGGGGTTTACCACGAAGGTTATGCCGGGAAGAGAGCCTTCCACGGTAGAGGAGCCGTAAGCGCTGACACTATGGGAACCGGAGGGTGAAACGGGAATGGTGAAGGTGCCGCTCCAGTTACCCAGGGAGTTGGCTGACTTAGCCGAGGCGACCGGGCTATCATCAAAGGTTATCGTTATGCCCGTTTCATTAGTGCCAAAGCCAGTACCGGTAACGGTTACCACGGTGCCCGGAGGCCCGTTTCTTGGGTTGATGACGAGGGTGCGATTCGGTACTGTGAAGATAACAATGGGAACATAGTCAGACGGGGTAACGGGACCGTAAGCGCTGATATTGTGGGCACCGGAAAGTGAAGTGGGGACAATGAAGGTATCGCTCCAGCTCCCCAGAGAGTTGGCTGACTTAGCCGAGGCGACCGGGTTATTATCAAAGGTTATCGTTATGCCCGATTCATTAGTGCCAAAGCCAGTGCCGGTAACGGTTACCACGGTGCTCGGAGGCCCGCTTCTCGGGTTGATGGAGAGGACGCGATTCGGTACTGTGAAGAAAACACCCGGAGCAGAGCCGGACAGGGTAAGTGGACCGTAGGCATTGACACTGTGAGAACCGGAGGGTGAAACGGGAACGGTGAAGGTGCCGCTCCAACTCCCCGTGGAGCCGGCTGACTTAGACGAGGCGACCGGCTTATCATCAAAGGTTATCGTTATGCCCGTCTCACTGGCTTGAAAGCCGGTGCCGGTAACGGTTACCACGGTGCCCGGAACCCCGGTAGTTGGGCTGACGCTGATGGTGGGGGTGATGGTGGCCGCCTGAGCTGTAACCGAAATGACGCCGGTTATTATCAGCACCCAAGCCAGTATCAGTTTTAGGATAATCGCACGATTTAATGTTCTTCGCTTCATGCCTCTAAGCCTTGTCCACAATCATGTCTTGAAACTGACCATCCGTTTTTGGTTACGAAAAACCAGATAAGCGACGTAACGTTAACTAAAGCAAGAGTAGTTCCAGCAAGAACAAGTAACACGCTTATCTCTATAACCTTATATAGAAGTTTTTCATTACAGATGATTATTTCCTCCGAAACTCTCCTGGCTACCACTCCAACTTTTTGCTAATGTGTTAATTTTACCCTAGAAAACATCAAATAGCAACCAATTTTTGAAGGGCTGGCAAAATCAAACGTTAAAAGGTAACTTAATAAAACATCTTTTTGTTCAATCTCGCTCTATCCAACAAAACTCGGTTTTGTTCAACCGGCTCCACCCAACAAATAATCTCCCAAGTTTGCGGGAGGCTGGCGGTAAAATTCTAGCCCTGCCTGAGAATTCTTCAGGCGTTACTTAACGATGGTAAGTTACTTCCAGGCCATGACTGTGGGTTTTAGGAACTTCTAAATTACCTCTTTTTCAAGTTTCCTATTTCTCTTAAACATCCTGTAGCCTCTTAATTTTGGTAGCTACAAGATAAATCAGATTATACCTTTACGCAAGAGAACCATTACGAAGTAAACGGTTTACTAGACAAATCCGATGTGTTAGAATAGGCTAAATATTCTATATCGCACATCAGGTATATTGTAAAATTTAGAAAGGAGGTGATAGTACACTCAAGACAAATTAAAAACGAGTTATTCTTTTTCAGTGATTTATTCTGGCAATACGGAAGTCCAAAATAGTACAGGAGGATAATATAGTGAAAAAGGGCCTATTTATTTTAATAGCTACTTTGTTAGTAGCTGTGCTCGCCCTGGGCGCTTGCAGTAAAACGACGCCCACCACGACCACCGTTCCTGTTATAACTACCACCACTGCTGCCACCACGACAGTAGTACCCAAACCCACCACAACCACTCCAGCCGTCACGACCACACCAGCCGCTACTACCGTAACACCCAAGTACGGCGGAGTGCTGAGGTTAAGCCGCTTCACCAGTGAAGGCCCCAGCGTCGGCGACCCGGCGAAACATGCAGGCATGAACAGCTACTATGAGGCTACCCCTTGCCTGGAGACATTGCTCCGTGCCGATGCCAGTGGTGCGCTGATACCCTGGCTGGCCACGGGCTGGAAGGAAGATGTTGCCAACAAGTCGATTACCCTTACCATCAGGCAGGGCGTGAAATTCCATGATGGTACACCGTTCGATGCCGAGGCGGTACGGTGGAACCTGCAAAACCGGATGGATGCGAAAATGGCGGCCATGAAAATGTTCGCTTCCGTAGCCGCTACGGATAACTACACCGTTGTCATCAAACTCGCCTCGTGGGATAGCACTATCGAGGGTAACCTGGCTTCCGGTCCCGGCATGATGATATCACCCACTAACTACACCAAGAACGGTGCAGATTATGCTGCCAATAATCCCGTGGGCACTGGCCCGTTCGTGTTCAAATCCTGGCAAAAAGGCAGTGTTATAACTTATGACAGAAATCCCAACTACTGGCAGAAAGGGAAACCCTACCTTGACGAGATTCAGTGGCAAACCGTCCCCGATATGAATACCAAAGCGATGAGTTTCATGGCGGGTGAACTGGATGTCGTTATGACTATGGACCTGCCCCAGATACAATCGATTAACGCCGCCGGCTTTACCACGCTGCACCAGGTAATCGGGTCGGGCGCCGATGGCTTCGTTTTCTCCTCGGCTAACGCCAGTTCCCCCTGGTCCAACCTTAAAGTTCGCCAGGCGGCGATGTATGCCTTCAATGCCGCTGAATATACTACGGCGCTCTTCGGGAATGAAGCTGCGCCTGCCAACCAGATGGTAGGTGTGAGCAGCTGGGCCTACAATAAGGACGTAGTCGGCTACCCTTATAACCTGGACAAGGCCAAACAGCTGATGAAGGATGCCGGCTACGCGGACGGTTTTAAGTCCGTCATCTACGGCAGCCAGGATCCCACGACGAACAAGCGCGCCCTGGCTGTTCAGGCGTACCTGGCCAAGATAGGTATCACCCTGGACGTACAAATCATCTCGACTGCACAGCTGATGCAGATGTATAGCCAGGGCGTAGGCTGGGAAGGACTTATCGGTGATTCGCTGGGGCAAAGTACCGATGTGGTAGATACGATGAACAGGTACTATGCCGGTGGTGGCCTGATGTTCGCATCCATGGCTACCCCACCCGATTATCTCCAGCTAATCAAGGACGCTGTGGCCGCCCCGGATTTTGCGACCAAGCAACTTAAGTCCCAGGCATTGATGAAGATGACGACGGATACGTATTGTCTGATAATGACCCAGGATACCCGGTTCGATAACGGTTTTGAACAGAAATACATCCGTAACTCCGGTATCTTAAAGAGTGTCAATACTCAGATGTGGACGCCGGAAGACTGCTGGATAGATAAATAAAACTGGTTTACTTTAAGCTTTGCCAGAATTGAAATAGCTTTAGGGGAAGCGCCGGTCGCACAGAATAAAGCCGCCGGCGTTTCCCCGGGGCTTGACATCAGAATATATACCTTAGCTTGTAGCAGTGGCCTGTTAATTCAGGCAAGACATCAACCAAATTGAAAGGCGGAGACAAGCTTGGCAGCTTTTATTATCCGCAGGCTCTTACAGACTGTCGTCGTCGTTTTTCTGGTTACGCTGATAACTTTTATGCTGCTTCAGTTGGTGCCGGGAGACCCGGTGGTGGCTATGCTCGGCGGACAAGCGACACAGGAGCAGATTGTCGCCCTACAGAAGGAGCTATGGCTGGACCGGCCGGTGGTAGTGCAATACGTACACTGGCTGACGAACGCTTTACATGGCGACCTGGGCAGATCCATAATGCTGAATGACAGGGTAACCACCATTATCTTCCAGCGGTTACCTTATACTCTCTATTTATCTTCAATTGCTTTTATCATCAGTCCTATCATCGGTATTTTCCTGGGTGCGTGGGGCGCGATAAGACGGGGTAAGTTTGTCGACCCATTCATCAGCCTGTTCGCTAATATAGGTATAGCCGTACCTATATTCTGGCTGGCTATCCTGGGCGCCTATTTCCTGGGTTTCAAGCTTCACTGGTTGGGCATTCAGGGTTTCGTCTGGCCGACCGAAGACCTGGTGAGGAGTATTAAACTAACTGTCATGCCCGTCATTTGCCTCGCCATTCCTGCTGTAGCGGTGATGGCACGCCAAACGAGGTCGAGCGTGCTGGAAGTAGTGCGTCAGGACTACGTAAGAACTGCCATGTCGAAAGGCTTGACAGAACGCACCGTAGTATTTAGACACGTTTTAAAGAATGCCCTTATTCCGGTGGTCACTTTACTGGGCCTTCAGGTACGGGTGCTTTTCGGCGGCTCGGTGCTTGTCGAGCAGGTGTTCAATATCAACGGTATGGGCAGATTGCTGGTCAGTGCCGGTTTTGGCAAGGATTTCCCGGTTTTGCAGGCTGAGGTTCTTATCATTGGCCTTGCAGTCAGCATAACCAATCTTCTGGTAGACATCTCTTACGGCTGGCTCGACCCCAGAATAAAGTATGAGTGAGTAATGGATTATGTCTGAGGTTAAAATCCCTCTAGCAGAACCAGGAACCGCTCCGCAGCACGTCAGCGAGCTTCGCCGTATGGTTAAGGTGATGTTAAGCCGCTGGATAGTTGTTTTTGGTACGGTTATCATCCTGATATTAATACTCGTTGCTATTTTCGCGCCCTTATTAGCCCCCTATGACCCTAATGAACAGCATCTAAGTATTACTCTACAACCTCCTTCAAAGGAGTTCCGTTTGGGCACGGATGACCTCGGAAGAGATTTGCTAAGCCGCATCATCTGGGGCTCGCGGATATCGATGCTGGTAGGTATTGTAGCGGTAAGCATCGCCGGCGTCTTCGGCATGGGACTGGGACTGATAGCTGGCTATTACGGCAAATGGACTCAGAGCATTATCATGAGATTTATCGATGCCCTTATGGCTATCCCGCCCCTCGTGTTAATCCTTGCGATAGCGGCAGTGCTAGGCAGTGGTCTTTTCAACGTACTGTTGGCTATTGGTGTGGGTTTGATGCCGACCTACTGCCGCCTGATGTGCGGCCAGATACTATCTTTAAAAGAGAATGATTACGTCATTGCTGCCAGGTCGGTAGGCGCCAGTAATGCGCGTATCATGCTCCGGCATCTTCTTCCCAACTCCTTCCCCCCGCTGCTGGTATTGATTACGCTTAACATGGGTTCGGCTATCCTGATGGAGGCGACCTTAAGTTTCCTGGGCATCGGCATCAGTCCGCCCACAGCGACCTGGGGAGCCCTGATCAGCGACGGACAAACTCATATACTTAACAGTCCTATGCTTTCTTTCCTGCCGGGTATCTGTATATTGCTTGTCGTCCTTTCGTTTAACATGGTAGGTGACGGCCTGAGAGATGCTTTAGACCCCAGGCTGAGGGGGACATTATAATTAGGTCGATGTAATTCTTGCGGTTAATGCAATAATTCTTTGAACAGGCTTAATCTGTATTACCAGCAAGGTGATATACTTTCACAGTATTATCATAAAACAGATTCCATTTTCTGAAGGTATCTATTGAAGGAGGTAAAGTGACCGGAAAAACCAAGTTTCAAAAGATACTGGAACCTTGTAACCTGGGGCCGCTGCAGCTTAAAAACCGTATGATAAAAACGGCATCAGGAACAGCCAGCAGTTACGACATGGGCGGCTTCGTAAATAAAAGGCACCTCGCCATGTATGAAGCCATCGCCAGAGGCGGCGTGGGTCTCATCATCGTAGAAATGGGCGGGATTGACCCTCCCCTGGGCCTGCATAATCGCAATCAGCTGCTTCTCAACGATGATGAGCATATTTCCGGCTTCAGCGAATTGACCCAGATTATCCACAAACATGGCTGCTATACATTGCAGCAGTTGTTCCATGCCGGGCCATGGCATGACCCCCATTCCGGTTTTCAGCCGATTTCCTCTTCATCCATGATGGCGGATGAAGTACTAGGGCTTATTCCGTCTGAAGTGCCCACGGCGCTATCCGGCAACCAGTTGCCCCGTGGTATAACCATTCCGGAGATTGAAGACATTGTGGATAAGTTCGCCATGACAGCCGAACGGGCGAAGAAGGCCGGGTTTGACGGCGTGGAGGTAAATTGCGGCACCGGCCACCTCGTTAATAGTTTTCTATCACGCATCTGGAACAAGCGCGAGGATTCCTATGGCTGCCAGAACATGGAAAACCGAACCCGGTTTGCGGTTGAAATCATACGCGAAATTAAGAGGCGCCTGGGACAGGATTTCGTGATTTCGGCGCTGGTTAATGTCATGGAACTCGGACACGCCAAAGGCACGACAATCGGTGAAAGTCAACAGATTGCCCGGATTTTACAGAAGGCCGGCGCTGATTGTATCCATGCCAGAGCCAATGCATATTCCGGCCTGCCTGAAATTATCAGGGCGGAGCAATATTTCTATCCCGAGCCTCCGAAACCATTAATAAAAGAGCTCGATTGGAGGCGTAAAGGGGCAGGGGCGCTTGTCCCCTTAGCGGCCGCCATTAAAGAAGTAGTCTCGATACCGGTTATTACCGTAGGCAGACTCGACCCGGTCATCGGGGAAGAGGTTCTACGTCAGGGCAAGGCAGATTTGATTGGTATGACCAGGCGTCTGCTGGCGGACCCGGAGCTCCCGAATAAAGTAGCTTCCGGTAAAATGGAGGAAATACGCCCGTGCACCGCCTGCCTGTTTTGCACTTCACGGATACGCACTTACCTTCCTATTGCCTGCCAGGTGAACGCCGCTTTAGGTAACGAAGCGGACTACATCATCAAACCGGCGGAGAAAAAGAAAAGAGTACTGGTAATCGGCAGCGGCCCGGCCGGCATGGAGGCGGCCAGAGTGTCCGCGATTAAAGGGCACGACGTAATACTTTATGAAAAAGGGCATAGATTGGGGGGCCTGATGCCCTTGGCTTCACTGGTAAAAGGGCATGAAGGTGAATTTTTAATGGAATTTGTTCACTATCTTGAGAGCCAGATTATCAAGCTGGGTGTGGATATCAGGATGGGGAAAGAACTTAATCTCAAAATAATCGAGGAACTTAAGCCGGATGCCGTCATCGTGGCGGCGGGCGGTATTCCCACCGTTCCGGATATACCCGGAATTAATCGCCGCAATGTGGTCAGCGTTCCCAAACTGCACCGCATGCTCAAGTTTTATTTAAGGTTCCTCAGCCCGATGTTTCTGGGGCAGCTCACAAAACTCTGGATGCCCATCGGTAAAAAGGTGGTTATTATCGGCGGCGGCTTGCAAGGCTGCGAGCTGGCCGAATTCCTGGTCAAACACGGCAGAAAGGTAACCATCGTTGAATCAGCCGAGACTCTGGGCAATGGAGTCCCCGAGCGCAAGCGGCACCCTCTTTTCCGGTGGTTGAATAAAAAGGGAGTGACCATGATGGCCGGAGTGAAATACGAGGAGATAACAGCAAAAGGGCTGACCATCGTTACAAAAGAAGGCGAGAGGCAGACTATTGAAGCGGATACCATAGTGCCGGCGGAGCCGTTACTGCCAAACCCCGGGCTTCTTGAAACTCTTAAAGGTAAAGTCGCCGAGGTCTATCTCATCGGAGATTGTGCTGAGCCCAAGGTAATAATCGATGCCGTGGCGGCCGGTTACCGCGTGGCCAATTCTCTTTAAATTACAACGGCACATTAAAATAAATAAAAAAATCGATAGTCAATATAGACAGTCAATATAGAATGCTCTTTGACATCCAAGGGTGTGTATTATACAATTTGTGAACTTGTTCTCAGATGAAATTTTGAAAGGACTTTCTCCACCACTTCAGAATCCCGGAACATTTTAGAAGATAAATGCAGACATTTATTATTGAAAACCCGTAGGGCAGAAGACCACGCACTTGTGCGTGGATGAATGAAAGCCAAACGAGCGAAAGCTCGAAACGTTAAAGAACCACGCGCTTGCGCGTGGGTATCTATTAAACGGTTATTACAGAGTGTATTAGTACTTCTTGTACTTACCTTCCTCGTGTTTCTGGTTATCCATTTATTACCTGGTGACCCCCTATTGCTTTACACCGGGCAAAGCAATGCCGCCACTTTATCAACCGAGCAGCTCCATAGTCTACGGGCGGAGTATGGATTGGATAAACCATTGCTGGTGCAGTATTTTGTCTGGATATATAACGTTCTCCACGGCGACATGGGAAAATCAATCTTCTATAACGATAAGGTAAGCACCCTGATTATTCAACGCATGCCGGTGACTATTCATTTGGGGTTAACGGCCATCCTGATAGGCGCTATTGTCGGTATCACTTTCGGTGTAATTTGCGCTCTAAGGCGCGGCAAATGGATTGACTCATTGTTAACTTTCATTGCCAACATCGGGATAACAGCGCCTGGATTCTGGGTGGGTATTTTGATGATTTATCTTTTTCCCTCCAGCTGCATTGGCTGCCTACCAATGGCTATACCTCGCCCTTTCAGGATTTCTGGAAAGAAGGTGATGGTCATCGGCGGCGGCCCGGCCGGTATGGAAGCCGCGCGGACTCTGGCAGAACGCGGTCATGAAACTTCTCTCTATGAAAAGTCCGATAAACTCGGCGGTCAATGGAAACTGGTTTCCAACTTTCTGCCTGATGAGGCGAAGCTTATCAACTATCTGTCAACCGGCATGCGGAAAGCCGGCGTAAAAGTCTTCTTGAACCGGGAGGTAACCGCCGCGATGGTTGAAGAAATGAAACCGGATGTGGCGGTAGTCGCCACCGGGTCTGACCCGGTCCCTCTGCACGTACCGGGGGCTGACGGTAAAAATGTAGTCCAGGCTACTGGTGTTTTGGCTGGAAACATTGAACTGGGAAATGAGGTAGTGATAATCGGCGGGAGGCTGGTCGGCCTGACGACTGCCCTTTTCCTGGCTGAACAGGGTAAGAAGGTCTCAGTAATCACCCGGAATAAAATTGCCCGCGGACTAATGCATAATACCAAAATGGTCTTCCATGAATACCTGTTGAAAAATAATGTCCGCCTGTTTCCTAACTGCACGCCGGAAAGTATTACGGAAAACGGCGTTAACTGCTGGTGGGATAGCGGAGAGCCTCCGGAGAAGGATAATATATTCTTTTTCTTAAAGGCGGATAACGTAGTTTTGGCCGTCGGGGCGGTTAATAATTACCGGCTGGGCGACCTGATTACCGGAATCGTACCCGAGACCTATAAAATAGGGGACTGTTCGGGGAAGCGCAGCGTTTTTGCGGCCATGCGCGAAGGCTCGGAAATAGCGCGGAAGATTTAACCGGAAGTCGGAATGAGTGGACTGTATAACCCGCATCTCAGTATCAAATAACGCATGGACAGGTCACCGAGCAATCCGAAAATGATGGCCGCATAAAGTATAACCAGCGGGCTTGCTTCAAGACCAACTATGAAGCTGTAAATTACTACCGTCATTGGCACGACCATGCCCAGAATAACCACCACGATCCAGAATAAAAGCGACCATTTTCTCAGAACCATATATTTTACCGATGCCTTACCGGCTTGAGATGTATACCTTACACTAATTAGATACACGGGGATGAGCAGAACGAAGCCTATCAGCAAGATACGGATAGCTTCCTCTACCGGTATTCCGGCTACTATCTTGCCTTGAGTTAAATAGATGCCTAAAGTTAATTCGGCCCCTCCCCAGAGTCCGCTGACGACATACAGTATGGGCAGCAGCGCCGTGTTCCATAGCGGAATCCCGTTGACAGTATTCATGGCAAACCCGCCGTAGATTACCGTCAGGAAGGCGAATATATTTGTTGCTATCAATAAAAAAGTGAGTGGATTCGACCAGAGGGTTAAGCCCATATGCGCTAATCCTGAAGCGAGGAAAAGAATGACGAAAATTAACCCACGGGAAATCCAGGAGGTCTTCCAGCCTGATGAAAATACCATCCGCCAGAACCTCAAAGGTTTACCCAGGAAGATAAGGTGGAATCCGCCGCCTAACAAAGCGCAGATGAGCCAGCCAACCAGCATCCCTGGTAAACTGCCGAAGATAGAAGAGACCATGAATGTTCCTGCCCCCAACTCAATAAAAAAGAAGGCGAACCAGAGCAGCGCCCCTCTCTTTTCTATCCACTCCCTTTGGGGGGTATAGCTGGCCATAAACTCATAGGGTCTGGTCTGGATCATTTATTCCGCCTTTGCTAACTGGTATTTTTCATCCCATAACGTAATATATGGAGGTATCGGTACCATATTCCGGATGGAATTGTACAGCTCGCCATTTCCTGATAAGTATTGAAATCTCACTATCAGGGTCATCCAGGTCTCCGAAGTATCTTGCCTTGGCCGGGCAAATATTAACACAGGCGGGAGTCGCTTCCCGGTCGATACCCGGTTTCAGTCCCAGCGCCATTCCGGCGTCAATTCTTTCCATGCAAAAATTGCATTTTAAGACCGTACCGATTTGATGAGGATACAGCTTTTTACCCAGTTTCTCAAACTCGGTCAGACCCTGACCGGGATAATATTCTAACTCTTTGGAGTAGTAGGTACGAACCTGAAAAGGACAGGCTACCAGGCAGTAGCGGCAGCCAACGCACTTATTACTGTCAATCCAGACAATCCCATCCTCACGCCTTTGCGTAGCCCTGGTCGGGCAAGCATCAACACACTTTGCTTCCTTACAGTGATTGCATAATACCGGATAGACATGCTTGGTAGCTCTGGGATACACGCCTGTTTCTGAAAACAGCAGCCTCCCCCACAAAACGCCCGGCGGTAAAAAGTGCTCCTGCTCGCACTTGACGGCACAGCTATTACAGCCGACGCACTTTTCCAGGTTAATCAGCATACCCCATCTCATTTTGTCAATTTCACCTCAGATTGAGTATTTTTGTAGGCTTTGACCCTTACCGTCGGTTCAGCCGAGCCCGATATAGGACAAAAATGATGCTGGTCGTACCGGATCAGGGCATTAGGGTTAACGCCTTTACCCCGCGAAATCGGGTTGCCCTTAGCCCAGCTCCCCAGGCCGACCGCGGCTATCACCCTGGGGTGTATCAACTGAGTAAGTTTTACATTCCCCGTTATCTTATCTCCCCAGTGATTTTCAAGACAGATGCTATCGCCTTCTTTTATGCCTTTTGTGCGGGCTGTTTCCACGTTCATGGCGATATTATAAGTAAAAGGATTGAATGAAGCCACCTGGTTTATATATGGATTTTGCGCTGTGAATCTATAAGTCATCAGCGGGTCCCGCTGCGAGATGAAAAACAGGTCATATTCTGAATCAGGCGGCAATTCGGTGTGAATAACCGAGGGGAAATAGCTTGTCAGCGCGGTAAAATAGTCCCAGTTCAGATCAAAACCTATTTTCCCGGCTTTCTCTTTTGTGTCCTCCCTGTCCGCCTCGACACCCTCAAAATATATCGGCACCCGGGCCTGTATGAACCACCGCCAGTAGCATTCTTCGGGTCTCTTATTCCAGTTCATAAAGCCGTTATCGCGGAACCATTCCAGGCCTCGCTCCGCGCCGAAATGGTATTTCAGTATGCGGTCGACGAACTCTATATTGGTCACTATGTCCTTCGTATCGATAATACTGGGTATTTCCCGGTTCGTGCCTGCCTGCCTGCACTTCCGGAACGTATAAAAATCATCCAAACGCGCATTATAGGTCGGTCTGATTCCCACCCTGTCGGCGAGGTCGTTCATCACGTCCTGAATGTCTCTGGCCTCGCCGGTCGGCGCGGTGACCGGCATCCTGACGTGAAAGCTAAATTTGTCCATGCCTAGAGGGTAGTTATAGGTGACGCCGAAAGCGCTGGAGATATCCAGGGTTTCCAGATAATGAGACTCGGGCAAAACGATATCGCAAAAGCCTTCTGTGGTCTCGTTATGGAACGGCTGTAAGGCAAAGGAAAATGGGACCTGTCCGAGAAACTTTGCGGCGGATTCCGGTCTGGTATTATTCATTAATGTATTGGCGCCGTAGGTGAAAAAGACTGCCGGCTCAAAAGTGCGGCCGGCTTTGGTCCATAATTCTTCCCAGTCCTCGGCATAGGGGTAAATATTAGAACTGGAGTGTGATAATACGTCGGAAAAGTTCATCGCGGTGCCCGCGTCCGCCACTTTCCGGGGCGGCCACGCCGCCTGACCGATAGGCCAGGGGCCGGGGGTCAGCATACCGTCCACGCCGCCAAAAGGTGCATATTTGAAACCGTCTGTTCCGGCGTAACCAAGACTTCTGGCTGCCCCTGAACCCAGCAGACCCCCGCAGACATCCTGATTACCCAGTAAAATATTTATCTGGTGCATTGCGCTGTACTGGTGAAAGGAATTCTGATGGGTTTGCAGCCCTTTATATCCCACCACGCAGGCGGGCCTGTAAGGAACTTTTACACCTTCGATTTCAATAAAGCTTCCTATTCTGGCTTCGTCAACGAGTTCCCTTGCCAGCCTCCGTATTGTAGCGGCGGGCACTGTGCTTATCGTGGAAGCCCAATCGGGCTGGTACTGTTTGAGATGCTCTTTTATCAGGACGAAAGCCGGCTGGCAGGCTAACCCCTGAGCCGTGTATTTCCCCTCAATCGCCGGATGCGTTAACGTCGGGTCATCATAGGTTTTCACTTTACCGTCGGCTTCATCGAAAAGCAGCGGCTTTTTAGTCTGTGCGTCCCGCACATACAGGCGGTCAGGGCCAACCAGGTAAGCGCCGTTGGTCTTGTGCCTGAGGTATTCCTTATCATAAATACCTATCTCGTTAACAATGAGGTTGGCTATCGCCAGAAAAACCGCTATATCCGTCGCGGGTAAAATCGGTATCCATTCTTCGCCCTTTGTAGCCACGGTGAACCCCTGCGGGTCCATGACCTTCATTTTCAGGCCTCTCTCCCGGGCCGCCGCCGCCATGCGTATACTCGTACTGGCGCTACGCCCACCGCCCCACCCTTCATTACCTCCGCAGCGAAGCACATAGTTACAATAACGGTAGTCCGGGATGATGTCCCAGGCCGCATATTGTAAAGCCCCCAGGTGATGGGCGCTGGCGCCGCACATAACGCCGGGCCCGCCGGAAGCGCCGCTGCCGCCAAAAGCCATCATAAAGCGGTAAAATGATACGTTGGCCCTCATGCCGCCGGTAGGTCCGGGGGTAAAAGCGAAAAATGCCGACCTCGGGTCTTTCTTTCTGGCCGCGGTAAGCTTATCGGTAATAACATCGAAGGCCTCTTCCCAGGAAATACGCTGCCATTTCGGGTCTTCGTACAGCCCTTTCTTTGGGTTAGTCCTTTTAACCGGATAAAGAATCCTGTTGGGATTATACCAGTCCATGAGGGCGCTAACTCCCCTGGCGCAAAGCCCCCCTTGAGCCCCGCGGTCGCTATCGGGAACGCCCTCTATAGCAATCGGCTTCCCGTCAAGAACCCTGACACGTATAGCGCACTCGTTATAGCAGAGAGAACAGATGCTGTGAACCCAGTGGTCTTTTTGTTTATCTCTTTCCCCGAAGACTTTCCGGTAGCGCTCACGGTCATTCTCAACAATACCCATTACCAGATCTCCTTCCTACCCCCACACTAATCAGAACAAGGTTGCCCCAAAACCATCCTTAATTTGATGTTTAACCTTTTGATACGATTATAAACGCCTGTTAAAAAAAATAGCAAATAGGATGTTCATACTTAACTGCCTGATGTTGCTTCATTAGTTTTCCCCACTACTTAAAATACGCATACGCTTCTTTCTGGGTAATCTTACTTTTGCAGCTAACTGCTTCAATGCTCTAACCGGCATCAAAAAGGCTATAGATTTGATAATCATGCTCCAGTTAACATAAGGGCTTTATTAGCTACAAAAAGTGGTGGGCGATAATGGACTCGAACCAATGACCCTCCCGATGTTATCGGGATGCTCTAACCAGCTTGGTGGTATATGGTGGGCCACAGTGTACAATACGCAGAACTTTTAAACTGTCGTTCAATCTGGCTATTTAACTTAACGCTCCTATAACGTGATTATAAATGGTAAACTGCACAGTCTGCAACGGGCAATCTTTCCAGTTTCAGTGGTCATTGACTGGAGGAAGCCGGTGGTAGAATCTTATAAGCCTTATAAGATAATCCTAAATTGGAGGTGGAACATGAGCAGAACTAATCTCCAGCCAAAAAATAAAAAAGCCATTCAATGCCCAGATTGTGGCAAATGGCTTACTCTCCAGGGTTATGGCGGTCATCGTCGTTTCTATCATGGCGAATACCAAAAGGATTTGAAGCGACAACTTTTTAATCGATTAATTGCTTTGAAAAAAGCTAATAAAATATCTCAACCCATGTTGGCAGCTATGTCTACCACTTTAGGCGATTACTCAAAGTCCACAATGGAAGAGATTTTGGAGATAAGGGACTTCATTGATAGTATTCCGTAGGTGCCTATCTACCGGGGGAGGGCTGCAGGCAAACCGCTACAGCCGGGTAGCGATGTTTTTTCCTCCACCGTTGTCTCTGGAAATTGGCTAACTGATTGGCCCCTTATACGTTTCACCGGAACGGGTTAGGCAGATCGGCCTGCTACTGAACATTACGATGTAAAGTTCAAGTGTCTCAAAGCCCATCACTGGAATACTGTGTTGGTGATTTACCTTGCTTCTTCACCACCATGGGGTAACTGGCACGAGTAACCCTTTCGGTTACACTTATCAACTCGACTTCGTGCCACAATTCATCGCCATAGTCGAAGAGATAGAGGATTTTCGGGCCGCCGTACAGGGCAAGGCTGTCAATTCTGATACGGGTGGCAAGTTTTTTCGTTCCGTCGGTATCAATACCGGGTGAAGTATATTCACTCTCCCTGTCATAGGGCTTGTTGCTTAAGAAGAAGCTGTACTGATGTTCCTCAGAACGGTCGAAGGCTTTGAATATGGCTTTGTGCAGACTGGAAAGCATCTGGTTTCCTTTTATATCGATAATCCGCCAGATATCAGGTTTGTCTCTGAGTGATACTTTAAACCTGTGGACGAAGTGGGTGTTAGTATAGGCTGAGGGTCTTGTCTTTACTTTAGCTGCTCTCTCATCCTGTTGACTGAATCCCTTACTAAAGCTGAGAACTTTATTCCAGACATCCTGAGCTACAGCATTGGTGGGGTCCAGCCTTACAGCTCTTTCCGCATATTCCCTGGCCTTGTCTATATTGACTGAGGATAGATAAGCCACGGCCAGGTCGGTCAGGATATTAACGTTGGCCGGCGCCAGACGGCTTGCCTTTTCAAGAGAAACTAATCCCTTGGCTGCATCGCCATTTTCATATAAAGCCCAACCCAGCCCGCGTAGATACTCGCCATTGTTCGGCTCCTTTTTAACCGCTCTCTCAAATTCTGGAATAGCCTTGTCCCATTGTCGCTTGTAGGAATAGACGAAACCCAATATGTAGCGGTAGCCAGGGTTCTCTGGCTTGAGGTTTATCGCTTTCTTAACGTGTTCCTCAGCCAGGTCAAGCTTCTGTAACGTGAGAAATATATCCCCGAGATAGGCATTGGCATACTCGACGGCAACCGTGTTATCACCGTACCTCACTAGGATGTATTTATAGATTTCGATGGCTTTATCAAAATCGCCGCGTTCGATAAAACCTCTGGCGTCATCCCATATTGAATTTAATTCTGGAAGGTCCTCTTTACCCATAGTTCGTCCTCATGCAGTTGATGTTGATTCAATGATACCATACGGTAAAAAGTGAGGGTAACTTTCAGATGAAAAGTATCACTAGGTAACATTACAAGCTTTTGTTACATCTAATTTAGCGTCATTCCTGTGGATAGCAAAAAGGTTAATCCTTGGCCGTTCGTTTTAAAAAAGGTGGTTTATAATCTAAACCGAGCAAGCTACGGGCCTGTTTCTGCAATTGATTTAAATATAAAACGAGCTTCCGTTTATCCGCCGCTGACAGGGAAGAAAATATCATTTCGATTGACTCTCGAGTCACACCTTCGTATCTGTCCTTCCCCTTTTTCGTCATGATGACTTTAAAAACCTTTTCCTTAGATACTTTTACCTTTTTTACCAATCCGGCCTTTTCCATTCTGTTGACTAGGGTGGATACCGAATGGCGTTGACGCAGGGTAAAAGAGGCTATCTGGTTCATCGTTGCCGAGCCACCCCGGATTTTCAACACGTATAAAACCTGGGCCTGTTCCTTGGTAAGATTATACTGGGCGAGTTCCAGTAACCGCGATCTGGTCACCGCGAAGTGTGCTTGGTCCAAGAGTACCCATATATCGTGGTCATTATCCGGATTAAAATTGGTATCCTCTGCGGGCGAATCTCGATTAATGCGGTGGCTCTGTTTCTGGTGCATTTTCATAAATTGTTATTACCACCCGTTTTTAGAAATGGCGTTATCCATTTTGGCATAGTTGCCACCAATGTTCAAGTTACCGTAGCTATGGAGCGGGCGGTACTGAAATATATGGTGATGGACATTTGTTAGAGTGTGCCTCGGAGTCTGGGATCTAAAGCGTCCCTCAAGCCATCGCCCACCATATTGAAGGAGAGTACTGCGAGTGTAATGGCAATACCCGGCGCAAAAGAAAGCAACGGATTGAGGAACAGGTAATTGTATCCATCACTCACCATAGAGCCCCAGGTGGCCGTCCCCGGCTCAACGCCGATGCCCAGAAAACTTAAGCCGGCCTCGGACAAAATCGCCGAGCCTATCGTGAGAGTCAACAGCACCAGCAGGGGCGGAAACGAGTTAGGCAGGATGTGTCGGAGCAATATGCGGGTATCCGTCGCTCCGAGTGAGCGCGCTCCGGTGATATAATCGTCCTCTTTAATAGAAAGCACCTGTCCGCACATCAACCGGCAATATCCCGGCACCATCGCTATGCCCAGCGATAGAATCACGCCCTTCAGACCGCCTCCGATAGCCGTGGCGATGGCCAAAGCCAGCACCAGTGGTGGCAGAGACATCATAGCATCGGTGATTCTCATGATGATATTATTTGCCCAGCCTCTGAAATACCCGGCCAGAATGCCCAGGGACATGCCTATTAAGCTGGCGATACCGATGACCAGGATACCTACCATGAGCGAAATACGCGAGCCGTAAATGACGCGGCTAAGCACGTCCCGGCCAAGCTCATCGGTACCGAGGAGGTGTTCGCGCGAAGGCTGCTGCAGCCTTGTTTCCAGCGACTGCTTATCAGGGCTATAAGGGGCCACGAGCGGGGCAAATACCGCCATGAAAATAATTCCCAAGACGATAACCATGCCAACCACTACTATCCACCGGCTGAACATTACCCTGAAGATGCGTCTGGCCTCGCTGGCCTGGCGTATTGCCGGCCCCGCCCCGGCATTTTCTTCAGCTATCGGTGTGGGTTGCATGATTTCATATCTCCCTAGTTATAGTGTATCCTGGGGTCAAGCCAGCTATATGATATATCAACCGCAAGATTGGCCAGCACTACCGCCAGCGCGATTACCAGCGTACAGGCCTGGACAACAGGAACGTCCTTGTTCGTGGCGCCCTGGACCAGGAATCTTCCCATGCCGGGGATGTTAAATACCCTCTCGACCAGCACCGAGCCCCCGAAAAGAAAACCGAGCTGCAAACCGAGCAGCGTTATCACCGGAATGAGGGCATTCTTTAAAGCATGCTTAACGACGACAACTTTTTCCAGGAGGCCTTTAGCCCTGGCCGTGCGGATATAGTCACGCCGCAGCACCTCGAGCATGCTGGAGCGGGTCTGGCGGGCTAAAGCCGCGACGGCGGGAATCGCCAGGCAGATGATAGGCATAATCGCATGCTTGATGCTTAGCCAGAAATTGTCAAAAGGAGATATATATCCCTGGATAGGAAGCCAGCCCAGCTTAAGCCCGAAATAATAGATTCCCAGCGCGCCCAGCCAGAAAACGGGAACCGAAATGCCGAAGTTGGCGAAAAACGTTATCAGAGAGTCCAGCAGGCTGGCCCGCTTAACCGCGCAGATGATGCCGGCGGCAATGCCGAGTACGCTGCCGAAGACCAGCGCAATCAAAGAATAATAGAGGGTAATCGGCAATCGGGTGATTATCGCTTTACCGATATTCTCATGGTAGATTGATTGCCCGAACTGAAAATGAATCGCGCCTAAAAGCCAGTGCTCGTACTGCACGGGCAGGGGACGGTCCAGCCAAAGCTGTTTTCTTACATCTTCCAGCTGTTCTTTACTGGCCTGTGGGCCGAGCATTGTAATCGCGGGATCTCCGGGTATCAACTGTATGAGAAAAAAGATAATGATTGTGACCAGGAAAAGGACGACGAGACCTAAAAGTAATCTCCGGACGATGTAGCTTGCCAATTTACTCCGTCTTACTCTCCGGTGGATTTAAAACAGTTGAAAATATTAGGTTGATTTGATAATAAATAAAGTTCAAGCGCATGTCAACTAAATAGAAAGACAAAATGCTCTTTTCAATCTGGTCCTATTAACGCGCCAAGGAAGCAGGGGTGGGCCGGCCTCCCGACCCACCCCCAGTATTCAAGTTCGGGCTAATGCTCCATCCAGGCATCTTGCGGCGTCCACTGTCCGCCTTCAATCATGTCCAGTCCATCGTTATGGACTTTCGTTTGCCTGAAGGTAATATCATCGACTACCCATAGTGGAATCATGACTGACTGTTCGCCGAAGACCCTGTCCTGGACTTTCCAGGTAAGCGCCTGCTTGGTCTTGTCGTCCGGAGCGGCCTTGGCGTCCTTAATCATCTGGTCGGTCTGGGCCGTATACAGTACACAGGGCATCAGCGGGGCGCCTGTCTGCACCCATCCCAGCCTCGAAAGGACATCACCATCGGGCTGTACCGAGATCAGAAGCAGGCCGTTGTCCCAGCCCTTCATAATGGGAGCGAACAGGCCGGCAACGTCGAGGACCCTGATATCAAGGTTGATGTTTACCGCCGCCAGCATATCTTTTACCGCCTGCAGCACCGTAACATGGACCGGGTTGCACTGGATGTAGGTGTTGAACCCGTTCGGGTAGCCGGCGGCCGCGAGAAGCGCTTTGGCTTTAGCGGGGTCGTAAGGGTGTCCTACCATATTGGGGTCATAACCGAAGTTGCCGGGCGGGCCCCACTCGTTGGTGACCACAGCGTGGCCATAAAAGAGGTTCTTCGCAATTGTGTTCTTATCAATGGCGTACTCCAGAGCATTGCGGACGCTTTGATTGGCATAGACAGAATCCGCGTTGCCGCCATCAGGGACTATCATCCACTGTACTGTGCCGTTGCCGTTTTTGATGGCAGTCTCGGTATACTTATTTCCCACCTCCAGCGTACTGGCCTGAAGCGGCGACACCGCGAAAATGGCATTCGTCTCGCCCGCCTGGAAAGAGGCTTGGCGCGTGGTATCATCAGCGATAAAGACGAATTTGATTCCGTCAAGATAGGGTTTGCCTTTCTGCCAGTAGTTATCGTACCTCTTGTAGATGATAGACACGTCGTGCTGCCAACTGACGAACTGGAAGGGGCCGGTGCCTACCGGGTTCGCCTGGATCCAGGTCTCGTCGTGCGCGTTCGCGGCGGTAGGCGAAATCATGCCGCCGGCTGACCAGCACACATCATACACAATAGAGCTGTCCCATTGTTTGAGATTACAACGGACGGTAGAAGTATCGACCACGTCGATGGATGCGACGCTCTGCATCTCTTGTTTTTTCATGGCTATCTCGTGGTCGAGGTTCCACTTCACGGCCGCAGCATCGAAGGTGGTGCCGTCATGGAAGGTGATGCCTTTTTTAATCGTGATGGTCAGGGTCTTGGCCACGGGGTCGGTTTTCCAGCTATCCGCCAGCCAGGGCACTATGTTGCCATTGTTATCAAAGATAGCGAGGTACTCGATGGCTGGTTTCTGCATCAGTTTGGAGGCTTTCTGCGTCCCTGACGGGTCGCCGATCATGTTAGTATCGGCGTTTAGAGAAATTACCAGAGTGCCGCCATACTGCGGCGTCAGTGTCGTGGTAGCGGCTGCCGGCTTAGTCGTGGCTGCCGCAGTTGTTGACGCCGGGGTCGTTGCCGCGGACTTCGTGCCGCAACCGGGAATCAGCATCAACAAAATGATTGATAGCGCTATTGCCAGGTAGGCGAGCTTGAGGATGGGTCTTTTCTTTATCACCAGGGCACCTCCTTCTTGATACTCCGGATGATCATTCATGCAGGAATATCGTTGCCTAATATCATACCACTTTTTAGATATTTGTAAAACATATATGATATCTTACTTGATAAATATATTGATATCATGTTTAAATTGATGCTAGAATGTGGTAACAATCATCGAAAAGTTAATCACAAGTAAATTTGAAAAGGGGGTCTCAAGGAATGGGTAAATACGATAAGTACTTTTATTCCAAGGCGCAAGGCATTGCGGGACCGTCCCGTCCGGAAATTAAAGGAAGCAGCATCTTAGTGGACAAAGGCAAGCTAGGGGATTTCGGCATAGGCTGGGTACCCATCACCCAACCTTTCAAAATGGTAGATACCGCTCACAAGCATGATTACGCCCAGATTTTAGCTTTCGTTGGAGGTAACCTGAAGGACTTGTTCGATTTTGACGCTGAAATAGAGCTTTATGTGGGAGGCGAAAAACACATCATCACCCAAACTACGGTGGTGTATATTCCCGGTGGAGTGATGCACTGCCCTTTGTATTTTAATAAAGTGGGCAAGCCGTTACTGTTCAATAATATGTATTTTACAGACGAATACATGAAGAAGACAGATTGAAGAATATAAAGAGAATGTGGGCTGACTCCCCCAAAGCAAAAGATACCAACCAAACTGATCAGGGAGCTTGTATAGTCACCTGCCTGTATGGTCTGTTCCGGTATAACAGAAACAATCAAGGGTAGTGGACTCGGTTGGATTTAGGTTACCCAAAACGCTAGATCGTGCAATATGGTAACAAAGTACTATAAAGTTACTTTGGCTAACAATATGGGCAGATGTGACTTATTAATTATGGTTTGGCACGGCTATTCAGTGTCTGTTGAAAATATTGTCCCAGGGTACTTAGTTTGTCTTTCCCGAGATTGGCCATGGAAGCCTGATTTATCAGGCGGTTGTATTCGGCGGTAGTAAGATTATGGGGTGTGCTGTCATAATCGAGGTAGGAAAAAAGGTTCCGGGTCCAGAAGAAAGAGATAAAATCCATGCCGGTGGCATCAGCCAGGTTCGTCACGTCCTGGATGAAACGTTTATCCAGCGGATACCAGAAACTATAGACATCCCGGTTCATGGCTTTTTCGGTATCACCAAGGCCGTTTCCAAGCTCCGTCGCCGAGGCTTTCCATAGCCACGACTCACTTATGGTAACGCGCTTTCCGGCGGCTTTAGCTTGCTGGGCATAGCTCAAGGCGCGTTCGAGCNNGCCGTCTTTGTTTAAAGGATAGATATGCAGGTCGATAAAGTCGAGCCCGGGCATATTGAAAAGCTCGTTGATATAGGCGGGGTTCTCCCATGTGCCCGTCCCGGCGCCGGCCAGCATACCGCTGGAGCGGTCAATCTGTTTCAGTGTGGCAGTCAGAAAGTCCTTCCACTCCGCAGGCGTTATTTTTAACTTGGTCAACCCCTCATCGGTTTCCGGTTCGTTGGCCAGGCTGAGATAATCGGGTTTGATTTCACGCGCGACGAGGAGTAGCTGGTCCTGGAGTCCTTTAAGGAAAGTGTCGGTGGTGTATTTAGACCAGTCAACCTGTACCGATGAATAAGGGGTGCCGGAAAAGATTGCCCCGCACTCGACGAGCACTTTTATATCGCGCTTATGGCATTCGGCCATGATGTTTTTGAAAAATTGTAGATATTCGGCCGAGCGGGGGAAATCCGGCTTGAGCAGGGGGAACTTAATGGCCAGCACGACGCCCTTAACGCCCATCGCTTGCAGATGGTCCAGCAAGATGCGGTTATTCTCCATCGAGTTTGCGGTAAGGAGACCCTCGCCGACGTTGCCGTTAGCATAAGCCTCTTCGACGGCCACAATCGTTTGCCCCCGGCTGCCGTTCCAATTTTGGCCGAGAATGCCTTCAAAATGTGCCAGTGCGCCGTTGAGCTCTGTATAAAGCGCCTGGTAATCCTGGGGAACAGACAATAATGGTCCTGAAGTTGTAGGTGTAGGTGTTGAGGTAGGCGTAGGTGTGGTTGTCTGAATCTTTTGCAGAGGCTGGGGATAAGGTGAACCAGCCTTGGTCGCCGTAAGAATTACAGGAGCGCGGGGTTGCTGATTAAAGTCGAAGGCATCGAGCATATCCAGAGCAGTAGTGTCCCGCGCTGTCATCGGATGGACGTTGAAACGCTCCTCGACTATCTTAAGCCATGATTCAAAAGAGTAGGTGTTATGGTCGATATAGTTCTGCCTGGCATAAGGACTGATTACCAGGCCGGGCACCCTGATGCCGAGGCCGTACTGATCGATTTTCGGTGGAGTGACATGGTCATAAAATCCGCCCCAGTCATCCCAGCTGATGAAAATGGCCGTGGAATTCCAGTTGGGGCTTTTCATGATGGCATTGACCAGCCCGGTAACATAAGCCATCCCTTCCTGCACCCCTGCCGGAGGGTGTTCGCTCACCGCGGCGGAAGGAATTACCCAGCTCACCTGGGGCAAGTTCCCGGCTGCCGCGTCTTTATAAAACTGGCTTGTGCCCTGGAGACGGCTTCGCTGCGCAGGGTCATTTTGTACCTTGGGGAAGGCGGGAAGAGGATTCCAGAGTGTGTACTTATCAGGGTTCTGCTCCTCGACGGACTGCGACCCTACGACGTGTTCATCTTCTGTGTCCGGCAATTTCCCTGACGTGACATAATATTTCCAGTCAATCTGGCCGCTGGTCAGTAGCTCGGTGATTTCAGGGAAATTGTAAGTTGAAGGCTGTACTTGCTTATAACCGGTGTAATTGCCGCTTTGGGCCGCCAGCATATAGAGATGTGCCGGCAGGCTGTAAGAGGCTACCGATTCGAACATAGCGTCCTGTAAAACATAAAGCCGGGCATAGTTCCAGTAATTCGCTATCTCGTGGTAGTCGTGATAACCCATCACATCCTTGGGATTATGCCCGGGCGTAATGTTAGGGTCAAGCGCTGTCCCATTGGCAGTCAAACCTTTATAAGCCTGGTTCAGGAAACCATCCATTTTACCGTTATCGATGTCGGCCTGGGCATTGTCCCACCCGTGAGGACCGCCGAGGTTGATGTCATTGGTGTCATGATAGGGAGCAACCGTTGTGCCGTCGTGAGGGTCGATGAAGGATATTCCCGGCGGTATACCATTAGCTCCAGGGTAGGTACCAAAATAGCTATCGAAGCTGCGGTTCTCCTGCATGATGAAAACGAAATGCTGTATCTTCCCGAGTCCGGGAGGAACCTCAGTAGATTGCGTCGTGGTAGAAGAAGGACTTGATGACGAACCAGGTTGTGAAGTAATAGTGGGTGGTGGGGAGGAAGGATTAATTATTGTTGCGCACGCAGAAACTTGCAGGCTCATGGCCAGGATTATCACCAGCGCAACAACTCTACTTATTCTACGCTTCGCCATCACCTTGCTCCTCTAAAACCATTATATTCTCTTTTTCTCCTCCCTCATAATATTACTTTTGTAATAACAAATAATGTAGATACGTAGGAGTCGAATCCTCCCCGACCCCTAGGTGGCTTTCTGTTCGCCTCATTTACCCTCATGCCTTAGAAGGAGATACCAGTGATCAAGAGGAAAAGTTTGGATTGGGACTAGACCTGATGAGAGGCAAGAAAGATTCCGTCTATCCTTTTCTTATTTCTCCACATGTCACAATCTGAGTTAATGTTACTTTATTGTTTTGAGTCAGCTATTCTTTCCACTATTCCTAAATCGATATCCTTAATTCAACCAACAAAAATCATTATAAGTTCAGATTCAAAAATCCTTCATATGGACTAGTCGGATACCATCACGTTCGGGCTGATCAGTTTCACTTATTGGGGGTTCAACAATCTATACCCGCTTTGTACTAAGTTGGTTTGACACCGCAACCATTATCCTTTATGGTTAGCATTGTCTCCGAGGTCACTTTTAGGTACTTCCTTGGTCACAAGTACCTCTATAATCTTTGCTCCCTGCATTTTTATTATCACTATTTTCAGGTTCTTGTATTTCAATTGCTCACCCTGCATAGGTATCCGGGATAGCAAATTGAGGATAAAACCAGCCACCGTCTCGTAACCACCCTTAGGCAATCCTAGCTCCATTTGTTCATTGACTTCTTCGACATGCATACCTCCATCAATCTGGAAGGTATTGCTATTAATAATCTCGTACTCCTTCTCCATCTTCTCCACTTCACCAACACTAGGACCAACGATTGACGAAGTCATTTGATCGAGACTGACTATACCCACCGCAGTACCATATTCGTCAACTATCACTGCTATGTGGTGGTTATGCTCTAGCATCTCTGCAAAGAGATAGCTTGCAAACTTATTCTCCGGGGTAAAATAGGCTGGGCGTATCAGACTGTCGATAATGCTCTGTTGATTTATCGTACCTTTTGCTAAACCCATAAGCACATCCTTGATTGAAAGCAGGCCGACTATATTATCCTGGTTACCTTGATACACAGGAAAACGGGATCGGGGAGATTGGGCATAGATTGTAAAGAAATCAGTCAAAGTTATTCCCTTCTCCATGAAAGTAATTTCCGATCGTGGTACCATAACCTCGCGCACCTTACGATCTCCAAACTTAAAAACATTATGCAGCATTTCAGCTTCACTCTCCCCCACTACTCCTTCTTCCTCACCAATATCAATAGCCGTGCTAAACTCTGCTTCACTAATCGTCGGTTTCACTTGCGAATCATCGCTCGCCAGGATATTCATCGTTATGCCGATACGACTCAGTACAAAAACAATAGGATACAAGATTACCGAGATAACCTCGATTGGTCGCGCATATATCAAAGCCAATGTTTCCGTATGCCGAGCGGCTAGACTCTTGGGGATAAGTTCGGCTATAACTAGGGTCAATATTGTGATAATGATTGTTGCAAGAACCGCTCCGAGGTTTTCACCCCAGAAAGAGACTGCGATAATGGTGCCGATGGTAGCTACAGCTGTCTCAAATAGGTTTATCCCAAACAGAACCGTGGCTAGAAACTTCTCGGGTTTCTGAACGATGCGGGCAGCAGTCTCAGCCGCGCGATGTCCCGAGCGGATAAGATGCTGAAGACGGAGTTTCTGTATCCCAATAAAGGCAGTCTCGGCGCTACAGAAAAACGCAGCCAACAACAAACAAACGGCCAATATCACAAAATGCAGAACACCCACATTATTCATATTTATAAGTCCCTTCACTCTCAAAATATGATAGCACTATTCAGTTCTTGCGTTCAAACATGCGACCTGTTGCATAAATAATACATAATCAGAATATCTCCGGGAGGGGATTAACGACATAATAGATATTTCTTGAAATTTTACCTTATGACTAAATGTTGGATGTAGCGAGGTTGAACAATAATCAGGAATGTTGGGTGAAAATTCTAAGAGTAACAATCCGTCATATCGTGCAATCAATTTCGATTGAAATTAGAAAGCAGAAGTACCATTTTCCAGAAAGTACTTATCACCTTTGAACAAACATCGGGTTCATTGTCCAGCCATGCGTACGATTATATGATTCCTTTTAGCTTTACGATTGAGTGAAATAAAACGCGGTAAACTATGCTCTTTCTACGATATTATATTTGGTATCGTTTACGGGGGACAGGTCGAAATGAGTACAGGTCACAAGGAAGTAAAGTGACTCATTTAACGGGTGGTGTACCCCAGACTGTCGTTGGCGGGGACACCCTCGTGAGACTCCAGCTGGTGAACTGGAACTCATAATAACTATTAATAGCTGGGTTATCAATATTTTTTAAAATGCCTGAGGGGACATTATAAGCATTCCAGGTTCCGGAGGCAACTGCATCTGGTGCATTGTTGTACAGCGAACTTTCGTCAGAACTCGCGTTTACATTCCAGAGATCGAGAACCGCACCGTTCTGGAAGGTGATTACAATGGACAAATCAGAATGAGTAATTGGAGGTTTGGTTGGAAGATATCCTACTGACGCTTTTTCAGCACTCACGTTCAAAGGCGTGATGCCGTCTCCGGTAGCACCAAACCCCGGCTCACTGCAACTAACATGCGTAACAATGGCAGTGACCGCATCAGCATCGATTTCATTTGTTTTGAAAGTAAGTGTGAGGTCGAAGGAAGCGGTAGTCCACGGGTTCCATATTGGGTTGCCCAGGGAGTCAATGCTTTTCGAATTCCGGTAGTTGTACTTCAAGGTTCCTGTGTAGGTGCCATCGTACATCGACGCTGGCCCTAGCTCGACAAAAACGGCAGATATCGTATGATTAGCTATAATATCATTGAAGGTGTAGGTATTAACCGCTCCCGCCGATACGCCGTCAATCTTAACGTCACCGATTTTGTAGCCATCGTTGGGTTTTATGGTAAAAACCTGGCTAGCATGCTCATCAACATTTACTGTACCGGATGGTGATATCGAGCCGTTGGCATCGGCCGTAGCTGTAATCGTATAAATTACTTTAATAAGCTTATCAAAGACTGCGGAGATTGTATGATCGGCAAAAACATCCTTGAAGGTATATACATTTAACGGTCCTACCGACGCACCATCGACTTTAACGTCGGTAATTTTATAACCATCATTAGGGTTAATGCTAAAGGTTTTATTAGTATGCACCTGGACAACTACGATCCCGGACGGTGATATCGAGCCGCCGGTACCCGCCGTGGCCGTAATAACGTTAGTGTTGTGTGGTGCAAGCGGCTGCGGTGTCACACTGCCATATTTCGGCGGTGCCTGGACTTGTGTTATCGCCTTGCCACCACCACTACAAGCTGCAAACGATAATATTGCCAACATTAGAATTAAGAATATACCGGCAAGTTTGTACCATGATTGGTTCTTGTATGGCATGGTATCGCCTCCTCTTCGCATAAGCGACCATGTTGCTGCCCCCATGTAGCTCTTTTTAAGTAGTTGCAATGGTTAAAATGGCTTCAGGAGATGGAGGGTGATAACTCCTGGTACTATGCGGGCATATCTGATTATAATCTACTAAAGTAAGGAAAACAATGGAGTCGAACTCCACCAGAAATATGATGACTTAAGTTGGAAATTTATTGATCAGGTTCTACCTTTTCAAAATATCTTACCATCTCTATGCCAGCGTTTGGGAATTCTTTACAGAACTTTATGCCTCCTTAAAAACCTTTTTTATAGTCTGAAGAAGCCCTATAGAATTTTAGGTTTAGATATTCGAGTACCAGTGTTCGATTTTCTTGGCTGGCAGGTTAAGGGTGAAATCGGCTTTACTGGCTTCCGCTCTGCAAAAGGAAGTCGTTTTCTATGGTTGTACTGAGGGTGCCGGAGCCTGCGATGGCTGCTTAACAATCAGGCTGACATGTCCCGTCGATGCTCCAGGCGCCCAGGCAGTGCCACCGGCGCTTATTTCCTCGACATAAAGCGAGTAGTCTTGAAATTCAACGGTATCGCCCGCGTGAACACTTACGTGCTTTTCAACCGGAGGGTTTCCGTCGATATGCAAAAATAATCCCGCAGCCAGGTGCGTCCGCGTTTTGCCGTTAGCATCAACATAGTCCTGTTTGCCTGTGTCCCCCAGCCCGATGAAAAGCTGTCCGACATGGCCCTGCGTACCAGTAGATATGGTAATCTCATCGCCTGCTATCGGTGAAGCGGGTGTGACCCTCTCGCTGGAGATACACCCTGTAAGCAATAGCAAAGACAGAATTGCTAACACGGAAATACCTGACCGAAACCATTTTTTTCTTTGCATCTTTTCTACTCGTGCCCCGCTGGCGTTCTTATAGTTATTTTAGCTGGTACGACCAGTATTTGCCGGGACTGACACTTCCGCTGACCGTCTTATCAAAAGCTGGGTATGTCGTACTCCCATAGGTCTTGATACGAATGGTATGAGTCCCGACGGAAGCCGGTGCACGGTATTGCTGCCGGTACGGGCCTGCGCCATCCACCCAGATATCAGCAATGCCATAAGTGGACTGGCTGATATAAACATCAATATACTGGTTGGCCGTGTTTATCGTGGTAGAAGTGGCGCCACCACCACCTCCACCACTGGATGAAGTCGTTGTGGGAATGTAAGTACTCGCGGGAGGCTTGAGGGTAAAGCTGGCCTGGGCTTCCTTTCCGTTGGCGCCGTGCAGGAATGTATCAACCTGCGTGGCGGCCGTAAGCCCGGTTATCTCCCCTTGAATTAAGCCCGAATTGGTATCGTATGTCAGGTTTTTAGGAAGCCCGACGAGGCGGAAGGTCCAAGAATCCCCGGCACCTTGGACGCAGGGCCTCATAGCGAAATACTGGCCGCACGAATAGTCCGCCGGGATAATTACCGATACAATGGCGTTAACCAGAGGAGTGGTGTAGTAAACAAGCGGGGCAATAGGCGTGGAGTAAACATCCCTCGGGCCCATTTCGCCCTGGTTCGTGGGAGTAGGCAGGATTTGCGCCGCCGTGATGCGAACATTCTGCGAAACTTCGGTACCCTCGGAGTCCGATAATATCAGGTTGAATTTATAATGGTCACTTTTTAATGGAGTACCGGAAACCTTTCCCGTTGNNCAGCGATACGGCGGCCGGCCGCCAAAAGCCGGCAATTGCAGTAAATAAGCTTGTCCTACTATGGCCATGGGTGTAATGAGTACGCTTGTAGCTGACGGAAGCCCGGAATCGATGATCTCTGGCGCCATAAGCTTGGCGCTAGGGTATTTGGTCGCTATCGTTATTTCTTTAGAAGGGCTTCCGGTCGTCGCGGTAGAAGGATTCCCGGTTGAGCTTGTGCTGGTTGGAAGCTGAAGACATGAGGTGAACAATAAAATAATGACAGGAGTCAGTATCAGAAAACCGGTTCGCAGCCATTTATTATTCATTTCCATCAACCTCCTAAAGCCTGCTCGCAATCCGTCATGCAATTATTGTTATCTTAATACTACTATTGAGACTAGTCAATCTTGATAAATGAGTCAAAAAAGGTAGTGTATCAATTTGAAGTTAACAATCGAAGAGGGAAGGGCAGAATTTATATCTAACTACCTTACGAAGATATTCTATACCAGATGTCTGGCGTGTACATAGAATTTATTTCCCCTTTAACCCCCGATTTGGAGAAGGCATTGAAAGAGATTGGGTAAACTTTCGCCCTCTTTATTTCAGGTTTCCCTCTATTTTGCTCATGCAGTAATTCATCAGATTGTACGATGCCGTCGTGGCTGTTTGCCCGCCCTGTTGTAGCTGTTGAACATAGTTAGACAGTTCATTGTCCCCGATGCTAATAGCCCTGTTATTCATGTCTGCTAACCAATCAGTGTAGGACGTATAAGTAAAACGCGGCGTAATCCCCACCTGATTCCATGCCGGGTACATCAGCACGTCAAAAAATTCGGCGTAGGCTGACGCTACCGCGTTCTTTTTCGTCATGGCATCTTTGCTGGTTTGTTGAGATTGGACTTGGCTTTGCAGGGATTGGACTTGGCTCTGCGCGGCGGTAATGTCAGCTGTCGCTTTATTGTACTGTTCTTGGGACACGCCACTGGAACAGGCAGATAGTAACAAGAGTAGGAAGACCACCAAAAATAGGGCAACTTTCTTCATGGGGCACCTCTTTTATTCTTTTTGTTTGATGTATTTTTATCTCGTTCTTTATTTACGGATTATACACAAGTCAAGTCACTATCCCGTCACAACAAACGAGTATGAGATTACAGAATTATCACAAGCAACATGTTTACCTGAGGAGAGACTCTCGAAGTAGTTTTCTTGCCTTCATCTAACATTGAACTTTTCATCTAAAAGTGACTTCTAGTCATAAAAAGATGTTTGTAAAATAGAAGACTGTTTACCATTAGTTCGTCCAAATAACCATTAGCTGCTTGGTCGAAGGTTCGAGTCATTCTTAATAGATTATTCTAATTATAACGCGCTTGAAATGCAACGGATTTTCCGACTTCTGCTTCTTATTTAACGTATAGACATGACTAAAGTAATAGATATTTTACTGATTTTTAATTGAAATCAGTAACCTTTTTCCGTAAAAAGCGTTATAATATATCGTATGGATACGATTCCGGTTGAAAAACAAGTTGATAAATTTTCCAGCCTTTATACACGGATTAAAGGGCAATTGCACAATACAATTATTGGGCAGGAAATATTCGTTGACGAGTTGTTGATTTGCCTGTTTAGCGGCGGTCACGCATTGATTGAAGGCGTGCCAGGCCTGGCAAAAACATTAACTATACACACTCTTGCGTCAATCCTTGACCTGGGATTTTCACGCATCCAGTTTACCCCGGACTTAATGCCCACTGATATCGTTGGGACCACAATCCTTCAGGAAAATGACGGCCGGCGCAGCTTTGAGTTTGTTCAGGGGCCAGTCTTTTCCAATATCGTGCTTGCAGATGAAATCAACAGAGCGGCACCGAAAACGCAGTCTGCTTTACTCGAATGTATGCAGGAGCATCGGGTAACAGTCGGCGGGCATACCTACACCCTGGATGAGCCATTTTTCGTCCTCGCGACACAAAACCCGCTGGAGCATGAAGGTACCTATCCCCTGCCCGAGGCACAACTGGATCGTTTTATGTTCCTCATCAAGGTTGGTTATCCTGCTAAAGACGAAGAAGCGAGAATCGTTTCTCTTAATCTTAAACCGATGCCACCAGCGGAAAAAGTTGCCGGTCGCGACGACCTTATCACAGTTCGAGATTTGGCCCGCCAGGTTCCAATCGCCGAGCATGTCATGTCCTATATCATTAATCTCGTGCAGTCTACGCGTCCCGGACCTGATGCTTCGTCATATGTCAATAAATATATTCAGTGGGGCGCTTCGCCGCGTGCCGCCATATGTCTGACTCAAGCGTCGCAGGTAAATGCATTGCTTCAGCAGCGCTTTAACGTTTCAGTAAGCGATGTAAAACTCCTGGCTCATGCAGTACTGCGGCACCGGATCATACTCAGCTACGAGGCAGAAGCAGAGGAGATTTCAGTCGATACAATTATCGATATATTAATTAAAGGAGAATAATAGCTTTGCCATTAACAAAAACCGCAGCTATATTTTCCAATCTTGCCGCAGATAATACGCAGGCAGACATTCTGCGTCCAGATAGCGTTAAGCAGTTTAAGCGCTTAAATATCGCTGCAAAAATAATCGTACGCGGTCTGTTTCAAGGCCTTAATCCTTCTTTACTCAAAGGATGCAGCATTGATTTTTCCGATTTACGCGAATATTCTCCCGGCGATGATTTGAGACTCCTCGACTGGAAGGCATACGCGCGCACCGACCGGTTTTTCGTGAAGCAGTTCGAGGTCGAGCGGGATGCCAGCATTTATTTTCTACTTGATGCCAGCCCCTCGATGTCTTTTTCTTCTAACGGTATATCTAAGTTTGAGTACGCTAAATATTTACTTGCCGCGTTGGCGTACATCGGCTCGGGACAGCATGACCGCGTGGGACTCTTTATATCCCCCGGAGACAGCGCTTCTGTTTTACCCCCTCACGGGGGACACGTTCACTTACACCGCTTGCTTCGTTTTTTAAGTGCCGCGGAGACTAATCAAGATACGAAACCGTTCCCGGTATTCCAGCATCACATTAATTCTATTAAAAAGCGTGCTATCATTGTCGTGGTTTCCGATCTCTTAGGCGAGGATGATGAAATTACCGCTTTCCTCAGAAGAGCATCTTTCGGAGGGCACAGTATAATTTTGTTCCACATTCTAGATAAAGCCGAAAGGGAACTTACTTTTGACGGCAATGTTGATTTCCGCGACCTTGAGGGCTCTTTTAAACAGGTCATGCACGTCAATGAAAACCTGCGTGAAAAGTACAAAATACAGGTCGCTAAATATTGTGAATCGTTGAGGGCGCAATGCACCCGGTTAGGCGTAGAATACGCCGCTATCGATACGGCAACCTCATTTGACGTCGCTCTTGTGACTTATCTTAAGCGACGGCGGCGCTTACACATCGTGAAAAACGACAGGGGTAATTTAAAATGGCGAAGATACAGCTAAAAACTAATAATCCCCTCGAGTATATTCGCTCCGTACTCAGGAAAATCAACTCGCGGCACCCGGATAGGGTCGCCCGGATGATCGATGCCCAGTTTAATACCGCCGACCGTATTTCCAGCGCATTTGATACATTTCAAGTAGCCCAAAAAGAAAAACGGGCGCCCACTGGATTTGAAAGCGCCTTGGCAAATGACGCCGAAAAATGCCTGAGAGCATTAGATTTACGGAAGTTACGGCTGCCCTTCTGGTGGAAATATGGCTCGTGGGTAATTACCGGCGCTATTGTCCTTACTCTAGTAGCCGGTTTCCTGGGCTATCAGTGGTATCAAACTCCCAGACCGATATTGGCCTCAAATGCCGGTCATTTTTCAGCCCAAGTGCAAAGCCTAAGAGGCATGACCCAGCAATTGGGACTGGCGGCGGCGGCTGTACCTAACATGAAGGAAGTGGGACAAAGCCTAAATAGCGCAGCAAATTACCTGGACGCTCTCGGCAAGAGTTTGGGGTCACAGGAATTAATTAGCGTAGCGGCTACCATTAAAATGGCCGGAAACAATCTGGAATCGGGTAACCTGACAGCGGCCGGAAACGATTTGACCCAGGCAGGTAAGGATTTACAGAATCAGGACGCCAACGGTGTTTCCCTTGCTGATGCCGGTACTGCCTTTATTCAAGCCGGTGAACTGCTTACTGCTACGGGAAGTACCGCTGACCCGGCGGCTTTAAAGCAACTTGGCATCGGGCTGGCTAATGATATGATGGAAGCCCGCGAAGTAATTATGAATGCCGCCAGCAAGCTCGAGTTTTACGATGACGAAAATACACTGCAAAATCTGGAAAGTTCCCTCTCAACCAACGATACAGCCAAGTTAATGCAGGATATGGCAACTCTGGGCGATGTATTAAAGGACCTTAATTCACACATCGTCGACCAGAGCATTCCGCTCATGGAGCGGAATATCCCATGGCAGGACCTGGCGAACCTGGAAAAAATGACCAGCGGCTGGGATGATACCTGGCCATCATACGTGCCATCGGCCAACGTTTCTAATGATTTAACTAAATCGCCCAGCAATGTCGACCCGTCCTTAAGTCCCGAAGACGCCAAAGCTTTGTATAATGCCTTGGTACAGGCATCCCAGGCTATTGCCAGCAGTTCGCAGGACATGGAGCTCATGCGCGTTCAAAGCAATCCGGAAGATTTAGCCAAGATTGCGCAGGACTTGCAATCGGCGGAAATGGCGCTAAAGGAGACAAGCGAGTTGGCGCGTGCCGTAGCCGCCAACTATATTACGTCCATTAAATTGAACGCCCCAACGAGCTTCGAAGATGTTACCATGCCCACGGCAACCTGCATTGGACCGGCCTGGGTTTACCAGCAACAGGAGTCAAACCTCGGTGTCACCGACCTGTGGAAGATGCGGTATGTTTCTTCCTATTATGGCTCATTGGGCATTGCCGGTGACCAACTCGGCTCAGCTGGTGAAATGCTGGGCAGCGCCTTCAATATGTGGAACAACCCCAGCGATATTGATGCTATCCAGAACCTGAAAATGGGCGAAGACCAACTCATCGGTGCCTCCAAGCGCATGGCTATGACCCTCGATAACTATGCCGAGCTACAACAGCTTCAAAATACTACAACTGCCGTAGAAAGCTATAGTGATGCCATTAACAAAATGGCAACGCAAAATTCAGCCCTGGACAAAGCCACCAACCCGCAGGATGCATTCACAGCACTTAGTGCTGATATGGAAGCTCTGGCGCAGCCTTTTTCCACCACCCCGATGTATAAGCCGGATGTCTATTATCTTCTCGACCAGGCAGGGCATCTCCTTGGGCTGGCAGCCAACCAGAATGGTGCGCAGCAGCAGGCGACGGTTAAATCTGCTGCGGATGACATTTCCAAGGCTTCTGAAGCTATGTTTGGCACACAAGAAATTAACCTTCAGCAGTACGGTCAGTTCCTGGAAGATATTGCTCAGAACCTGACCTCGACTACGGCAAATACTGGCGGGCAGTATTTTCTAGGTCCAATACGTAAGGTAACCCTGGATTTAAGGGGCCTACAAGAGCTCCTGGGCGTGCAGGTAAAATGGGAAGGCCAGAATGGCCAGCAACTGGCCAGCGAACTCGATAAAACACTGGTGGCCGGTACGGTTTTACTACGCCCGGTAACCGGTAATGAACAATCAGCTTCGCCCAACCTGGAAGTATCTTACTACGTTGAAGCCGCAGCTCCCGCTAAATGGCCGGATATGAAATACAGCGGCGAATTACTGGCTGTCCCAACACTGGACCCGTCGATTATAAAGTCGTTATCTACTAATGTTACGTATAACATGTCACCAGAGATATTACCTTTGGGCAGCTCCGATATCATGTCGCGCTATTTTCTAGCATTGGCCCAGAATGGCGCAAGTGTTCAAAACTGGATTAAAAAGGAAGTCCCGGTTAAACCGGGGCAAGCTCATGTAACCGTACCGCCGCTACCCCCAGACATGCCTCCACGCCAACCACCAAGCTCCGGCGGTGGCTTAACCTGCCCGGCCGTCACAGGAAAATAGAGGGAACTATAAATGTTTCTGATTCAACCGTTCCTGATGTTACTGGCCGCCGCGGGTACGGTATTTTTAATTCTGTCTTATTATCTCCAGCGGCGCCAGGCTCCCGAGCTATATTTCAGTGCCACCAAATTTTTACCAAAATCTTCACCGTCCCGGGCTGTCCGCTCGGCGCTTCCTCCACTAAAGCTGCTTGTCCCGATTGTAATTCTGGCTATCATGACGCTCGCTCTCTCCCAACCGGCAGCTTCAAAAACACAAGCTCCTCCGTTAGGATTGATTATTGACGATAGCGCATTTTTCAGCAGCGCCCAGGGGCAATCACCCTTACGCCAGATAGCGCTGGCTGTGGCAAGCAAGATTTCGGCTAATACCCACTGGGGAGTCTTTACAACCTCTGGTTGTTCTCTCGCTGATGGTGCAGGCAAAGAGGAACTGACCAAGCTTCTGCAAGCGTATAAGACTGATTCAGCCTCAACATCGTATTCACCTAGTGTATTTAGGCAGGCGGCTGACCTCCTGAAAGCACGGACGGGCGCCGAGCCGGTTTTATTGCTCATCGGTAGTACCGATACATACATAGGTTATCCCGGACTTGATGCACTCCAGACCGACCTCAACAAAGATGGTATTCAACTTATTCCTGTTTCGAGCCAGAGCAGTAACAAGCCCGCGTTTATCGCGGTAATGGATTTACCCCACCTTACTGTTTTAAATACACAATCCACCGCCAGAATAGGCATCGCGAATACGGGCAAAGATGATATCTCCGGTGAGTTACGCCTGATGAACGGAAGTACTGTTCTCGTACGAGCTAAAATATCGGTGTCCGCCCAGTCTTTAAGCTGGGAAGAACTCAACGTAACCGATAATACCACCGGACTTAGCAAATACGATATTGTATTATCAACAAATGTAGCAGGTTCTGTAGATGATAAAGTAACCTGGGACCTGGAGGCATTTCCCGCTCAAACACCCGTGATAATTGCTTCACAAAACGGTTCCAATCCGGGCTATATCGATAAAGCGTTAAAATCTTCGCCGCTGGTAAGTACAGATACCATTATTGAACCGGGGGCATTGGATGTTTCTAAATTGCATCAGTTGCTTGCAACGACGAAACTACTGGTGATGGATGGCATAGATACCGCCGATTTCCCCAATGAACTCAGCACGGAAGTAACGAATTGGGTAAATGGCGGTGGGACGCTCGTTTTTACTGGCGGACTGAGAGTGAATGATACCTGGAATAAAAGCCCTCTCGCCGCCGTTTTACCTGCCACCCTGAAACCATCTAAATACGGTCAGTTGCAGGGTATCACTACCAGAGAAAATGCCGTTACCCGCAATCTGGAACTGGAAAGCGTGCCGCTGATCGTGACTCAATATAATCCGGTTGATACGCCACCGCAACAGCAAGTTTTAATAACCGTGGGCAATCAACCGATGCTGATGTTTAAAAAAGTAAATCAAGGCACGGTGTTTTTATGGGCAAGCACCAGCGACCCGCGCTGGAATAACTGGGCCGAGCACCCCAGTTTTCCCGTTTTCTGGTCAAATACCCTGGAATACGCTATCTCTGGTGATACTGTCCCCGTTTCAGCGCAGTTGGATGCCACCAGAATTCTATGGCGGTCCGCAACCGCAAACTCGGGGGAAAATATTTATTACTTGGATTATGCCACTAAGCCAGTAGTTCTGCCGGGACCGTTACAGTCAGCCATTGATAAGCCGGTGAAGTCTTATCATGGCTACTATTTCTATTTCTTGGCGGCCGGGTTTATCTTAGCGGCAGGGTATATCGTCTGGCCTATCTTTACAGGGAGGAGAGTGAGAACATGAAAGCGGTCTCTTTCAACCTCCCTTCCATCTACTGGCTAATCCCGGTCATTGTCGTGCTCGGGTTGATTGTCTGGCAGCGTAAGCTGTTACGGCTAACGCCGTTAAATGGAATAGCGTTTATGGTTTTATTAATCGCCCTCCTTAACCCCTCTTTAATGCTTCAGCCGCAATCTACAGACAAAGCTGACTTTAACCTGCAAATAGTAAAGCCGCGGGTACTGTTAGTGGAATACGGCAGTGGCCAGACTTTCCTGGGGACAGTGCTGGGTAAAGATTCTCCAGCCAATACGGATATTGTTTCACCCGATGATTTACCCATGATTACGGATATGCTGAAAAAATATGATATCGTGGCGCTGCATACAAATAAAAACATGCAGGTCTATACTGATTACCTCACCGATTGGAATTCCTGGCCGAACCGTAGCAAGCTGGAAAGCGTCTTTTCAGATTACGGCGTGGTGTTTGAAAACGGAACACAAACTCTTCCCAGTGACCTCAGCAACTATGGTCTTATTGTCCTGGCCTGCTCTGATGTCAAGCAAGAAGATGCCAGTCGCCTGACAGACTATGTCAATAATGGTGGCCGAGTGTTGGTATTACTGCATGCTGGAGGTGGTAAAGCAGTCAATCCGCCGGGCAACGATGATCCTTATTGCATTCTTTACCATCATCCGCCTTACGGTGATCGTGCCTTTCCCGCCGAATGGCTACAGCGCAATACTTCAGACTGGCTAATGAACACCATGGGACTTAAATCCATGGAAAATATCTGCTGTATCTACGGTAAAATGGTCGTGGACCAATCCGATCTTACTATTTTACCGGAAATTTATAGCAATGGGACGCTTTACCCTAACGCGAATATCGACGGGAAGGAATTCGATAAGCTAGATTGGACAACTGCTTTTATCGATTACGACCCGGCGTGGCAACCTATCTTGACAATAGACACAAAATACAGCGAGGAGCCGACTGGTCATGGCACACCGATTACGGTACCTGTTCAGGGCAAGGCGGTGGCAATAGCCCGGCAGTACGGTAACGGTAAAGTTTTTGTTTTCGGTTATGGGTCGGTAAATTATGGCACCAATGGTATTCCCCCTTCCATGCTATTAGCCGCTGCTCCGTATATCGGTTCCGTACTTTCTTACGACGATAATACAATTCAGGCATTAACTAACTATGCAGCTACCGGAGGTAATCTATTATTCATTGGGCCTTCAATGCCCCAGACGACAGGTAAATTAAAGCTAACCGACCTTCTTCCGGTAAACATCACCGGCCCGCAATCTTCTGTAGATACGCCAGCCGTTTTCCGGGATCAGGCCAATCCTGTTTTAAAAGGCTTATCTCCGTTCATTGTCAGCCACTACCGCCTATCTGCCCTCAAACCAAACGGCGAGGCACCCGCTGTCGATGGTAAAAATAACCCCGTATTAGCGACCTCTTATTACGGGCTGGGGAGGGTGATTTATTACCTGCCGGAAATACCAGCCGCGGTGACTTCCAACAACACAGCCCCGCCCCAATTCTGGCAAAGGATGGTATCATGGCTTTCGCCGGCTGAAATCACCGCACCCAGCCAAGATGCACCAATAGCTTTACGGACCGGAAAGCAAGTACCGATATCCATCGGAATTAATGACGACTATGGTAAAGCCGTGCAAAGCGCGAATGTATCCTGCGTCTATACTTCACCGGAGGGGGTTGCTAACACAGCAAACTTGAAAGAAAAATCGCCCGGTATTTACTCCGGACAATTATCCTTGGAGACACCAGGAAACTATCAGCTGACGTACTACGTCAGAGCGAATACGGTGATGAAAACGGATCCCATCAGCATTAAAGTAGT
>PLLL01000004.1 GCA_003141235.1 Dehalococcoidia bacterium
GTCTGAGGAGAAGGTGCTATGAGATTGACGGAATGTCCTCATGACTTCAAGGTGTCTTTGGAATGATTTGATATCTTTCCAGACAAGAACCATTGGTTCTCTCCTGTATCAAGAAGTTCGGTCATAGTCTAGTACCGGTGGGTTACAACAGTATCACAAAGAGGCGGCGGATGTTAACAGAAAAATCAAAAGCCGTGATAAAAAAGTACTATCACGGCTTTTGATGACAATCCTGGTTACTACGTCGTTTTAGACATGATATACCCTATACCGGGCCTGGTCATGATGTAGGAAGGTTTCTTGGCATCATCCCCCAGTTTTTTCCTCAGCCGGGCGATGTTAACCTGGAGGAGGTGGGGCGCGCCGATATACTCTTCCCCCCAAACCTTGTGTAATAGCTGGTCGGGTGTAATGACACGGCCGGCATTGAGAGAGATGTAAGATAAAAGCCTGTACTCAGTGGATGTCAGTCTCAGCTCGTTGTTTTTTACCATGACCCGGTGTGAAGCGAAGTCTACTGCCAGATCTTTATAATGGAAGACGGCCTCAGCCGGTCTGTCCTGGTTTCCAAAACGGCGCAGCACCGCCCGTACCCGCGCCGCCAGTTCGCTAGCGGAAAACGGTTTGGTAACATAGTCATCGGCGCCGATGTTCAGCCCGGCCACTTTTTCTTTATCATCACCCTTGGCGGTAACCATGATGATGGGTACTTGTGAGAACTCGCGTATCCGCTGACATACGGTATATCCATCCATGTCAGGCATCATAATATCGAGTAAAATGAGGTCCGGCGTCTCCTTCTCAAACGTTTTCAGGGCTACTTCACCGCTATTGGCGATGGTTGTCTGGAAACCCTCCAGCTCCAGCATGCGTTTCATCATGCGTAATATCCGAATATCATCGTCAACCACCAGAACCATGGATTTCTTTGCAGACATGGTGTCGCCTCACTTTCCTGTCAGGGCGCTCATCCGGCGTTCCTGACTGTTCTTTTTTTCTTCGTCGTGGTCAGGGGAAGAGTAAACTTAAAGGTACTTCCCTGGCCCGGTGTGCTCTCCGCCCATATCCGGCCGCCGTGAGCTTGCACCAGCCTCTGGCATATGTAGAGACCCAGCCCGATGCCGTTCGCACCTGAATACAGTCTTTGTTCAATTCGGTACATGCGCTCGAAAATTTTGGAAAGCTCGCCCGCAGGGATACCGGGACCCTGGTCGGTAATACTGATAAACAGCTCGTTGTCTGATTTTTCCGCCGATATCATAATCTCTTTTTCTGGCGGTGAGTATTTGATCGCGTTATCGATAAGGTTATCAAGCACCTGCCGGATTCTTTTAGCATCGATATTAACTTTGGGCAGTCTCTTTAAAGGCTTCACCGTGATATGGTAACGCTCGGCTCTAACACTCGCCTCGGTAATTATACCCTTGATTAACTGCGCTATATTGGTCGGCGACTTTTCCAGCTTGAGCAGCCCTGAGTCCATACGGGAAGTATCCAGCAAATTATCGACGAGTTTTGCCAGCCGGTCGGTTGACATGTCGATGGATCTGAGGTAATCCTTGGTCTCGTCCGCATCAAGCCGGGCATAATAGTCGAGAATCAGGGTAGAATAGCCCTTAATCGTGGCCAGCGGCGTACGCAGCTCGTGCGAGACCGTGGCCAGAAGATCGGTCTTCATTTTGCTAATTTCTTCGTACTCGACCATTTTTCTCTCCAGGTATTTACGCTCGGTGATGTCCAGCAGGTTGCCGAGGATGGCAGCTCTACCCTCGTAGTGAATCAGCGAAACGGTTTGCATGACCCATTTGATTTGTCCGCTCTTGCTGAGGATGCGATATTCACACAGGTAGGAACTTTCCTCCTGTATGATAACGGCCGTGCTTGACCTGACGACATCGCTGTCTTCAAGTGATACGAGGTTGAGCAGTTTACGTCCTTCCAGCTCCTGCTGGGAGTAGCCGGTAAGCTTCTGAAACTGGGGGTTGGTATATTGCAGCTTTTCATCCTGAAGGATGAAGATTCCCAGGGGCGAGTTATCGGAAATCGTCTGGAGCAGCTCCTGGTACTGTTTGGATTCCGTGATATCTTCCCCTGAGCTGAGTGACCCCAGGATATTACCGGCGTCATCCTTGATATACGTATTATGCCAGGCTATCATCCGCTCTTCACCGCTTTTAGTCAGGACAGGGTTTTCATAATACTCGGTATCTTCACTAAAACCGGCGAGTACTTTCTGTGAGACCTGAATTATCGTGTTTCTAAGTCTTTCGGGTACAAAGTTGTTAAACCAGTTCCGGCCGATTATTTCATTTTCTTCATAACCTAGCACCTGGCACCCCTTGCGGTTAACCAAGGTCACTATTCCTGTAGTGTCAACAGCCAAGAAGATAACGCCGGCAAGGTCAAGATATCGCTGTGTTTTGTCTCTCTCATCTTTTACCCTTTGCTCTGTCTGCCTGTGTTCGGTGAGTTCTCCCAGGCGTTCGGCGAGGGCATCCAGCAATAAAACTTCTTCTTTGGAAAAAAGGCCGTCCTTTAACCCGGGTATGGCGGAGATGTATCCTACTTCTACCGTCCCGGCCTTGAGTCTGTTTACGATAATATCCACGGACAGTATCTGGTCGGTGTCCCGGTAATTTCCCGTTTTGA
>PLLL01000055.1 GCA_003141235.1 Dehalococcoidia bacterium
GGAGAAGGGAGAAGGGAGAAGGGGAAAGGGAATAAAGCCCCCTACCATTGATTTGGTAAGGGGCATTTGTTTTAAGCCAAATTAGCCTCAGAAAGCCTTATAAAAGGAAACGAATCCGTAGCTGGGCAGCTATGAGTTGTTTCTGACTTTATGTTAAATGATAGGGTAAAGGGGTGAGGGGTGAGGGGTGAGGGAATAATATAGCGCGGGGACAGACGGGGGCAGTAGGGTTTGAGGATGAAAAGATTTTAGCTTCTAATATTAATGCTGAGAAAATTAAAAATAGATTGTAAATGAAATTAGCAAACGCTTGTGATACAATATTGAAACAATAAATGCCATTTCCCGGAGGAGTATGTATATGAAAGAGATTGAACTGCTCGAACAAGAAAAATTCCAAGAACTGAGTGGTGTTCTACTGGCAAACTATCTTGGAAATAACAAGAGACTGTTCGAGAAAGATGATTTAAACAGGAGATTAAGAATTCTCGAGGCATACATTAGGGATACCTATCAAGATAGGTGCGCAACACACGGAAAAAGCGCACAGGATTCGGTAGCGGTATTAGCTAGCACGAGTGAATTCCTCCCAAAACTTGTTCCAAATGAAGAAATGCCAGTGGAAGCAATTCCATCAGAGGCAGAAGATGATGTCTCGATACCCGTTTATAAGATAAGGGTATATCCTTCTGATCCTACATTGGAAGTGCTAAGAGCAAGGTGGGATAGCAAAGAAATAATTACGACCGAATTTCAGCGGGGGTGGGTATGGAAGAACCAGCAAGCCAGCAGACTTATAGAGTCGTTTCTTGCTGGCTTGCCAGTACCTCCAGTGTTCTTTTACAGGGAAGAATCAGGGAAAGAACTTATAATAGATGGGCAGCAGAGAATAAGAACGATTGTAGGGTTCTTTGCAAAGTCGCTTCCTGATGGAACAACCTTCTTTTTAAAAGGAGTTAGCCCACAATGGGAAGGGAGAAATTATGACACACTAAACGAGAGCGATAGAAATAGATTTAAAAACTCTATATTGAGAGTAATCATTGTAGAACAAATTGACCCTGGCGATACTTCAAGCATGTACGAAGTATTCTCAAGACTTAATACAGGGGGTACGGCATTATCGCCGCAGGAAGTCCGAAACGCTTCGTGTCATAGTCCATTCAATGACCTACTTAAAGAAATGAATAAGATTGGAGCCTGGAGGGAAGTATTTGGAACCAGCACTCCCGATGCGCGTATGAGGGATATTGAACTAATAGCACGCTTTCTTGCACTCATCGATGCGGATTATAGTAAACCAATGAAAAAGTTCATCACAGATTTTATGTTTCGGCAGAGACATGGGGCAAACATTAAAACATATAGAGAGCTATTCAACAGGACTGTTACCGCTGTTTATGACAAGTTAGGACAAAAACCTTTTCACATTTCAAGAGGGATAAATGCGGCTGTGTATGATTCTGTCATGGTTGCGTTTGCCCGAAATGAGGCAATACCAGGAGACATAAGGAATAGGTATAATCAGTTAATCAAGACTGAAAAGTTTTTGGACGCTGTTTCATCTTCCACGACCGACGTAGACACAGTAAGGCAAAGGATTAACTTGGCCACTGAGGTACTTTTCAAATAATGGCTATCCATAACACCGACATCACATTGAAGCTAAGTGATATTACCGCGCTTATTAAAGATGCAAAACGTTGGGCTACAGTTCAACCCGGGACGAGTTTAGACGCGCATTTAGCTACATATGTAGACGTATGTTTGTTGGGAGTACTCGAGGAAAGCATTGAAATACTGTTCAGAGAACGAGCTCATAAAATAAACGATAGTTATATTGCTGAATATATCTGTAAGGATATCAAAGAATCTTTTAGAAATCCAAAGCGTCAAAACATCGGCACGACGTTAAAAATTTTTAGTCCCAATTTTTCAGAGGCTTTCTATAAAAAATTCACGGAAAAATGTTCTGAGATAGAAGCACTAGACGGTATAAATACAATAAAACAGAATCTGGCTCACATGGGTGCATATGACTTGAAACTTACGTTACAGGACGTAGAAAATTATTTCAATCGTGTCATTCCGATTCTTGAAGAAATAGAGGCGATTCTATCATAAGTTCATATTCTATATTCAAAACAAAAATGCCCCCTCCGCTTTATTGAAGGGGGCATTTGATTTGTCAGGAGCGGGGCCGAATCCCCCTCACCTTTTGTTCCTCTCCCTCAAGGGGAGAGGAGATGGGCGCTGGATTCCGTATCAATCCCGTATCAAGTCCCGATTCTAACCTTCATACGGGATGGCGACAAAGTCGCTCATACGGGGCAGGCTCTTAGTCCTCTCCGGGGATTTCACCCTCTCCCATCAAGGAAGAGGGAGATATGGAAAAGGCGATTATCATGGGGGANNTTCTGGCCTACGCCAGAATGACAGATTATTTTACTTTCCCAAATACCTTTTTCACTTTAGGGTTAAGGCCGGGGCCTACCTTCTCGATGGCTTCGTAGCGGATTTTATTCAGCTCTTTCTGCTTTTCCGCAAACTCGGTCTCGGAATAGAGCCGTTCAGGGTGCACCAGGACATCGTCTACCGCGCGGATAGAGGCCGGCACTTTAAAGCCGGTGGGAGAGTCCACCCAATCCTCCAGGCCGCCGCGGATAAGGGAGTCCAGTATGCTCATGGTATGAGACACGTTGATGTCCTTAAAGCGGAAGCCCTCCCCGACCGAGCCGGTGTTAATCAGGTAATACTGGATATGGGGAAGATTCTTACAAATATCGTAAAAGCGGTTAGCGTGGAACGCCTTGTCCCCGGCGATAAACGGGTCGTAAAAGAACTCCGTCCTAATCTGCCCGGCCCTGGTGGGGTCGCCGGCGGATGACTCCATCGCCTGCCCCAAGACCATAAGCGCCGCGGCCTGCTCCAGATTCAGCTTGCATATCGCCGGGATTATCGGCCCGCGGGTGATGAGGACAATATTATCCACCATTTTNNCGCCCGTCCGTTGGTTGTGCGCGAAAAGTTCTCGAAGTCGAAATCGCCCTCTTTAGTGACGAAGACATTCTCGCAGACGGTTTCCGGCTTGAGCAAACCATAAAATATCTCGACCTGCTCCTCCGGGTTAATGCCTTCCGTCTTAACGAATACGCCACCCGCCTCAAAGCCGTGGAACGAGCCGTCCGGCATGAGCGTGCCGCCGTCATCCTGAATCAGCCATGACCTTTCCATGCCTTTGCGCGCCAGAATCTGGCAGGTCGTGGTCGTTTTACCGTTGGCGCTTAAAGCGACGAGCAGAGTGCGCACCGGCTTATAACCGCCGTGGGATGCCTGGAGATAGTCCTCGCGGCAGCCGCAGTGCAGGAAAATGCCGCCCCGCTTCATCTTGGCTACCCAGTCCTCGCAAGCGAAAACGCCCTTCTTGTACTCGCCGATGTAGTTGCTGTTCCTGATTATCTTGACAGCGCGCTCGCCATCGAGGAAAGCCAGCCGGATGGTGATGTCCTTCTCAGGCAGAGGCTTGGATTTATTCGTATCCCAGGCGGCGTCGCCGAAAAAGACTATAGTGTAATCCGGCTTCGTCACTTTCTTTTTTACCGGCGCGAACAGGTTCTGGCCGCCGTAAGCGACATGGGCAAATTTGGCGGGGCAGAGAAGCCTAACGATTGTATTACCGTCACGGCTGCCCACAACGCGGTCTACAGAGATAATCTGCTCTTTTGCCAGCGCCTTTTCGCACTGGGCCAGCAGCTTAACCTCATCCTCGCCGAAAGCGTCATCGACACTGTTTTTGGTGAACATCTGCGACCGCGAGGTGGGTTCGCTCTCGGCCACGAAGTTATTATAAATCGTCTTGACGACGCTTTCTTCTTTTGCCACGAGCTCTCTTAATACCTCGTCGGAGGGATTATCCAGCAGCCTTTTTTCCTTAAGCGCTTTCTCCCGGATTCTCTCCGCAGTACGGGCGAACTCTTCCAGATTCATCTTAGCAACCATGACCGGCACCTCCAATTTTATGTTAGTTTAGACCCCTATATAAACAGTTCACCTATGTTATAAAAAGAAAAAGAAAGGAGGGCGCGACTTATGCCCTTGAAAGGCACTTCCGGAAATACCAAGAGTTTCCCCGGAAGTTTATAGCCAATTATAACATATTTTTGATTTTCACAATACTTTTCCCGCCTATTTTTTTTAACACTTCCCAAAGCGTATTGTCTTATGTATAATAATTGGAACAAGGTTCTACTCAATCTTGGTTGTTAAATAGAAGGAAGGATAATTCCTCGGCTTCGATGGGAAAGGCCAGGTGAAGATGAAATCCGTTGTTCCCCCTCACTCTAACTCTCTCCCACAAGGGGAGAGAGACTTTAATTACAACTAAAATCAAGTAAAAGAGAGAGCAACACAGACTTGACATTATTTAAAAATATCTTGAGCGCCTATAAGGAGCAAAAAATGTCTAACAGAGTTAACAACCCGGCGGAAAATATTACTAAAGAAATCAAATCATTCGTGGCTAAAAGCCCCCTGAACCGGATGGCCACATCCGATAAGGATATATACTTCGACGAGCCTTTGGTGCAATTCGCTGATGGCGCCGACCCACTTTTCAACGAGTACAAGAGCATTATCGGCCCCACCCATCTCACTCCCCGTGAAGCCCTGACGCTATCCGAAAATAAAAACCCCGGAGACATACCGGCGCGAATCTCGGTGATAAGCTGGATTCTGCCCATCGCGGAGGCAACGCGCAAGTCCAATCGCCTTGAAACGCGCCTGCCGTCCCGGTACTGGTCACATACGCGCTATTACGGCGAAATTCTTAACGACGCCGTGCGCAACCATGTCGTCGAGTTTATTCAGAAGATGGGATATCCTGCGGCGTGTCCGGGTTTACCGGGAGTGATAAAAGTATTCCATAATGAAAAGGGAATGTACTCCAACTGGTCAGAGCGGCACATCGCTTACGCCGCCGGACTGGGCACGTTCAGCCTTTCCGACGGCTTTATTACCGAAAAGGGAATCGCCCACCGCTGCGGGAGCGTGGTTGCCGCTATTGATATTCCGGCCAGCCCCAGGACAGCCACGGGGCCATATACTAACTGCCTGTCCTATGTTAACGAAAAATGCGGCGTCTGCATAAAGCGCTGTCCAAGCGGGGCGATAACGGAAAAGGGGCACGACAAGAATAAGTGCCAGGAATACCTGCGCAGTATCGGTTATACACCACAGCAGGTAAAAAGCGAATATGATGTAAATAAGACCGTGCTCGGGTGCGGGCTTTGCCAGACCAAAGTGCCCTGCGAAGACAAGAACCCGACGAAAAAACTTAAGAAATGAACTTTCAGATCGAATATATTAACGACCATCCGGAAGCCATAAAGACTATAGCGAAATGGCACTACGACCAGTGGCAGAATATCTTACCCAATTTTACACTCGATACATATGCTGAATACCTGCCTTCTCATTACCGGCGGGGAGGCATCCCCAGCCTGTTCGTGGCGGTGGAGAGCGGTAAAGTTATCGGGACGGCGGCGCTGGACGATGACGATATGGACACACACCCGGGACTCACGCCCTGGATAGCCAGCCTCTATGTTGACGGAAAATACAGGAAACAGGGAGTTGGAGAGGCTCTGGTTCGCAGGGTGATTGAGGAAGCCCGTTTGGCCCAGGTCAAAAACCTATATTTATTCACACCAGACCGCGAACATTACTACGGGCGCTTCGGATGGAGGACGCTTTTTAAAGAGGATTACTACGGCGAGATGGAGTCGGTCATGGTTTTAGAAATCTCGCCCCACAACCCGTCCCGGTAAATTTTGGTGAGCTTTACAGGCACAAGTTGATTGGCTAAATCCCCGGTGCTTTTGGCATATACTTTAATATAGTTACCGGCCAGGCCAGACCAGGCGCCATTCACCTGCTGCTCCCACAGCACTTCCAAAGTCTTACCTATAAATTTCTTTTGAAAGGCCTGCGCGCTTTCTTTAGCTAACGCGAGCATCTGCCGGCTGCGCTCTTTTTTCAACGGTTCCGTCACCTGTTCAGGCATAGCAGCCGCCGCTGTCCCCGGGCGCGGAGAGTACGGGAAGACATGGATACGGGCAAACTGCATCTGGAGGCAAAAAGTAAAAGTTTCCTGAAACTCTGTATCGCTTTCGCCGGGAAAACCGACGATGACGTCCGTGGTGATAGCTGCGCCGGGTATAGATGCACGGATGGCCGCTAAAGCCCGCTGGTAGTCCGCCGCAGTATAGCGCCGCTTCATGCGCTTCAGGACGGTATCGCTGCCGCTTTGTAAAGACAGGTGAAAATGCGGGCACAGGCGCGGGTTTTTCCATAGCGCCAGAAGCTCCGGCGTGATGTGGTGGGGCTGGAGGGAGGATAAGCGCAACCGGGCGATATCTGTTTCTGTAAGGATACGCTCCAGCAACTCTTTTAGGGTAACGCCATCGCTTTCATAAGCACCGATTTCCGTGCCGGTCAAGACAACCTCTTTAAAACCAGCGGCGACCCTCTCTTTGACCTGCGCCAATACCTCAGCCACAGGCACGCTCGACTCGCGACTCCTCACCAGAGGAACGATACAGTACGCACAGAAATTCCGGCAGCCGTCCTGCATTTTGATAAAAGCGCGGGTGCGCTCTTTAGAGAGAGAAGGGGAAAGGGGTGAGGGAGAAGGAGACGTCCCTGACTCCAGGAGTTCCGGAAGACGCCATTTTTGTGCGTTTCCCAATACAATCTCGACTCCTTCAATGCGTGAAAGAGCCTGCGGTTCGCGTTCGGCATAGCAGCCCATAGCCACCAAACGCGCCGCCGGATTGCGCCGCCGCGCCATGTTTAGCAAATGACGTGATTTTCTATCGGCGACATGGGTTACCGTGCAGGTATTTAAGATATAAATATCAGCTTTTTCCTCAGGCGATACAATCCGGTAGCCAGCGGCGGTAAGCTGTCCCGCCAGCTGCTGTATTTCCGCCTGGTTGAGCTTACAGCCCAGGCTGTCCAGGGCGACGGTGGTTTTTTCGGCGCGCTTATTCATTAAATTCATCCCTAACGATCACCTAAAGATTATACTGTTACCCTTTCCACGGGGTCAAAAATTTGAATGCCTACTTGAAATTAATCTCGAAATATGTTAAAAATAACATGAATTCTCTCGGAAAAACTTCTCTTTCCCCATTTCATCGCGGAACAAGGAGGGTATCACTATTAACGGCAACAATTACACACACAGAGTAGTCGTCACAGGCATCGGCGCCATGACGCCCCTCGGCATGGACATGGCCACAACATGGGATAATCTTATCGCCGGTAAATCCGGCATCGATTATATCACACTGTTTGACGCCACCCCGCACGAGACGAAAATCGCCGGCGAGGTTAAAGGATTCGAACCCGAGAAGTACATCAATCGTAAAGACATCCGCCGCATG
>PLLL01000087.1 GCA_003141235.1 Dehalococcoidia bacterium
ACTTACGCCACCGGCGGCGTTGACCCCGCTTACATGGGTCTGGGCGTTGTCCCGGCCACCAGGAAAGCTCTTAAGCTGGCTGGCCTGACCCTGAAAGATATGGATTGCATCGAACTCAACGAGGCCTTCGCCTCCCAGNNATCTCGCTGGGGCATCCCATCGGCTGTTCCGGCGCGCGCATTATCGTGACTCTCGCTCATGAGATGAAGAGACGCAACCTCAAACTCGGCCTGGCGACGCTGTGTATCGGCGGCGGGCAGGGTATGGCCATCATCATCGAAAGAAAATAAAACTGGTTATCTGGCGCGGGGCTTGCCGGATGCGGCAGTCCCCGCGCCTTTTCCATCTACCCATTTCTTACACTAAATAATCCGCGTACCTATTGTTTTTTCCTTAAAAAACATATGCTATCGGGTATAAATTGTGTTAAAATATTTAGATATTCTTTGTTTATGAGGCTGCGGCGATGGAGAAAAGAGTTGGCTTGCACTGGGGAATTGAACGGAAAAAGGATATAAAACAAGAACAGACGCCGCCAGAAGCGCCGCATATTGAGTCTATTACCTGGGGCGATCTGACCTGGGTGAATGTTCAATCGCCGACCGAGCGGGAAACCGAGTGGCTGGCTAAAAATTACCAGTTCCATCAGTTAGCCCTGGATGACTGCCTTAGCCGCAAACAAATCTCTAAAATCGATGTCTATCCCGGCTACTTGTTCTTCATCTTCCATTATCCTTTCTACGATAAAGCGACCCGTATCGCCACCAAGCGGCAGTGGGCGGCGTTTATCGGCGAGAATTTCCTGGTGACAGTTCATGCCGGCGAACTGAAAACGCTGGTGGCGCTTTTCCGTGATTGCCAGGCTAATGAGGATTACCGTAAAGAGTACTTCGAGGGCGGTTCGGGTTTCTTACTCTACCGCCTGCTCGACCGCACTGTTGATTCATATTTCCCGGTACTGGATAAGATTTTAAGCCTGATGGAGGGCGTGGAAGACGCTGTTTTTGACGAGGAGATAGAGGCGGCCAAGGAAATCAGCGTTTTGCGGAGAGACATCATCACCCAGAGAGCTGTCTTTTTCCCGACACGCGAAATTTTCGTCGAGATGGAAAACAAGATTAAACGCTATAGCAAGGCCGATGTGACAGCGTATTACAATGACCTCATGGACCACATCAACCGGATATGCAATACGCTTGATGAGTGCAAAGAGATAATCGAAGTTTTCTCCGATACTGACTATACCCTGGCTACCCATCGCATTAACCGGGTCGTACGTGTCCTGAACATATTCGCTGCGATTACCTTACCTTTCCTGGCGATTTCCGGCGTCTACGGGATGAACGTCGTTGCACCGGGCGGATTATCAAGCGGTAATTATATAACGTTCATTATCCTGATTGCATTGATGGTAGCGATGGCCGGGGGTATGCTCTATCTCTTCCACCGCCGCCGCTGGATTTAAGAGATGAAGATATCCTACCGCCTGGTAATCATCATCGCTATATTCATCACCTGCCTCATTACCGCCAATGTTATCGCGGTCAAGATGATAAGCATCGGCCATTTCACGTTATTCGCGGCGATATTTATTTTCCCCGTGAGCTATATCTTTGGCGATATCCTTACCGAGGTTTATGGCTACCGCGTAGCCCGGCGGGTTATTTGGCTCGGTTTTATCTGTAACCTTATTTTCGTTTGCTTTGTCTGGGTGGGGCAGATATTACCTTCTGCTAACGCCTGGCACAATCAAGTAGCTTATGAAAGCATCCTGGGGGCTGCCCCGAGGCTCCTGATAGCATCTTTCTGCGGCTATCTGACTGGAGAGTTCAGTAACTCCTATATTTTGTCTAAAATGAAAATTCTGACACGGGGACGCTGGCTATGGAGCCGCACTATCGGCTCCACGATAGTGGGGGAAGGGCTGGATACTGTTGTCTTTACCACTGTAGCAGCCTTTGGCACTCCCTTTTTCGTACCTGCGTTGATGTTGAACCAATGGCTGGGTAAAGTGCTCATCGAGGCTGTCGCGACACCGGCCACCTATGCTATCGTCAAATGGTTGAAGCAGAAAGAATGCATCGATACCTACGATTACAAGACCAGTTACAATCCCTTTTTAATTACGGATAGAGGAAATTAAAATGAAGATACGGCTTCTGGGCGCGCATAAATTAGAGACAAAAGAGACAATGTACGTTTGCCTGCTCATCGATGATATTTTGGCGATAGACGCCGGGGCGCTTACATCAAGGCTTTCGTTAAAGGCGCAGCAAAAGATTCAAGCCCTTTTACTAAGTCATTGGCACTATGATCATGTAAAAGACCTACCGGCTATAGGCATGAACTTTTCCCTGGGCGAAAAAAGCCTGGATATATTTACGATCCAATCCGTTTATGAAACCGTTTCAAAGTATTTACTGGATGGTGTGCTTTATCCTGATTTCAGGAAGACACCGCTGGAAAAACCGGCATTAAAGTTTAATATCGTCACACCCGGCCGGGAGGTAACTATCAAGGACTATAAAATACTGCCGGTGGCTGTACAACACTCTATCCCGTGCGTTGGTTACCAGGTTACCTCGCCCGCAGGGAAAAAGCTTTTCTATACCTCGGATACAGGCCCGGGATTAATCGATTGCTGGCGCCAGGTATCGCCCGACTTGATCATCATTGAAGTCACATATACTAACAAGCGTAATAATTTGGCGATGGAAGCGGGACATCTCACTGCTGCCTTACTTCAGAAAGAGCTTGAAAGCTTCCGCAATCTTAAAGGCTACCTTCCTCAGATAGTCACGGTGCATTCGGACCCAATAGAAGAAAAAGAAATTGAAGCTGAACTGGCCGTGGTTGCCGGAGAACTTAACACGCAAATCCAATGCGGCCGTGAAGCAATGCTCATCGAACTATAGAGACAGGAGGCGCTGTGATGAAAGTTTATGAAGCGGTCACCAAACGGCGTTCGGTAAGACGGTTTAAAGATAAGCCCGTGCCTTATCCAGTCCTGGAAAAATGTGTGGAGGCAGCCAGGCTGGCGCCGAGCGGCCGCAATATGCAGGTATGCGAGTATATCGCGATTAACGATGCCGCTATTTTACCCGGTATATTCGAGAACATCGGCGGCTCGGTAAGGCTGCCGCCGGAAAAGGGCGGCCCCCGGCCGGGACAAACAGCCAGGGCATATATCATTGTCTTGATCAATAAGACACTGGAAGGTGGCGATAACCGCCGAAAGGTGTCCTATTATGACGTGGGCATGGCGGCGGAGAACATCATGCTGGTAGCGCTGGAGCAAGGCCTCGGCTCATGCCCGGTGCTCATGTACGATGAAAACGCTTTAAAGCCGATACTGAATATACCGGACAACTATGACATCGCTCTGGTTATTGTCATGGGTTATCCTGATGAAAGCCCTTCGGCTGAGGAATCGGCTGAATCTGTTGCCGTGACGGTGGATGAAAAGGGCATACGCCACGTTTATAAGCGGAAGCTGGCGGATATTTTACACAAGAACAAGTTCTAAAGCTAACGACAAAATAAAATGCCGTTAAAAGGAAACGAATCCGTAGCTGGTTAGCTTTGATTCGTTTCTTGGGTTATGTTAATTGGGTTAACTCCGTAAAATAAGGCGGAATCAGGATATGCTGCCGTCTGAAATGCTGGATAAATAACCACTGAAAATACGGTTAACCTCGCATCAATTCTAAAATCTCGGGTTTCGTGTGCATTTAGTATAGAGATACCTCACCCCCTTTATCCCCCTCTCCAAACTCAAGAATACAGAAAACGCCTGGTTTCTGTTTGGAGAGGGGGAATTATTGCGAAGAGGGGCGCTAGCCCCTCTTCGCAGGCTACTCCCCGGACTGCTAAAAGTAAAACAACTAAATGCAAATAGTACCCACTCCCTTGACCATCTTCATATTTATTGCTACACTCAATCCAATGGGAGTTTACGACCAGCTATGAAAATCGTCACCGCCGCGCAGATGAACCAGATCGACCGGGAATGCGCCCGTCAGGGAACGCCGGTCAATGTGCTCATGGAGAACGCCGGTAAAGCTGTGACCGTGGAAACACGGCGCAGCCTGGGCATGCTCAACAAGCAGCATATCCTGTGCCTTATCGGCGGGGGGAATAATGGCGGCGACGGGCTGGTGGCCGCCCGCTATCTTAAGGATCTGGGGGCTAAAGTCAGCGTGTATCTGTGCAGTGACAGACCTGCCAATGATGCTAACTTGAAACTTGTGCAGGAACGCCGGATTACCTGTATCGAGGCAAAAAACGATAAAGATTTGAAACAATTCCAGGGACTCCTGGACTCGGCTACCTGTGTTATCGATGCGCTGCTGGGCACGGGCAAAATGCGACCGCTCGAAGGCGTTTTTAAACAGGTGCTGGAGAAAACAGCGGCGGAAAAGCAAAAGCGTAACCTCTTTATCGTGGCGGTTGATTTGCCCTCCGGCATGGATGCCGATACCGGCGCTGTAGACCCCGCCTGTCCCTATGCAGATTTAACGGTGACTCTTGCTTTCCCCAAGCCCGGCCTGTTTCTCTTTCCCGGGGCGGAAAGGGTAGGGAAACTGGTCATTACCGACATCGGCATACCGGAATCGCTGGCCGATTCTGTCACTACCGAGCTTATCACCGACGATTGGGCAGGGATAACCCTCCCCAGACGCCGGTTGAACTCTAACAAAGGCACGTTCGGGCGGGTAATGGTCGTGGCCGGTTCCAGCAACTATATCGGCGCGGCTTACCTGGCCTGCAGCAGCGCTTTGAGGGTTGGCGCGGGACTGGTCACTCTGGCTACCGCCTCCAGCCTGACACCGATTATCGCGTCCCGGCTGGCCGAGGCAACTTATCTGCCGCTGCCGGAGATAGAACCGTGTATCGTTTCCGTCGAGGCTGCTAAAATTGTCCGGCACGAGTCCGGCCAATATAATGTACTGCTTATCGGCTGCGGACTCGGACAGAATCCGGCCACCGCTAAGTTCGTCAGTGGGTTATTTGGTAAAAAAGGATTGCCGACCCTGGTCATTGACGCCGACGCACTTAACATAATATCTAAGCTACCGAAATGGTGGGAGCGTCTACCCGACAATGTGATACTTACCCCTCACCCCGGAGAGATGTCACGCTTGTGCGGTCTATCGGTAGAACAAATACAGGCAGACAGGATGGGCGTAGCTATGAAATTCGCTGCCGAGTGGCAGAAAATCATCGTCCTGAAAGGGGCGTATACTGTTATCGCCGCGCCTGACGGGAGATGCCGTATCAGTCCCTTTGCCAACCCGGGACTGGCTTCGGCAGGGACGGGGGACGTGCTGGCGGGAGTTATCGCGGGGCTGGCGGCGCAGGGGCTAACGCTTTTTGATGCAGCCTCGCTCGGCGTTTTTCTGCACGGAAAAGCCGGTGAGAAAATCAAAGACGAAATGGGCGATGCCGGTATGATTGCCTCCGACCTTTTACCGGCGCTGCCGGTGATGATAAAAGAGATTAGAGAGAAGGGAAGAGGGTAAAGGGGAGATGAACTATAAAGAGCTAATAGTGTGGCAAAAGGCGCACGCTTTAGCTTTAAACACCATCAAGGTTACGGAAAATCCTAATCGGTCTTATGCGGTAGATATGATAATGAAGCAGTTGCTTCGCGCGGTTACATCAATTGGAGCTAACATCGCCGAGGGTTATGGCAGACATGAAGGAAAAGAATATACCCGGTTTCTACAAATCGCCTATGGCTCAGCTAACGAAACGGATAACTGGCTTAATGTGCTTAAAGATTCAGGATTAATGAAGCCTGTTATAGCTTCAGGATTAATGGAGAATAACCAGGAAATTCTGAAAATGCTAGGCACAATAATTAGGAAAATGAAAGAAAAGAGCAGAGGGCAGGGGGTAATAACCTAATCTCTTAACCCTTTACCCTTCTCCCTAAGGGAGGGAAACATGTTATTAGCTGTCGATATCGGCAATACCAATGTCAAACTGGGTATTTTCGATGGAGATGAACTGCGCACTACCTTCCACCTGGCCACGCATACAAGCCAGATGCCGGACGAATACGCGGTTATCATCTTGAGTTTACTGCGCCAGCGTGATATAGAACTTTCCAGCATTAAAGAGGGGGCGATAAGCTGTGTTGTCCCGCCGCTGGTGGGGGTATTCCATGAGCTCTTCGAGAGGTATTTTAATATCAAGCCCCTGATTGTCGGCCCCGGTGTGAAAACGGACGTACGTATCCGATTTGATAACCCGCGAGAGCTGGGCGGCGACCGCATCTCCAATACCGCCGGGGCGCTCAGTCTCTATAAAGCTCCGATAATCGTGGTGTCGCTGGGTACTGCCACCGTGTTTGATGCCATATCCAAAGACGAAGAATATCTCGGTGGGGCCCTCGCGCCGGGTATTGCCATCGCCGCCGAGGCGCTGTATGCCCGCACCGCGGCGCTCCCCCGGGTGGAACTGGTGCGTCCTAAGAAGGCCATCGGCACCAATACTGTCGCGGCCATGCAGTCCGGTATCGTTTTTGGATATGCCGGGCTTATCGATGGTGTAGTGATGCGGATTCAGGAGGAGCTGGGGGAAAAGGCGATGGTCGTGGCCACGGGAGGCTATGCCGGTGTCATCGCCAAAGAAGCAAAAACCATCGATAAAGTTAATCCTAATTTGACGTTAATCGGAATTAAAGTCATCCACGACCTGAACAAGGATTAGCTTGTAGGAGACTATTATGCTAAAAGATAAGACGATTGTCTTAGGTATCACCGGGGGCATCGCCGCTTATAAAGCCGCCGACCTTGCCAGCAAGCTGACGCAGGCCGGCGCTAAAGTGGAAACGGTCATGACCGAAGCGGCCACCAAATTTATCACCCCGCTGACCCTGCGCAATATTACCCGACGGCCGGTAGTTACGGATATGTTCGAGCTGGCTTCCGAGTACAGCGTGGAGCATGTCGCTTTAGCCGAGGCCGCCGATGTTATCGTTATCGCCCCGGCCACGGCCAATACTATAGCGCGGCTGGCGGCGGGCATTGCCGATGATATGCTCGGTACTATTGTGTTGGCAACGGAAGCGCCGGTTATCGTTGCCCCGGCCATGAACGACAATATGTACCGCAACTCCGTCACGCAGAAGAACGTCGAAAAACTTAAAGCGCGCGGTTTTACCTTTATCGAGCCGGAGCTTGGGCGACTGGCCTCGGGGAAAATAGGGAAGGGTAGGCTGCCGGAAACGGCAACTATTATTGGAGTAATAGAAAGAGTGCTGGGTAAAAAGAATGATTTAGAAGGTAAACGCATTGTAGTCACCGCCGGCGGCACGCAAGAGCCAATCGACCCGGTGCGGCACATCAGCAACCGCTCCTCGGGAAAGATGGGCTACGCTTTAGCCGAGGCCGCGCGCGACAGGGGAGCGCAGGTCACGCTTATTACAGCGCCCGCCACCTTATCCCCGCCGGATGGGGTGGAGCTTATTAAAGTGCGGACGGTGGCCGACATGCGGGACGCGGTGCTGAAAGCGGTGAAAAAAGCCGACGTCCTTATCATGGCGGCGGCGGTATCGGATTTCCGCGTCGCAAAACAGTCCGGCCAAAAAATAAAGAAACAGGGCGGGAAACTATCGCTGGAGCTGGTGGAAAACGAGGATTTCCTGCTCGAATTGCCGGATAATTTTATTAAAGTGGGTTTTGCCGCCGAGAGCGAGAATATGGTGGCTAACGCCAAGAAGAAGCTTAAGGAAAAACGCCTCGACATGATTGTGGCTAACGACATTACCCAGACCGACGCCGGCTTTGACGTGGACACGAATAGAGTGACGATTATTGATAAAAAAGGCAAGACGGAAGACGTGCCCCTGATGAGCAAGCGGGATGTGGCGGAGCGCATACTGGACAGGGTAAAGGGGATGGTGGGGAAGAAATGAAATAGTTAGGGGACTGGAAAGGAGGCAAAATGGTAAAAGATAGAAAAATTAGAAAACTCATCTCAGAAGTTGTTGAAAAAATAAAGAAAGAGTACCAGCCGGAGAAAATTATCCTTTTCGGCTCGTATGCTTATGGTAAACCTACCGAGGACAGCGATATTGACCTTTTTATTATCAAAGATACGGATAAGAGGCGGATTGATAGATTCATAGAGGTAAGCCCCCTTGTAGAAAATCCGGATTGTCATATTCCTATTTCACCTCTTGTTTATACACCTACCGAAGTATCGGACAGACTAGCTATGGGTGATGACTTTATAAAAGAAGTGCTCAATAAAGGTGAGGTCCTTTATGCAAGATAGTAAAAAATCAAAAGACTGGTTCGAAAAAGGCAACCATGATGTAATTGCTGCCCGAATTGTATTTAAAGCCAGTGGTCCCACCGACACTGTAGGAATGTTGTTGCACCAGGCGTTTGAAAAGTATATTAAAGGTTATCTTCTTTCCAGGGGGTGGGAGTTAAGAAAGATTCACGACCTTAGAGAACTAATATTTAGAGCTCAAGATTATAACCAAACGTTTGGGAGATATTTGGAACTTGCCCGTAAACTGACTGCAATATACGTTGAAGGGCGTTATCCGTCAGGTCCTCCGGTGGATTATCCTCAGGAAGAACTAGCCCAATTACTAGCGTAAACGGAGGAGTTGATTGCCGAGATTAAAAAGACTGAAAATAAATAATAAGGTTCTTAATTATGAAAATAAAAATTACTACCTATAAACCGGAATACGAAACCGCTGTAATAGACCTGTGGGAGCGCTGTAACTTAACGCGCCCGCAGAACAACCCTAAAAAAGACATTGAGCGTAAATTAAAGGTCAACCCGGAGCTGTTCCTGGTCGGGTTGATAGACGGAAAAGTAACGGCCACGGTCATGTACAGTTATGACGGGCACCGGGGCTGGGTAAATTACCTTGGCGTGGACCCGGCCTGCCGGAGAAAAGGATTAGGACGGCAGATGATGGACGCTGTTGAGAAGAAGGTGCGTCCTCTCGGCTGCCCCAAGATAAATTTACAGGTGCGCAAAGACAACCTGAACGCTTTACAGTTCTACAATAAAATCGGGTATAAAACGGATGAAGTCTTTAGTATGGGGAAAAGGCTGGTGGAGGACTAAATAATCTAGAAAGAGAATAATATGACTGACACACCGAACATCGAACAGGAAATGCCCAAGGCTTACGAGCCGGGCAGCGTCGAAGAAAAATGGTATCAATACTGGATGGACAAGGGCTATTTCACGCCCAAAATAGATAAAAAGAAAAAGCCCTTCGTCATCACCATGCCGCCGCCTAATGTCACCGGCGGTCTGCACGTCGGCCACGCCATGGAAGCGGCCTTGCAGGATGCCATGATACGCTGGCACCGCATGAAAGGCGAGCCGACGCTCTGGCTGCCGGGCGTAGACCACGCCGCCATAGCCGCGCAGGTGGTCGTAGAGCGGCAACTCGCCAAAGAAGGCACCGACCGTCATAAGCTGGGCCGCGAGAAATTCCTGGAGCGCATGTATCAATGGGTGGCGGAATGCCGCCAAACCATCATGCAGCAGCATATGAAACTGGGTATCTCCTGTGATTGGACCCGCTTACGCTTTACCATGGATGAAGTTTCTACACGGGCGGTACGCACTACCTTTAAACGGTTGTATGACAAAGGGCTGATATACCGCGGAGAGCGCATTATCAACTGGTGCCCGCGCTGCGGCACAGCGCTTTCCGACCTGGAAGTCGAGCATCAGGACTTGCAAGGTTCTTTGTGGTATGTAAGATACCCTATCGTTGGGGAAAAGAACAAATTTATCACCGTAGCCACCACTCGTCCGGAAACGATACTGGGCGATACGGCGGTGGCCGTCAACCCGGACGATAAACGCTTTAAGGGGCTGGTGGGCAAGAAAGTGCTGCTGCCCGGAGTAAACCGCGAGATACCCATTGTCGCGGACGAAGCCGTGAGCACAGCATTCGGCACCGGCGCGGTAAAAGTGACCCCCGCGCACGACCCGGTGGACTTCGAGATAGGCCAGAGACAGAATCTGCCTCTCATTAACATCATGAACCTGGACGTAACCATGAACGAAAACGCCGGGCCTTATAAAGGTATGGATCGTTTTGCCTGCCGTAAAGCCATCCTCGCCGACCTGGAGAAATCCGGGCAGCTTGTTAAAACCGAGGATTACAGCCATGCCGTCGGGCATTGTGAGCGCTGCCATACTATCGTCGAGCCTATCGCCAGCCGTCAATGGTTTGTTAAAATCGAGCCGATGGCAAAACCCGCTATCGAAGCGGTGAAAAATGGAAGCATCACCATCCTGCCGGAACGCTTTACCAAGGTTTATCTCAACTGGATGGAGAATATCCGCGACTGGTGTATCAGCCGCCAGCTCTGGTGGGGCCACCGCATACCGATATGGTACTGCCGGGATTGTAAAGGAATAACCGTAGCTATAGATACGCCGCAGGCCTGCGAAAAATGCGGTTCCACCCACATCGAGCAGGACCCGGACACGCTGGATACCTGGTTCAGCTCCGGACTCTGGCCCCATTCCACGCTGGGCTGGCCGGACAAAACTGAAGATTTTGACTACTTTTATCCCACTTCAGTTATGAACCCCGGCTATGAAATCATATTTTTCTGGGTGGCCCGGATGATAATGCTGGGAATCGAGAATACCGGTAAAATCCCGTTCCATACCGTCTATCTTCACGGCCTGATACGCGATGACAAAGGCATTAAAATGAGCAAAACCCGCGGTAACGTGATTGACCCGCTCAAGGTAATGAAACAATACGGTACGGACGCTTTACGCTTTGCCCTGATGACCGGCACCTCTCCCGGTAACGACTCGCGGCTGTCAGAGGAAAAGATAGAAGCCAGCCGCAACTTCGCCAATAAGCTCTGGAATGCCACCCGCTTTGTCATAAGGAGTCTGGAAACCGGTGGAGGGAGTGGAGGCTATTCCCTTCTCCCTTCTCCCTCTACCCTCAGTGTTGAAGACCGCTGGATTCTATCGCGGTTGAACCGGACTATCGCCAGCGTCACGGAGCTTATGGAAGCCTTCCAGTTCGGCGAGGCACAGCGGCAGATACACGATTTTCTCTGGGGCGAGTACTGCGACTGGTATATCGAGCTGGCCAAGATTAGATTACAGGCTAATGATACTTCACCGCTGCCGGTGCTCGTCCATGTCCTGGAGAAAGCGTTACGCCTTCTTCACCCGTACATGCCGTTCCTCACCGAGGAGCTCTGGCAGAACTTGAAAAAACAGGCGCAATGGATAAAAGGCGATTCCATCATGGTGGCCGCTTACCCGGAAATTGATGCGACCATGATTGCGCCAGAGGTAGAGGCGGAAATCGAGAATGTTGTCGAAATCGTGCGCGCGATACGGAACGTCCGGGCGGAATACAAAGTCGAGACCAGCCGCTGGATTGAGGCGAAGATATATACCGATGCCTCCCGGTACACCGCTATCTCGCGCTACGCCGTAGCCGTAAAAATCCTGGCGCGCGCCAACCCCGTCACTTTCCTGCAAGGCGAGCCGGCGGAAAAGGCGGGGGGCAATACCCTGGTGCTGTCGCTGGCGCCGGCGACGGTCGTCATACCTATGGCCAGCATGCTGGACCTCGGGGCGGAAAAGAAAAAGATAGAGAAAGAGCTGGAACAGACCCAGACCGAAGCTACGCGTATGGAAGCCAGACTTAAAGATGAAGCATTCCTGGCTAAAGCGCCGCCGGCGGTTATTGAAAAGGAAAGGCAAAAACTCTATACTTTGAAAGACAAATTGGAGAAACTGAATAAACAAAAATCCAGTTTTTAGGAGGTGACGCGATGTTTGCAAGAGTGATTGTCCCTCTGGACGGCTCAAAAGTAGGCGAGGCCGCCTTGCCATTTATCGGGCAGCTTGCGGACAAACTGGTTCCCGGCGCAAAGGTCGAGGTTACGCTGATAGGGGTGATAACACTCCTGCGGCACTGGGTGGTGGTGGGGGAGGCGAGCGCTCCGGTTTCTTATTCGGAAGAAGAGCTCAATCTCATTAAAAACAGAATCACCGACTATCTGAATAGAACCGGGGAAACATTGAAGAGCAAAGGCCTCAGCGTCAATATAGTGGTCACTTCCGGCAATGCCGCCGAGGAGATTTTAAAAATTTCCGACAAGATCAATGCAGATTTAATAGCCATGTCAACGCACGGCAGGTCGGGATTACGCCGTATGGCTTTTGGCAGTATTACAGATAAAGTATTACACGGCTCCAAAATACCAGTGCTCATGGTACGCGCGCCCGAAGGCACGAAAAACGAATAGAAAGATAAATAACTTTCTTAAGCCGGGAATGAAGGGTTAATGTCCGTGGCGAGCACCCTGGCAACGCCCTTTTTCTGCCAGTGCCGTTTCAGGTAGGTCAGCGCCTTTTTAGTATCGCTGGCAATCCTGGCCTTTTCACAGCGCTTCAATTTATATTTAAAGAGCCAGTAAGTAAACTCTTTAAGTTCGGTCAGGCTGGTGGATTTTGTCTGCGCGTAGCCTTTTTCCTCACGGAACTGCGCTAAAAGGGCATCGCGTGTCGCATCATAAATTCTCAGGTAGAGCTCATCGGATAAATCGCTTTCCCTGCCTAAAACCCGCAGGGTCTTTTCTTTATCGATTTCTTCCTGCACCGCCAGGGTCAGGGCTTCTTCTACGGTGACGCCGTAGAAATAGTTGAGGTACTGTCCGTACTTTTTATCGCTGATGAGCTGTTTGACTTCCGCGGCGTTGAGCGTTAGCGGGGGTATACCGTGAAAGAGCAGAGCGTTTTTTTCATCTTCCGGCAAGAGCCCATCCATCGTCTCGCAGAGACGCTCCGCCAGCAGCAGCCAGTCGAAGGCCTCGCCGTCGATGAGGTAGAGGTAGGCGCGTTCGTTATAGAGTTCTTCAGCGCTGCACCAGAGCCCGATGGATTCGAGCAGGGCAAGATACCAGTGTTTGCCGGAGAAAACAGCCTGTTTGAAATGGCTGATGGCTTCGGCGTCTCCGGCCGAGGATGTCTCCGATGAAACCAGATTGTCCTTTGCCTGAGTCATTTAACCCCTGTATTTAAGGTAAGCGTGCGCTCTTTTAACTCCGTCTTAAGCTTTTCATAGTAAGCGAGCTTGCCGGTGGCGACCAGTTCGGTAATCTTTTTAGTTATCGCCTCACCGGCGCCGGGTATTTCGTTAAGTCGGTTTTCAGAGGCCAGTTTTTCCAAAGGTTCTTTTAATTCCCCGATAGCGCGGGCGACTTTCTGGTAAGCCCTTATCTTAAAGATATTATCATTCTTGAGCTTCAGCATTTCCGCGATTTCGGTGAATATGGCGGCGATTTCTGAATTAGTCATTACTCCCAACCCATTTTACCCGTTTGTTCTTACCGCTTACAGCATTGAATAGCTTCCTATCCAGCGTCCAGAAATCACAGTTCTCTGTTTCCGCAACAGCCAGATACTGCATATCATAAGTGCGGGGCAGGTTATACTCCTTAGCAAGCTCCCAGGCTTTACGATAGATAGCAGGACTGTCAATAATACTGATTTGGATGAGGGAAAATAGTCTGAAAGCCTCTTCGCCTTCTTCGTCCGATAATCTCTTGAAAAACACTTCTTCTCTTAGGACAGATGTTACCTCTGAGTGGAACATTGGCGGACATATCAGCTCAATACTGCTTCTTTCCCATTGCTTCCGCAGGTTATCGGCGCGGTCGTCTTTTTGGACATTCAACAACCATGTCAATGCCAGGCTGGCATCAACGCAGACTTTGTCTAAGTTCACGCATCCTTCCCTCGCGAGATTTTCTCACTAAACCAGCGGCATCAATTCCCGGATAACCACGGGCTTTTAACTTTTTTCTAAATTGAATAGCGCGTTCCAGAAAACCTTCTGTTCCTGTGACATTCGCTTCAGCGCTATTGTGGGTATTTATACGTTTTTCAAGCTCATTCATACGTTCCTCACGCATTTGGCGGATTAATTTACCGGCGTTTATTGGCTTTACCCCTCTGGTTTTGATATTACTACGGAGTTCCTTAGCCTGTTCAAGAAAACCTGCGTTTGGCTCAGGTCTATAGACAAGGGTAGCTGTTTCACGGCAGAAAAGGGCGAGGTCTTTCTTTTTAATAAAAAGCTGGTTACCGAGCTTTTCGGCGGGAAGTTTACCGCCCCAAATCCAGCGGCGGACAGTTTCCGCATTACGGCCACATTGTATGGCGGCTTCTCTGACATTTATTAAGTCATCCGAATGGTATATCATAGCGTGCTCCTGGTAATGTAGTAGTCTACTACATCATAGCACTGTATTACTTGTTTGTCAAGCATCATTTCCCGTGGCAGTTCTTGTATTTCTTGCCGCTGCCGCAGGGGCAGGGTTCGTTACGGCCCACCTTTTTACCTCCGGCGGCGGCTGCGGCCGTTTTAGGCTTGGTATCGCCGTGCGAGCCGAGGCCAGCTTTAGCCATCGGCGATTCGGGCATTTTATTGTCCCGTTTTTCAATCCGGACATGGAATATCGTATGCGCCACGTCGTGCCGGATGGTGTCCAGCAGGGTCTGGAATTGCTGGTAGCCCGTGCTCTTGTAAGCGTCCACGGAACGTA
>PLLL01000086.1 GCA_003141235.1 Dehalococcoidia bacterium
GGCGACCGAAGTGGAAACCGACCTTGTCAGGCAGTGGGGGCACGCCTTTTTCATCGATACTCATGGTCTTGACCGGAACGTGCCTGAAACCGATATTACTCCCCAGATCGGAAGCGGGGCTGTGTTTTTTTGGGAAGATGGTAAGCCGGTTTCCATGGCGATAAAATACCGCCCGACGGATAAAGGCCAGACCGTCAGCACGGTCTATACTCCCCCGGAGTTAAGGGGCAAAGGTTACGCGTCTTCCTGCGTGGCCGAGTTGAGCCGGAATATCCTGCAAAGCGGCTACCGGTTCTGCACGCTTTATACCAACCTCGCAAATCCGACATCCAATGCCATCTATAAGAAAATCGGCTACCGGGAAGTCGCTGATTCCGTAGATTATACGTTCACGGTTCCTCAGTAACCGGCGGCGCAGGCTTGAACGAACACCAGAGCTAGAACTTTGACTGTGGTACAATTAATAAAAAGGGCATCGTACCCAACCATCTCTTCTTCTGGAGGTGTCAGGATGAAAAGTCTGCTAATAATGTTGCTCTTGTTAGTTACGGTAATAACCCCGGGTTGTAATCCTGCCCTTTCAACCACGCCTTCACAGAAACCGGTTACTTCAACACCGCTGAAATCATCTCCGGCATCCACAACCCGGCCTGCCACAACCACTACATCCCAGGTTTTACCGGCATTGAAACTGGAGGACTATAATGGCGGTTTCTTCTCCATCAAGAAGCCGGTCGGCTGGGACGTCGTTACCGCAGGCGCGTGCAGTACGTTTTCTTTCTGTATCAGGGATAAAGCCAATCCGGCCAACCAGATATTCTATTTCAACGAAGTCGGCCCTGTCTACCTCGCCGAGGAGCAAAAAACCATTGATAAAAACTATATGAATATGGGAGGCTTTACCGTTCAATGGTTCGAGATGCCTGTCATTAACCCGCTTACCCCGGAAAACTTCCTGGCGAATTTCCACCTGATTGCGCAAACGCATATGGCCCAGAGTTTCATGCCGGGGCTGCCGGAGCTCGGAAATATTGAGGTTATTTCAATGGTTGAGGAGACATCCTTTATTCCCGGCGGAAAGACGAAGACCGTCCGCGCCTTATTTAAACAGAACGGAGAGTTGGGCGAGGGCCTGTTCTATATCACGGTCGCCCCCCTTATCCCCTTGACGGGTATGCCCAGCGGCGGTATCGGTTACGGCTTCTGCTTTACCGGCATCACCTCGGTGCAGTCGGATTTTAAATACTATCAGGATACTCTCACCGGGAGCCTGAGCAGTTTGAATCTCTCACAGGCATATATCGATAACTGTTTAAAGCAACAGCAGCAGCAATGGGAGGGGGTACTTAAAGCCGGCAAGACCCTTTCCGAGACATCGGATATCATCATGGATGTGTGGGAAAACCGGAACCGCTCCGACGATATTCTCTCCGAAAAGAGGAGCGATGTCATGCTGGGCACAGTGCGGGTTTACGACCCGGACACGGGCACCGTTTACGATACGCCGCTTAGTTTTTACGATAGTTACAATATAAACCGGAATAAATACAACATGGACAATCTGCAATTGCTGCCCGAAAACGATTGGAATTTGTGGACGGCGCCTGCCGAACCTGTAAATCAAATTAACTGAAAATCGGCTATCGGGAAGTCGCTAATTCTGTAGACTATACGTTTGTGATTTCTTAATGAACCAAGTTCTTTCTGATGGCGAGGTTGTTTAACGACCGCTCATGGTGAGCCGATAGCCTGCCCTGAGTTTATCGAAGGGAACCATAGCGGTATACTTGGTCTTACCTTTCGACAAGCTAAGTGCGGGCGGGTTGGGAAACTCGCCCCTGCATGTAGCCGCATTGGATATTTACCATCCCCTGGCGAAAAGAAAACACAGTTGCCAATTGAAAATATCACTACTGTCCCTGTCTTTGACAACGAAACCGCATAAGTTTACAATCTCGGTATATCATGGTCTGAAAAAAGGAGGGCTGAAATGGCTACATTGCAGGAACTGCAGGGCAGAATTGAGCGGCTGGAGGATGTTAAGGCGATTGAGAAACTCCAGAGAATCTACGGCTATTACCGCGACTATGCCGATTGGGACAAGATTGTCGACCTGTTTTCCGATAGCGCGGAATCAGTTGAGGTAGCTGATTTAGGCGTCTATAAAGGTAAGACAGGCGTCAAGAAGTTCTATCAAAAGCTGCTTGGCGCTGAGCCTCCCAAGCCCGGGATGCTTTCTCTCAAGATGCAGCTTCAGGGCGTAATAACCGTCAATCCGGACGGCAAGACGGCCAACGGCCGGTGGTACGGGTGGGGCATGGAGGCTTTGCCCGCCCTCTCGCTGCATTACGGCGAGCTGCGGCAGACATGGACTTTCGGCATCTATGAGAACGAGTATGTTAAAGAAAACGGGAAGTGGCTCATCAAAAAACTGCTTTTCAGCCTCACCTTCCGCACGCCGTATGAAGACGGCTGGCTGAAGACGCCGGTCATCGGCCAGAACGGGCCGAGCAAAGAAGTTCCCCCGGACGCGCCGCCGGCCAACTACCATCCTTATCCCTCACGTTTCCGGCTTCCGTATCATTACAAGCACCCCATCACGGGGAAATAAAATGATTTGTCATTGCGAGCCATTCCCGAAGGGAAGGCGCGGCAATCTCGATGATTGACTTGAATAAATGATTGAGATTGCCACATCGTCCCGATATTATCGGGACTCCTCGCAATGACAGGAACGATAAAAAAGGAGGCTTATCATGGATTTAACAGAACTGGAAAAACATGTGGTTATGATGGAAGATATCCAGGAGATTGAAAATCTCCAGATGAAATACGGCTACTTCTTCGAGACACAGAGAGGCGAGGACATCGTCGAGCTGTTCTCCGAAGAAAATACCGAGTCGGTCGAGATTACCGACCACGGCCTGTTCAAGGGCAAAAAAGGCGTGCGCACCATGTTCCTGGACTGGATAGGAGGGCGCGCCAATCCAACAGGTAAGTCCGGACTGGCCTTTACCGGCGGCATGGTCAGTATCTTTCAGCTCCAGGGCGTTGTCGAAGTAGCGCCGGACGGCAAGACCGCTAAAGCGCGTTGGAATTGCTGGGATTTGGAAGCGCGCCCCTGGAACAACTTGATGCGTTGTTACTGGCTGCAGGGCTTTTATGAAAACGAGTATATCAAAGAAAACGGCAAGTGGTATTTCAAAAAGCTGCACTGGAATGATACTTTCTGGACGCCTTATGAGGACGGCTGGCTGAAAACGCCGCTGCTGGGCAGCATGAATGAGCATCCCACCATTAAAGCCGATGAGCCGCCCACGGCTTTTCACCCGTATCCGTCAGGGTTCCATCTGCCCTATAGTTTTAAACACCCGGTCACGGGGAAATAATGAACGCAACTGAAATAAAGTCTAAAGTAGCGCTGGTGCCCTGCGCATCTTATGATGACGCTGAAGTGCTCGCGGCGATGAAAACCGGCATTGACCTCATCGGCGGGATAGGCTGTTTCGTCAAACCGGGTGAAAAAATCGTTCTCAAGCCGAATGTGCTTATCGGCGCCGGCCCTGATAAATGCGTTTGCACCCATCCCGCCATCCTCCGGGCCGCGGCTAAAATCCTGCTGGAGGCGGGCGCCGTCGTAACCTGCGGCGATTCACCGGCCTTCGGCGGCACAAGTCTGAATATGAATATTGCCGGTCTGAAACAGGTGGCCGATGAACTCGGCATAGGCCTGGCCGATTTCTCTCACGGCAGAGAGGTCATGCATAAAGAAGCGCTTTTAAACCATCGTTTTGTTATTGCTAACGGCGTCCTGGATGCCGATGGTCTCATCAGTTTATCGAAACTGAAAACTCACAGCCTGACCCGGATGACCGGCGCTGTGAAAAACCAGTTCGGGTGCGTTCCCGGTATGCTGAAAAACCAGCAGCATGCCCGGATGCCGGACCCTTTTAATTTCGCTACCATGCTCGTAGATTTGAACACTTTAATCAGACCGCGCCTTTTTATCATGGATGCGGTGATGGCTATGGAGGGCAACGGGCCCCGGAACGGGAAGCCCCGCAAGCTGGGTGTCCTGCTGCTTTCCGCCGACCCCATTGCCCTGGACGCTGTAGCCTGTAAACTTATCGACCTCGACCCCGCCTTCGTGCCGACTTCCGCTCCGGGTGAAAAGTCAGGGTTGGGCACCTACCATTATGAAAATATCGAAATCGTCGGCGCGAAAGTGGAAGACTATATTTGCCGCGATTTTGATGTCGTTCGCAAGCCTGTTGTTTCTACCGCCGGGGGACGCGTAAGTAAATTTATGAAAAATCGTTTCAGCCCCAGGCCGACTATCGATAAATCTTTGTGCAACCAGTGCGGCACGTGTGTTAAAAACTGCCCCGTGACCCCTAAAGCGGTGGACTGGGTAGGGGGCGATAAAACGCGCCCGCCCGCCCATAACTATAACCGCTGCATCCGCTGTTTTTGCTGCCAGGAAACGTGCCCCCAGGGGGCGATATCTGTGAAAGAAACCTTGCTGGGTAGGATTTTTTACCGTTAACAACAAGTCATAAGGGAAACGTTATTTCGAGTGAGAAAAAGATTATTTCACTCTTAAGGCCATGTTAACATACCGATATTTTTACAGTGGTAACCTAAAAATAGTTATAAAACCTTGAGGGGAGCAGAGATACTCCCCTTTTTTGTATCTATCCCTTAATAGATTTCTTAGCCAGGCGGCGTTTTTCCCTCCATGAATCGACCCAGACGATAAGTGTTGGTAAAACAAATAGAGTGCTGACCAGGGCAAATAAAACGTTAATCATGGTCACGATGCCAAAATCACGTAGAATTAAAAAGTCTTTAGCAATCAATAACGCCCCAAAACCTCCAATAACGGTAAGCCCGGAAGCAATAATGGCGCGGCCGATCTTGGTCATGGCAGTGGTCATCGCTGCTGCCGGACTATCTCCTTTATTCCGCTCCTCAAAATATCGCATCATTAATAGAATAGTGAATTCTACGCCAATGCCCATGATTAATGTCCCCAGGGTAGACGTTACCGGCGTGTAATCAATGCCCGTTAGATACATAAAGCCGCTCGACCAACCGATGATAATACCTATGGGGAAGATAGCCAATAACGCCTTACCAATGTTGAACTTAAAGAGCAGGAAGAGGCCGAGAAAGACAAAACCGATACCTATTAACGTCATCTTTACGCGGTCACCGCTCAAGGCGTCGAATAAGGCGACCTGTATTAGTGAACTCCCGGTTATCGTGACCTTAACACCGGCCGGCGGATTAGCCAAGTAATCCGGGAGTATATTTTGAAGGTCCTTTACATGGTCTATCCCTGCCTCTTTAGCGCTAACGATTATATTAACTGCTGTATAGTCATCGCTAACTAAATTCTTCTTTATGGGCGCAGAAATGTTTGCCAGTATTTGCTTGATCTGCTGGGAATCCTGCGGTATCTGGCCTCCGGAAGCTTGCAGAACCAGGTCGGCCACACTACTTACACTCCCAATCACGGCAGACTGTCCGGTAACAAGACTCTGTTCAAGCTGGGCTATCCAGCTTAATATCGCCGGGTCGGTAACATCTTCCGCTTCGATAAGAAGATTTACCGATGCGGCGCCGCTCGTCACGGTTTCCAGAGCATGGAAATCCTGTATAATCGGTAAATCCTGGGACAAATACTCAGTCCATTCGGTAACGGTATTAATGTGAGAGTCAGCTACCAGGCCGCCTATGGTAAGAACCAAGGCAATCGGGAGAATTATTGCCGGATGCCGGATAACCCAGGGAGCCAGTTTTTGCAGGCCCTTTTCCACCTTGCCGACTTTATCTTTACCAGATTTTTTTTGCTCACCGTTAGCGGCCGCCTTTGCAGTGTGGCGGCGGTCGTGCCAATATAATATGGTCAATAGTATAAACATTGATACCAGATAGCAGGCTATCACACCGATGATTAACATGTAACCGAAATCTTTGATCATGGGGACGGGTGAGAAGAATAGGGCGGCAAACCCCAAACAGGCAGCTAATATGGCAATACCGATGGCCGGTCCAATGTGGGTTACTGCATCCACGATGGCATCAGATATCGTCTTACCTCTCATGCCCTCCTCATCGTAGCGATTATGGAATTGGATGGCATAATCCACGCCAAGGCCGATTATTATGGGGAAAACAGCCATAGAGACAATAGTTATCGGGATACTAAGTACACCCATAGCTCCAAATGTATAAATGATTGCGATGATAACAACGCCTAATGGCAGCCAGCGCCAGGCGAAAAATCCTCGTACACTAAAGACGAGAGCTAAAAATAAAAGCATCAATACTATGGCAACGATGAACATGTAAAGCAGGTTGGTAGTCAGCAAACCGACAATTTTAGCGGCGATTACCGGCAGACCCGTAACCACAGATTTAACTTGAACAAAACCAGCGGCATCTACTATCTTGTCGGTCTCATCAACGATAGATTTTTTCTGCTCTTGTGATATCCCTCCGTCGATAGTAATGGCAATAAGCGCATGCTTATCGTCAGGCAAAACACTCGTGAATTGGGACCTGATTAGGCCGGTTTGGGGGTCTATGACAATAGCCTCAAGTGTTTGCTCATCTTGCGGCAACAATGCTGTTCCTGTCTCCTGGGCGACAGCCTGTTTGATGAAAAAGGTAGGGTCTAGTACCGAAATGACTCCCGGAACTGTGCTCATTTGATTAGCGATAGCTTCCATAGCGTTCATATTTTCCGGCTCTAGTAATTGGGCTACGTTATCGCCACTTACCAGGACGACGATTACATCGCTGCTGAAATGTTGTGTGAACTTCTCATAATCCTTATAGACCTGAGAATTGGTATCTACAAATGTGCTGGTCCCAAAGGCCGTAGAAAGTCGCAGTGCTCCTAAAACCGATACGGCGACCAATATTAGACCAACGATAAGGATAAGCAGCCGCCTGTTTTCAATAAATATCCCGAGTTTCTTAAAAAAGTTGTGCATTTTTACCTTTCTTGATTTTGTTTATGGACAATTTACCCTATGTTGATGACAGGCACCGTTTTGTATTGATCGTCTACGGCTTAAGAATCTGGAGGACGGCATCGGCAACCGGGAAGTGCTCATCCAGCCAGGGGATACTAAAACACTTTCCGGCAGCGAGTCCGTAAATACAACCAAGATAAAGAATTACCAGTTGGTCAGGATCACGTTTGGCTATTTCCCCAACGTTTTGCCCTTCGGTAATTAACTCGCGGAGTATTTTTACTACAGTGTCCAGTTTCGCAATAGTTTCGAACACTCTCCCTGAGAGCGCCATAGCCTGCGAAAAGAGCTGAAAGTATACAGGTTCTTCAGACATGCCTTGAAGAATTTGTTCTGTTAGCCAGTGGAGTTTTTCCAATGGAGTTCCTTTTTTCTTGATAGAAGTTTGTGCAATCAGAATTACTCCGTTTATGGCTCGCTCAAGAAGGGCGATAAATACATCATCTTTATCCGTAAAATACCTGTAAAGCAACCCTTGGCTGACACCGGCAGCCTCTGCCAGGTCGCTGATTTTTGTGTTGGCCAGTCCCTTGTTGGCAAATACCTCTGCCGTTTCATCCAGGATATGCTGTCTGCTTTCATCACGAATCTGCTGACACGCTTCCTTAGTTCGGGGCATCTTGACCTCCGTTATCTATTGAGTAATTATTTCTCATTAGATAAGTATATAACTCCATCTGTTACATGTCAAGTGAAATTATGAAACAAACTATATATTCCAGGGCTTAGTTACTATTGGTCATTCTAACGAGGAATACAAAGGTAGAATACTTAATGATTCTTTATCAGTGATTTTATTATAGTGCAAGAAATAAAACAGCCCGATGTTCGTTTAATGTTCCTTAACCCCCCGGACTTGATTCTATTTTCAATTTCCCCGATAATTTAACTGTATGGAACTAATCATTCATCGGGAGGTTAATCATGAGAAAAGTCGCTGTGGTCGGCGTAGGCGAGACGAAATTCAGCGGCCCGCAGCCCAAAACGCAGGTCGAGATGTTCGCCGAAGCCGCTACGGAAGCTATCACGGAATCCAATCTCAAACCAAAAGATATCAAGGCCCTGTTCGTCGGCAACNNAGAACGCGCTGGGCGATTTCGCCGAAGGACAGGGGATGCTGCCGGCTTACGCCGCTGAAAATATCGGTTGCCTGTACGTGCCGGCCAACCGCTACGAGGGCGCCTGCGCCTCCGCCAGCATGGCGATACGGGACGCCTACATGTGGGTGGCTTCCGGCTATTACGATATCGTCATTGCCGGGGGCGTCGAGAGGGCGGCCACGATGGGCACCGGCCTGGCGACGCGCACCTTCGCCATGTTCAGCGATGCCCGATATGAATATCCGGCCGGCGTTACCTTCCCGGCGGTCTTCGCCATGCTGACTCATCTTTATGCATCAAAATACAACATACCTTTGCAAAAACTCCGGGAGCAGATGGCGCGGGTAACCATCCAGTCCTATAAGCACGGCGCGGTCAACCCCAAGGCGCAGTTTTACGGGAAAAATGCCGATATGTCCGTAGAAAAAGTGCTCGGCAGCTTTGTCGTGTGCTCGCCGCTGACCCTGCATGATTGCTGTCCCTTCTCCGATGGCGCTGCCGCTGTCGTGCTCGCCTCGGAAGCTGTAGCGAAAAAGCTGACGAAAAAACCGGTCTATGTCACGGGTATCGGTCAGGCTTCCTGCGGCACGCTATCAAACCAGAGCGATTACCTGCCGAGAATCAGGGCGCGCGAGATATCATCCCAGCAGGCCTACGATATGGCCGGCGTCAAGCCGAAAGATATCGACCTCTGCGAGCTACATGACTGCTTTAGCATCGCCAGCCTGATTGCCACCGAAGGCCTCGGATTCTTCGATTACGGCAAGGCGGGCGAGGCCTGGGAAAAGGGGCAGGCGGATATCGGCGGGAAGATAGCGATTAATCCTTCCGGCGGATTAAAATCCAAAGGGCACCCCATCGGCGCGACAGGCGCTGGTCAGGTGTACGAAGTGGTGAAGCAGCTCCGCGGCGAGGTGGAGCCGCAGCGCCAGGTGCCGGACGCTAAGCGCGGTATGACGGATACCCTCGGCGGCGACGGCGGCACGCTGGTTAACATGATTTTTGAAAGGGGCTGGCAGTAAAAACCCCAGCGTCATTCCCACGCAAGCGGGAATCCAGCGGTGGGGATAAGGGGTAAGCTAACAGCTTCTCCCTTTTAAAAAGGGAGATTGAGAGGGATTTTGATCAAGTTATTATTAATGCCATTTTCTGGAGGCTATCATGGAACACAAATTGATTTTTAAAGACTATAACGAAGCTCTCAAGCAGGGTAAGCTCCTGGGTCTTAAGTGCCGGGCCTGCAATGCTATCACGGTGCCGCCCAAGATGGTCTGCCGTCAGTGCGCCAGCCCGGACATGGCTATTGTTGAGTTGAAAGGCAGCGGTAAAATCATTACCTTTACCACGGTTTTTGTCGCCGCGGAAGGGCGCGAGGCTGAAGTGCCCTATATTCTCGTCATGGCGCAGATGGATGACGGCCCCTGGATGATGGGAAACCTGGAAGGCATCGACCCGAAAACGACCTCGATGGAGCTTATCGGTAAAAAAGTAAAGATGGGGAGCAAGGTCTTCGCCGGTGATAAATATTCCGCCGGTGAAAGCGCCCGGCCGGTATTTTACCTGGTAAGTTAAAAATAAAAGTAAAATGTCATTCCGTACTTGATACGGAATCCAGGTGGTGTGGGGTGACTGGAACCCGACTGCTCGGGATGACAATAAGGAAACAATGGTAAAAAAATATTCCCGCGAGATTAATTTCGATAACGTGCCTAATTTCCGCGACCTCGGCGGCTTACGTGCCAGGGGAGGCCGTTCCGTAGTCCGGCGGCGCGTTTTCCGCAGCTCCGAGTTCAGTAATATGACCCGTAATGATTATGACCGCCTGACTAAAGAAATCAGGCTGGCCGCCGTCATCGACCTGCGGAGCGCGGAGGAAAGAGAGCGCCAGGGCATCGGGCTGCTGTCTGAAACCGGTATTAAATTCCACAATATTTCCTTTTTGACCGACGGCGGCAATAAGAATGCGGATGAAAAGCGCTTTACGGAATTTCCCGGCATGGGGGAATTTTACGTTTATCTGGTGAAGAATAAGTGGTTCGGCCAGCGGATTGTCGAAGCACTGGAGATCATCGCCGCGCCGGAAAATCATCCGCTGGTGTTCCACTGCGCTGTAGGGAAAGACCGCACCGGCCTTTTAGCGGCTTTCCTTTTAAGCGCGCTGGGGGTGGCTGATAAAGACGTTATTGAAGACTATGCCTTATCTGGACCGCCGATGCAGATAATTATCAAGCGCCTGAACAGTAAGCCGGAGACAGCCGGATTTGTAACACGCATACCGGCTTATTTCTGGGGTGCCGCACCTGAATCGATGGACTTATTATTGGCAACGCTGAAAAAGGATTACGGCTCTACGGTAGGATATTTAAAGGAAAATGGCGCTGATTCTTCGTTAGTAAAGCGGCTGGAAAAAGCGCTGCTGGTTTAACGCGACATTCATATTTGCTGTTTGTTTTTCAGTTCACCAGGCTCGCCTGTCAGGCGTTCTATGATATCAAGGGCGGCGTTATGAGGGTTGGTCTTACCTTTTTGTATCTCGTCGATGAGTTTTTCCAGGTAAGCGCCGCCATCTATCTCGTGAACCATATCTTTAATTAAGCTCTCCACGCTTTCGAGCAGTTCCAGCTTCGCCCTTTCCCTGCGGCGCAAAGGCATCCCGCCGCTGTTTTTGAGGTACTCGCGGTGTTTTGAAATTGATACAACAAGCTCATCCGTGCCTTTATCGTTAACCGCCTCGGTCGGGACGATAGGCGGCAGCCATTCACCGCCCGGGCGCGCTTTCATCGACAGCATTAAGGCGAGGTCGGCTTTAAGCCGGTCGGCGCCTTCTTTGTCGGCCTTGTTAACGGCGATAATATCCGCCGATTCGAGGATGCCGGCCTTCATCGTCTGGATTTCATCGCCCGCGCCGGGGGCCAGCACCAGCAGGGTGGTGTCCGCCGCTTTAACGATGTCTATTTCCACCTGCCCCGAGCCGACTGTTTCAACAATGATAATGTCTTTACCCATCGCGTCCATGACATGCGCCGCCCCGATGGCCGCTTTGGCCAGTCCTCCCACCCAGCCCCGCGTGGCCAGGCTGCGGATAAACACGGCCGGGTCAGCGCTGTGCTGCTGCATCCTCACCCTGTCCCCGAGGATAGCGCCGCCGGTGAGCGCGCTGGTAGGGTCGATGGCGATAACGCCGACGGTCATGTTTTGCCTGCGGAAAGCGCCGATGAGGTTATCCGTGAGCGTGCTCTTGCCGACGCCCGGCGCGCCCGTGACGCCGAGGATGTACGCCTTGCCCGTATGGGGATAAAGGCTCTCCATTTCTTTTATAGCTTCCGGCGACTCATCTACTATCAGGCTGATAAGGCGCGCGGCGGCCCGGACGTCACCCTTTAAAACCCGGTCAGCTAGACTCATGCGTACTCAATTCCGGTTTTATTAGTTATTAAGTTTTATCGTCTTTGTTGTGTTCAGCAATGATTTTTTCTGCCAAACCGATAGCCTCTTCGGCTTTATTTTGGAGCACTTCACATCTTGAGCATTTATCCTCAAGTTCCTTAAAAAGGTTTGAAGTTCGTTTGTAACGAATACTAACTCCTAAGTTCATTCCGATTAAAAGAAGATAAAGGGTAATCAATCCAAGAGCTGTCCATACCTGAACCTTTGGAAACGAGCCACTAACAACATAAATATTTATAGCATTATTAAGACGGGCAATATTAGTGATTAAATACATCGCCGGCGCGTAAGATAACAAAATACCAAAAATTGAGCTTTTTGCTTTTCGGTTAAAGCTAATCCAAATCAACCATGTATATACAATAATCCAAGCCAATTCTAGATATAACCACCAAGCGGTCACATTAACGACAATATATAATACTAGGAATGTAGTGCAGAATATAGTTGTTATGATTGGCCAAAGTAATTTATTACTGATTAGGCGATCTTTAGTAAGGGTTTTTAAGTTTTGCGGAGTTATTTGTAACCAAGCAAAAAGAGCCAATGCTAAGCTAATGATAGTGAAGCCAAAACCGACTATTGTTAAAATGTCTCTCCACATATGCTCATTCTAGACTATGTTAATAAATAAAAACAAGACATATTTTTTAAAGTCTCATTCTCACCAAATACAAAATCCCCGTCCTTTTTGGAGGAAGGATATTGTGGGATTTGGATTCACGTTTTCACAGGAATGACACTGTTGTTATGCGTTTAGGACTTTGCCCCATTATCATTCTTGATGCGCTCGCCTAAAGCTTTGTATCGGCCGTCAATCCCCGCCCCAGTCTCTTCTCCAGTTCCAGCCCCTCTGATAGCGTCATGTCCAGCCCGCGCGTTACCGCCTGCTTTATGGCGCTGACGGCCGCCGGGGAATAAGATTTAATTTTCTCCGCCAGTTTTATCGCCTCGGGATATAAAGCGGCGCGCGGTAAAATCCGGTTGACCAGTTTCAGCTTTAAAGCCTCCGGCGCGGTAAGCCAGCGGCCGCTTAAAAGCATATCCAGCGCCGCCGCCCGCCCGATTACCCTCGGTAAAGTCTGGCTGCCCCCCGCCGCTGGGATAATACCCAGCCCCGGCTCCGGCAGGCCGAACTGCGCGTCGTCGGAAGCCAGGCGGATATCGCAGCAAAGCGCCATCTCGATACCCGAGCCGAGCACGTAACCGTGCAGCGCCGCAATCACCGGCTGCTCGATACTTAAAAAGCGCCCCCAGATATCCCTCTCAAAGCGCGCCTGCCGCGCGAAGACCGGCGATGGCGCGGTCAAAAACTCGGTGAGGTCGGCCCCGGCGCAAAAGGCCTTCTCCCCGGCCCCTTTCAGAATGACAACCCGCACATCGGGGTCGTCTTTAATTGCGCCCAGCGCTTCATAAAGCTCGTCGCGCATCCTGATATTGTAAGCGTTCAGGGCTTTAGGGCGGTTGAGGGTGATATAAGCGATGCCGTCCTGTTTCTCGTAGATGATTACTTCAAAGGCGCTCATGAATTATTACTTACCTTTATAATCCGGTTTTCTCTTTTCCAGGTAAGATTTAATGCCCTCAGTCCTGTCCGACGTGGTATGCAGTAAAAAGTAGAGGTCGGCCTCCAGGCGCAGGCCCTGCTCCAGCGTCATGTCCATGCCCTTGTTAATCGCTTCCTTGAGATAGCGTAATGCAATTGGCCCTTTAGCGGCGATGGTTTCCGCCAGCTTCCGGGACTCCTCCGCCAACGACTCCGGCGGAACCACCCGGCTTACCAGCCCTATTTCCAGGGCCTCTTCCGCATTAATTGTCTCTGCGGTCATTAAAAGTTCTGACGCCTTGCCCTTACCAATGATACGCGGCAGCCGCTGTGTCCCGCCGTCGGCAGGTATGCGCCCCCCGGTCAACTGCGGCAGGCCGAAGCGCGCTTTAGTGGCGGCAACCCTGATATCGCAGGCCAGGGCGATTTCCAGTCCCTCGCCCAGCGCATCCCCATTGATAGCGGCGATAACCGGCCGGTCGATAGCGGCAATAGCGGCTGCCGGATGGCACGGTTCCACCTCTTCCTTGTCCCCGCCGGAGCAAAAAGCGTCACCGGCGCCGGTTAAAGTCACCACGTAAATGTCATTATCACCGTTAATCAGCCGGCTGACCTCTTGAAGTTCCTGCGCCATTTTCAGATTCACGGCGTTGCCGGTTTTGGGGCGGTTCAGCGTGATACCGGCGATATGATTCTTAACGGCATAAATTACGGTATGATACGGCATGTATTTCTCCTGCGGGGAACACAGTCTGATTTAATCTTAAACCCACTTTTATATAGCGTCAAGCCTGCCGTGGCTGAAGACGTACCGATTTCTGTTATTCAGCCCCCCTCTTAACTTAACTCCCCCTTCCCTTAATAAATAGTCAAAAGGGAAGGGGGACAGGGGGATAGGTTATCCTAAAATCTATTTGATTGTTAGTGTATCATTCTTGATGCTTCACATTCTAAGTCTTCTGTCTGAATTAATTTTGACCTTTTTACACTGCATCGTGTAAAATACAGGCATGAGCAAGCGCTATGAACCTGAGCGGAAACAATGGGACAGCGCCAGCATCCAGGCTTTACGCCGTCATCTCGGCCTGACACAGCAGGAGCTATCGGAAAAGCTGGGGACGCGCCAGCAGACCATCAGCGAATGGGAGGTCGGCATGTACCGGCCGCGCGGCGCTTCGGCCACGCTGCTGTCTCTCGTCGCGGAGAAGGCCAAATTCATGTACGATGCTGCACCCAGCGAAAAGAAGTCTTGACAAAATACACGGAAACGTGTAATAATAGCTCAAAGTTCAAAAATCAAAAGCTCCCGATTAAAATGCGGGATGCCGTATGAGTAAGGGAATCGGCACAAAGCCACAGGTTAAAAATAAAAACTTCAATGAAAGAATTCTTTAAACAGATTTGATTTTTACTTTGTGTTTTTGAGATTTGATTTTTCATTTTTAATTTTTATAAAGTATCTTTCTGCATCAGAGGTAACAATGAATAGCCGTAATAATATTGATAGTTTGAAGCCATTCTTTGAACCCGAGAGCGTCGCCGTTATCGGCGCGTCGCGCACGCCGGGCAAAGGCGGCTATAACGCCATCGAAAACCTGCAGCGGCTCGGCTATAAAGGGAAGATATACCCCGTTAATCCCAACGCCGGTGAAGTCAGGACGCTCAAGGCTTATCCTGATCTGAAACATATTCCCTCTGCGCCGGAACTGGCGATTATCGTGATACCGCCGTCACAGGTTATTAAGACCCTGGAAGAATGCATCGCTGCCGGTGTTAAAGCGGTCATTATCGAGACCGCCGGCTTCGGCGAGACATCAAAACCAGGCGCGCGGTTGGAACAGCAGATGCTGCAAATGGCGCAGGATGCCGGGATACGCATTATGGGGCCGAACAGCGTCGGCACGATTAATCCGTCAGCACGTTTCGATACCAGCCTCGGCCGCTTGAACGAAATGTTCCTGCCGGAGGGCGATATTAAAGAGGGAACGGTCGGGTTCATCGGTCAGACCGGCCTGTTTACCGGCGTGTTTTTACCGTTAATCAACGATGAAATCGGCATCAGCAAGATAGCCTGCCTGGGCAATAAATGCGATGTCGATGAGAGCGATATGCTGGAGTATTACGGCGATGATTCCCGCACGAAGGTTATCGCCATGTACCTGGAAAGCGTCAAAAATGGGCGGCGCTTTCTCGGCCTGGCCCGGCGGATTATCAAAGAGAAGCCGGTCATCGTTATCAAGTCGGCGGTCACGGCGGGCGGGGCCAGGGCTTCGGCCTCGCATACCGGCGCTCTCGCCGGGGAGGATAGGGTTTACGACGCGGCCTTCCGGCAGGCGGGGATTATCCGGGCAAGGGACTTCGAACATCTCTGGGATGTTGCCCGGGCTTTCGTTCATGCGCCGCTGCCGCCGGGAAACAGGGTAGCTATTATCAATTTGGCGGGGTCGGGCTGCGTTACTGCCGTCGATACCTGCTTGAAAAACGGATTGAAAATTGCTGAACTGTCACCGTCCACCAAGGCTAAAATAAAGCCGGTTTACCCTGACTGGTGGCAGGTGGCCAGCCCGGTGGATGTCTGGACAGCCATCGAAGCCAGCGGTTTCGAAGCGGCCTATACTACCACAACCCGGGCCGTTCTGGAAGATGACGGCGTGGACGCGGCTATCGTTATCATGGGGGCCATTGACTGGCTGCCCGGCAAGTCAGTGCCCGCGCTTTTTGCCGGTATCAAGCGGGATTTTCCCGGTAAACCCATCATTGCCATCACGCAGCTGGGAGACCGGGAGATATTTCAAAAAATGCGCCGCGGTTTCCAGGATATACATATTCCCTGCTATACCAGCGATGAGGACGCTGTCTTCGCCCTGGCGGCCATGTGCCGGTATCATGAGCGACTTAAGATTGTGGGCTGATTATTAAACTTCAGCTACATTTACATTAAAACAATGAAATCCCTTTCTATCCCAGGTAAGTTTTATTCTCCCGGGGATTTACTGCAACTGTCATTCTGAGGAACGAAGTGACGAAGAATCTCAGAGAGGGGTTGGGTACACCTCCCCACTCCGAGATCCTTCGCTTCGCTCAGGATGACAGGAAAACACTACTTTTGGTACAAAATCGGGGAATAAATGGGTGAGAGCATAAAAAGTGCCTGTGAGATTCGAGGTTTCATGACAGGTGATTTACCGGAAAGTAAAGTACTGCAAATCTGGCAGGACTGTGCGGGCAGGAACGACCTGGAAACCGAAGAAGGGGCGGTAAAAGTTCTCTATCGGGGCAGGATGAATGACGGCAGCGGAGCCGATTTCCGCGACGCTGTAATCCAAACCAATCACGGCCGGCTTACCGGGGATATCGAAATTCACACTAAATCCAGTGATTGGCGGGCACACCGGCATCACCTTGACCCTCTCTATAACCGCGTCATTCTGCACGTGGTATTACGGCATGATATTAAGCAATCCGTCATACTGCAGAATGGGCAAAACGTGCCGACTTTAACGCTCCAAAAACTGTTGGCGATTCCAGATGAGCATTCCCCTTTTACAGCCTCATTGATACCATGTCAAGGTACGCGTAAAAAGCGGGATGTCGAATTAATTGGACACATTTTGGATATGGCCGGAGAACAGCGGTTTCAAGCCAGGGCGGCGGGCTATCAGGCAGTATCATCGCCGGATGAGGCTGGGCAGGCTCTTTATCGGGGGATAATGGCGGCCCTCGGCTACGCGCAAAACAAGCACCCGATGACAGAACTGGCCTGCCGGTTGCCCTTGCGGAAATTGGAGTCGATGGTGACGGCGGAAATGCCGGATATGGAGTGCATGGTGCGTTTTCAGGCAATGCTGCTGGGCGTGGCGGGGCTGCTGCCATCGCAGCGTGCCCAGCAGCCGGTGAAAGCAAAAAACGACAGTTGGGTTGATGGGTTGGAAAGACTATGGGCGGCCAATGGTGAGGCGATAACGATGTCTGAAACGGACTGGCAGTTTTTCCGGGTCAGGCCGGGCAACTTCCCCACCCGCCGCATCGCCGCCATGAGCCGGCTGCTGCTTCGCTATAGGGCGGAAGGATTACTTGCAGGGTTAATCAGAAAGCTCGAAGAAACAGCGATTGACGGGAGCCACCGCGAACTTCAAAACGCATTGATAATAGAGGCAGGGGACGACTGCAGTATCGTTGGTGGAGAGTCTGCTCTATTGGGGATAAGCCGGGCGGCTGATATCATCATTAACGTCCTGCTGCCTTTTACGGTTGCCTGGGGCCGGGTGACTTCCCGCCCGGGACTGGCGGAAAAAGCGGTGACTATGTATCGTCAGTACCCGCGGCTGGCCACGAATACCATTGAAAGGCATATGTGCCGCCAGCTATGTATAGATAAGAAATTGGTCAATACGGCGCGGCGGCAGCAGGGGCTGCTCCACCTTTTTAAGACGTTTTGCTCGCTGGGCATGTGTTCTGACTGCCCTTTATATCTAGCAGTTTAGAGGTATTTTGTCACTTCGGTAAGGCTCTGTATCCGGGGGCAATCGGTGATATTTTCATGGTTTCCGGCGCGGTCAAGCAGGATGGCTTTCATGCCCGCGCCCCTGGCGCCGACGACGTCAACCTGGTACTGGTCGCCGATATATATCGCTTCTGCAGGCTTAACCCCGGCCTTTTGCAGGGCGAACCGGAATATTTCCGGCTGCGGCTTGTTGGCGCCCGCATCCTGCGAGGTAACCACCACATCGAGCCTCGGCGATAGTCCCAGTTCATCGAGCGCTCCGGTCATATTGCGTTCGATGTTGGAAATTAGTCCCAGCGTCAGCCCCCGGCCTTTGAGGTCGTCCAGGGTGGGCAGGACGTCATTAAAAAGCACCAGCTTCATTTTAGCCTGCAGCATCCCGCTCAGCAGCCCCATGATGACGTTTTCACCGGCTTTCAGCCCCGCCTCCCGGAGTATGTCGCGGTGGAACTGCGCGTATAAAGCCATCATCTCTTCTTTGGAGCGCTGGTTCATGGGGCGTTTTATCATCGCCTGGAAGATGGATTCATTGGCCGCGGCCAGAGGCCGGCGCAGGGCCTCCGCGCTGACTGGAATGCCGAAGTTATGCAGTAACCCGGACTCAATCTCTTCCTGCGACGGCTCGTAGCCGACCAGCGTGAAATAGAGGTCGAAAAAGACGGCTTTAATCATAGCAGGCGCTCCTTGATGCTGATTCCAACCTATATTGTAAATAAAGTTGCTTTGTATGTAAAGAAAGGATATTCAATTTTTGTCATTCCAGCGCAGGCTGGAATCCATTCCCTTCGCATCCCCTGGATTCCGTATCAAGTACGGAATGACAGAGGGAAGGGGGTAAGGGGGATAGGTTCAATAATAGTAATATTCTTGTGAGCCGGATACAAGAACTGATATTATATGACGGAAGAAGGTGTAATATGTCCGTACTGGCCGCGCGTGATATCAGGCGCTTAATAAAAAAAACCCCGCCGCTTATCGAGGGGTATATCAACCTGGATGAGCAGGTGCAGACCAACGGCTTTGACCTCACCCTGCGAGATGTTGCGGAGTTACAAACAGCAGGGAAAATAGCGGTGACCAATAGCCGGAGAGTTCTTTCCGAACTCGCACCGCTGGCGTTCGATAGCGCGGAAAGCATTGAACTCGCCCCCGGCAGCTACATGATTACCTATAACGAAATCGTCCACCTGCCGAAGAACCTGATGGCTTTAGGCAGACCGCGCTCCAGCCTGCTGCGCTGTGGGGTGAACGTCGGGACGGCGGTCTGGGACGCCGGCTATGAGGGACGCTCCCAGTCTTTATTGATTGTCCATAATCCGCTTGGCTTTCGCGTGCAGAAGAACGCCCGCGTCGCGCAGCTTGTCTTCTTTGAATTAACCGGGGAGACGGAAGGCTATAAAGGCATCTATCAGCGGGAGAATATTTAAGGGACTAAAATTGTCCCGCCACCATTTCCGCCACCTCCACCGTGCCCATTAAAATCGGCTTTTGATGGCAGTCGCTCCCGCCGGTCATGAGGAGTTGGTAACGGCGGCAAAACTCGATGTAGCGCTTTGTGGTAGCCTTGTCAGCGCGGGAGTGCCAGCACTCTACGCCGTCGATTAAGCCCAGCATCTGCTCTTGAATAATCTTTGTCTGCCCGTCTAAATCTTTCGTGACGCTGACCAGCGAGGTGCCGTTCGGGTCGTTAGGGTGGGCGAGCGCAATCTTACCGCCCGCGCCGTGTATAAGACTGGAGGCTTCTTCCAAAGGCAGGGGATACTTGGGGACATCGCACTTAACGAGATATTTATCGAAAGCCTCCTGCCGGGTGCCGACGACGCTCTTTTTAATGAGGTAATCGGCGATATGGGGCAGGCTCAGGATGCCGTCAACGCCTTCCTGCATCTTACGCAGGTCTTCGTCAGTGAAAAGCGACCGGCCTTCCCTGGTGAACTCGGTATTGAGGTTAGCCACAATCTGGCGCGCCCGCTTTTCCCGGTGCGCCCGGATAAGCTGTAGTTTTTCTCGTAATGCGCTATTTTTTGAGTCGTAGCCGTAGCCCAGAAAATCGAGAGATAAGGACTTGCCCTGATACGGCAAGGTCACATTAAGCTCGACGCCGGTGATATACCTGATGCTGTGCGCTTTAGCCAGTTTTACCGCCTGTCCCTGGTGGGCGATAGCGTCATGGTCGGTGATGGAAATGAAATCGATTTTACGGCGGGCGGCTTCTTTAAATACCTCTTCCAGAGATAGCGCGCCGTCCGAGCCGGTGGAAGTGTGGATATGTAAATCTATTTTCATATTCATGGCCTGTCATTGCGAGTCCCGACGTAATCGGGACGCGGCAATCTCAATGATCAACTTGAATGATGATAGGGATTGCCACGTCGTCCCGATATTATCGGGACTCCTCGCAATGACGATTTCAGGTTTTACCTTTTCACCTCGCCGGTAATATACCAGTCCTCCGGCGCGTCTTTAGAGGTATCGACGACCAGGTGGATGACATCGAGCTTGGGATACAATTTTTTTAAATTTCCCAGGTCGACGGCTTCGAACTTCTTCTTGTTATTAAGATAGGCCTCTTCAGTAAGGGCGTTGGAGACATAATTATCTTTATCGCGCGCCAGGATGCGCTTGATGGAGACTTCCTGCGGGCAATCGGTCTGGAGGATAACGAAGGACGTCTTGTGTTTTGCGGCGATTTCCGCCGCCTGCCGCCGCAGCGCCTGCGTAACGAAAGTGGCATCGAGGACGAGGCACTTGTTATCTTTAAAGGCCTGGTCCGCCATCTCGAACATGACATCGTAGACCTGCGTCCGCTTCTTCATGTCGCCCGCCACTTTAGAGTCGAAAACGTCCTGGTTTTTCAGCACTTCCAGCCGGATGAGGTCGGTGCGCAGTAGCTTCCCGCCCTTGATTTTATGGACTTCCTCGGTGGTTTCCGTTTTCCAGGTGCCGGGCAGTCCGCAGGCGATGAGCAGAAAAGGCGTCTTGAGTTTAGCTTTAACATATTTCGCGAAAGGTTCTCTCATATGTTCCTCCGGTCAATCCTCGATATATGACTCTGCCAGCCGGAAATAGCTCGCGGCGGTGGCGATAATCTTGTCTTTTTCTTTATCGGGGATATGAGGGTCGTCGTACTGGAAGCAGTTCACCTTGCCCCGCACGTAAGCGCGGTAGCACTTGTAAAAGTTGAGGAGCTTTAAAAGCTCTTTATCGCCGCTGGCTTTAACGTAAGCGTCAACAAATATTTTTGAAAGGTCGGCGCGGCGGTAATGGTCCAAATCCATCGCCAGGAAGGCCACCTCTGCGGCCACATCGGTATACCTTAAACGGTCGATGAACTCAATGCAGTCATAAATGCAGATGCCTTTATAAAAGCAGATGTGGTTAGAGTGGAGGTCGCCGTGGCAGTCCCGTATGCGTCCTGCGGCGGCGCGCTTACGGAATAGGGCGGTATTCGTCTTGATAAATTCTTCCGTGTAGTCCTTAATGCGCTGGTAGGTCTCCGGCAGGAGAATAATTCCGAAGTATTTTCCCGTCTGCGCGAAGTTCTCCGAGGTATTCTGGATAACGGCCTCGACGCCGCCAAGTTTATTAATTTCTTCGCCCGTCGCGGCTTTACTGTGGAAATCAGCCACGAGCGCCGCCACATCAGTGACCATTTTACGGGTGACTTTATTTTTCTTGAGCAAGACGTCCATCATAGCGTCCTGCGGCAGGCGGCGCATCTTGACGGCGTACTCTTCTATCTTGCCCTTGCCATCGACGAGAAATCGCCCGTTATCGTTGGCTATGGGCACCACGCCCAGGTAAGCGTCCGGGCAGAGCCGGCGGTTAAGTTCGACTTCTTTCCGGCAGAGAATGAGGCGCTTTTCCAGCGTGGAATAGTCCAGGAAGCCCATGTCTACCGGCTTCTTGATTTTGTAGACAAAGTCATCCGCGAGGAAGACATAAGAAATTTGGGTCTGCACCAGTTCCACCCGTGATGGGGGTTCGGGGTAGGCTTTAGGGTCGAGCAGCGCTTTGATTAGCGATGGTAGCTCAGACATAAAATAAAAAGCACCAAACTCTAAATTCTACACACCGGGGGGAGGGTGTTTAGTGTTTAGATATTAGTATTTAGAATTTATTTTTTTACCGTCTTGGCCAGGACTTTTCGCTGTTCCTTGAGCTTCTTGCCGGTTTTCAGATGCTTGTGCCAAGCGTTATTCTTCGTTTTGTTCATATGTAATACTATAGCGCAAATCAGGCTTTTTTACCACCCCGGGCCTTTACCACCTCCGCAAAACGATTAAACGAGCGGTCGTAGGTGCGCTCTATTTCCTTCGGGAAAGCGCAGGCGGGCAGCTCATCCATCTCCAGGTGGTAGGCGATGCACTCACAGCACTTGCCCTTCCGCGGGCACGGCTCGTAGGTGCAGTTGCAGTGCGATTTGTTGGCTTTAAGGTTACATTCCATAATTATCCTTGAATATGTTAATCTAAAAATTTAAAGCTTTTAATTATGTGATCGAACTCAGTTTTAGCTTGGACAGATACAGGGTCAAGAGCTTCAATTTCAAATGCCCATATCAGCCATTTATAGTCAAAATATACATAAGAAAAATAACGAGGAACTCCAACTCGATATACAACGGAATAAGAAAGTGATTCACCCTTAATACCTGCAACATTTATATTAGACCGTTCTAGCAATTTAAAATTGGCGCTTGGGTAAGAAATTTCCTCAGTTTTTAACAATTCATCTATCTTAGATTTTGCATCGGGAAAATATGTTTCAGGATTATAAATGAAAAAATATAATGTTGTATCAGGATTATCCCAAGTGGAGTTATCAGATACGCGGTTTAGCAGAAAACTACCGTTAAGTCTTAATGTGTCATTTTTATCTTGGTACGATGAAGGACATTCAAAAGAGAATCTAATTCCTACTTTAGTTGTTATAATTTTTTTATAACCATTATCAATACTGCCACAACTAATGGAGAGCAACGTAGTCATTAATATTATGATAATGACTATGGCTGTAACCGAACGGAAACCTTTGTATTTTCTCATTTGTATTTTCTCCGCATCTCCGCAGATAAATCGGTGAGCAACTTTAGCGCCTGTTCGGCGCCGTCCTCGGTAAGAGAGGTCAGCGAACAGCTCGGCGTAAGCAGGCTGTGCTTGATGATTTCTTTAAACGGGATACCGTTCCGCGTAAAGGGCGCCATCGCCTCTTCTAATCGGTCTTTCAGACTGGCAACTGACTCTTTTTGCAGCGGCTCCGCGTTATTGGGGACGATGCCCCACGCTATACAGCCGCCCCGCCCCAGGAATTTCTTGATTTCCTCCGGGTAGAGCGCGAGCGACTGCGCGTAGTTATAGGCGTCGAAGTTGAGAATATCGAGCTTCGTTTTTAAAAGCACCGGCCAGTCGGTATTGCCGCAGCAGTGGATGCCTTTCAGGCCGCTGATGCCGTCGAAGACCTCGTTCAGCATTTCGACTATTTTTTCCGGCTTGGAGAAAGCGCCCGAAGCCACGACTGACCCGTACGAGGCCATAATCGGCTCGTCAACGAAGGTGATGGTGTTTTTGGAGATTTTCTTAATCTGATTTTCCTGCCAGGCCGCCTTGAGCTTTAGCAGCTTGGGGACGGCATCGCCGAGGACTTCGTGATAGAGGATGGCCTTTTTATTTTCATCGGCGACGGTCAAACCCCAGGAAAGCGGCCCGGTGACATGCCCCTTTACCGCCCGCGGCGCCATACCGGGCTGTTCGAGGAAAGCGTACAGTCCCGCCGCATAATCTTTAGAAACGGGGAATTTTGAAGCGTCATTTTCCAGGTAGGCGGCGTAAAGCGTCTCCAG
>PLLL01000097.1 GCA_003141235.1 Dehalococcoidia bacterium
ATGCCGGGGACATTCTCAGTGCCGGCCCGCCGTCTTTTCTCCTGCTCGCCGCCGTGCATGAAGGGAACCAGTCCCCTGCCCTTGCGGATATACAGCGCGCCGACCCCCTTGGGGCCATAAAGCTTATGAGCCGACATGGAGAGAAAATCCACCCCAAGCGCGTTCACATCGATGGGGATATGCCCTAATGTTTGCACGGCATCGGTATGGAACAATATTCCGGCTTCACGGGTAACCTTGCCGATTTCGGCTATAGGCTCTATAGTGCCGACTTCATTATTGGCGTGCATCACCGAAACGAGAATAGTCTTCGAGGTAATGGCCTTTTTCACAGCGTCAGGGTCGACCAGGCCGTTCCCATCCACCGGAATATACGTCACGCTGAAGCCTCTCTTTTCGAGGAACTTGCAGGTTTCTAGCACGGCGTGGTGCTCGATAGCGCTGGTGATAATGTGATTGCCCCGTTTTTCGTTAGCGTAGGCCGCGCCCTCGAGAGCGTAATTGTCTGACTCCGTCCCGCCGCTGGTGAAGACTATCTCTTCAGGTTTACCGCCGATAAGGCCGGCCACACCGGCCCTGGCCTCTTCGATAGCCGCTTTAGCGTCCTGGCCATAGGTATAGAGGGTAGAGGGATTGCCGAAGCTTTCCGTAAAGTACGGCAACATCGCCTTTAGAACATCCGGATGTACCGGCGTTGTGGCAGCATAGTCGAGGTAGATTCTTTTCATCAGTTGACCCTTTATTATCTTTTTAGCAATCCGGGACAGGGTAGTATCGCGCTACCCTGCCCCAGACTTTATTTCTAACTAGTCTTGAACTTCTTCGATTTTACGTTCTTCCAGGCTCTTAAGGACGATACCCGCATCAACCCCGGGCAGCGGTATCGATGGTTCCGTCAGGGTAAATTCGCCCTTCTGAATCCAGTCTTTCAGCGTCCGGGCGATTTCAACCGCTTTAGGGTAGCTGGAGAGCGATGAAGTAGGCACCTGTTTGCCTTTGATTTCTATCTTACCGGATTTCAGCTGGGCATAGCTGACTTCGGCCAGGATGTCCGGCTTGCGCTGGGGATAGGCGTCGGAGTAGTCCACGACAGCGGCAAAGATTTCAGCGTCTGTGACTGTCGTATATTTCAGGATTTCCTCGGAGAGTATCGGTATCGGCACGCCGATGCCTACCGCCATAGTCGCGCCGTAGCCCTGCATGCTCAAGCCGCGGAGCCACTCGGGCTTCATCTGCTTCAGGTCGCCGATAACTGCCAGGGTACCGGCGCCCCGTTTCGGCACACCGTTTTCACCGCGCAGGGCATTCGGGTTATGCTGGGTGCCCTGCCAGGCAACGTAACCCACACCTCCGCCCAAAAATATCCTTGTCCCGATGCCGATAGTCTTATAGAACGGGTCGTTAAACAGCGGCGAAAGCTGCCCGGCGCTGGAGTAGTTGGCATTGCCCATGTTGGGCTTCAAAGCGCCCATGTAAGTATAAATCGTCTTGGAGGAACAGTTTATTGCCACGTTGTAGTTCTGGTAGCTGTTCCGCGGATCGAAAAGGACGGCCTCGTTTATATCCTTGAGACTTATGAGTGTCTCCAGTTTCTTTCGCGGATAGCAGTCCGTGCCATAGGCGGTAGCTACCAGCCTGACATCCTTGCCGGCAACAAGCTCTTCGATAACGTGGCCCCCGCCGTAGTGGAATTCACCGGGGTGGACCCGGTTCCTCGGGTCGTCGTCCGGGAGCGCCGTGCATCCCAAGAGTATATCTACAGCGGCCAGACCGGTATAAGCCGGTACATCGTTGAGATAAACTCTGCCGCCACCGAGCTTGATGCGCGGCTTCGTGTGCCCGATATTGAAATAAGCAGCAGAGGAACACATCGGGCCGAAAGTGCCGGTAGTGACCACGTCGACTTCCCGGGCCGCTTTGGCGAGTCCCTTTTCTTTCACAATATCGATTATTTCTTCAGCGGTGAAGACCACCGCCTGGCCTTTTTTGATACGTTCGTTGATTTCAGCGATTGTTTTCATATTCTATATATTTCTTCCTTTCTGGTTTATTTTGTTCCGTCCTCAAAGCCCTTGCGGGCGGCGCATGATACATAACGCGTTCATCACCCCCCACGCCGCCGCAACCCCCGCTCTGAAGGACGATTTCCAGAAAGCGTCACCGACCCTTATTGAAATATCCGGTTGTAAGTTGTATTCGTTCATTTTTCTTCCCCGTCCCACGGTACTAAATAACAGGACGTTTTCTTATTATAGCGTATTATACAAATTTCAGGTATTAAGGCTTGGCCGTCTGCTCCTGAAAAAGCCAGGTCGACAGGTAGCGTTCGCCGGTATCCGNNCCTTTGTTCTCCGGCCGCCGGGCCACTTTTAAAGCTGCGCTAACGGCGGCGCCCGAGGATATGCCCGCCAGTATCCCTTCCTCTTTGGCCAGTCGCCGCGCTATAATACCGGCGTCTTCGTTGCCGACGGTCACAATCTCATCGATAAGGTCTTTTCTAAATATATCGGGGATAAAACCGGCGCCGATACCCTGTATCTTGTGCGG
>PLLL01000120.1:0-452 GCA_003141235.1 Dehalococcoidia bacterium
CCTCACCCAGGACGATAACGAGCCCGGTGGTAGTCGCGACCTCGCAGGCTACCCGTCCGAACGGGTCTTTTTCCATAATCGCGTCCAGGATAGCGTCCGCCACCTGGTCGCAGATTTTATCCGGGTGCCCTTCGGTAACGGACTCCGAAGTGAACAGGTAGCTAGGTGAACTCAAAAAACTGTTAGGCATTTTCTTTCCCTCCGAAAAATCTTCTATTTCACAAGCCTCTCGGCTATGTAAAGATTAACTATTTCCCAAATAAAATTCAAAACTCAAAAATNNAACTGGCGGATTTAGCTTCAACAATGTTTGCTCCGATGCTCGTTGCGGAACGTAGCAGTTGGTCAGATAAAGTCCAATAGACTCGTTTTTCCGGTAAGTCCTTGATTAGCTCGATGACGGTAATCGAGTAATTATAACACCGCTCCCTGAACTCATTTTTTACCTTTGA
>PLLL01000120.1:457-28214 GCA_003141235.1 Dehalococcoidia bacterium
TTCTTCTGCTCGGCGGTCAGGGTATCGATAACCACACCCATCGCCTTTAGCTTGAGTCTGGCCACCTCTTTATCGATTTCCTCAGGCACGGTGTGTACTTTAATTTCCAGTTTGCCTTTATTCTTTACCAGGTACTCTATGCACAGCGCCTGGTCGGCAAAGCTCATATCCATGACACTGGCCGGGTGGCCTTCCGCCGCCGCCAGGTTTATCAACCGGCCTTCTCCCAGCAGGAACAGGCAGCGCCCATCCTTCATCGTATATTCTTCGACGAATGTTCGAATGGTACGTTTCTTCTTCGACAGGCCTTCCAGCGCCGGGATATTGATTTCCGCATTGAAATGGCCGCTGTTGGCCAGGATAGCGCCGTCTTTCATAACCTGGAAATGCGCTTTATCGATGACATTCTTGTCACCGGTAACGGTAATAAAGATATCACCCACCTTAGCGGCTTCGGCGATGGGCATAACCCGGAAGCCGTCCATCACCGCCTCCAGGGCACGGGTGGGATTCACCTCGGTGACGATAACCTGCGACCCGAGGCCTTTAGCCCTCATGGCAAGGCCGTGGCCACACCAGCCGTAGCCGCAGACCACCACATTCTTGCCTGCCCAGAGGATATTGGTGGCGCGGGTTATTCCATCGACGGTGCTCTGCCCGGTGCCGTAGCGGTTATCAAAGAGGTGCTTGGTATCGGCATCGTTGACAGCGATGACAGGATATTTTAGCTTTCCGGCTTTGGCCATACTGCGCAGGCGGATAACGCCGGTGGTGGTTTCCTCGCTGCCGCCGATGATATTTTTAATCAGGTCGCTCCGTTTGGTATGCATTGTTGTAACGAGGTCAGCGCCGTCGTCGCAAGTAATATTCNNGTTTGCTGTCCAGTGCCATGTTGATATGTTTATAGTATGTAGTCTCATCTTCGCCCTTGATAGCGCCAGTGGGTATGCCGTAGTCCACGAGCGCCGCGGCGACATCATCCTGAGTGCTCAGCGGATTAGATGCGCAAAGGACGACATCTGCCCCACCTTCCTTAAGCGTTATCCCCAGATTTGCCGTCTCTGTGGTAATATGCAGACACCCGGCGATGCGAATACCCTTTAAAGGCTTTTCCGCCGCGAACCTCTCCCTGATAAGGTGGAGGACAGGCATTTCCCGGTAAGCCCACTCGATGCGCTGTCTGCCGCTTTCAGCGAGAGAAATGTCCTTAATATTATCGTTGCGTGAAGCCATCAAAAACTCCTTCGATCAGATTTATCATCAATCAATATAATATTATATCAAGTTCGCCATTCAATGCACAATTGTGGATGGGTGCTAACGCACATATTGAGATGTTCCATTGATATCATAAGTATTCGTAATCAATATCACAATAGTAAAATCACTCAAATTAAAGTAAAGGCTATCTGGTAAGCGCCCGCTGAGAAAACGTAAAACCATTGCGGCCTACGGCTGCGAACATCCGGCTAGATAATTCGCCAGTCGCGGTAACCCTGGTGCATAATTTCCCCGTATTCTTTCGAAGGCATCGTCTCTTCCAGTTGACCCGATTTTACATAGGTAACAGCATGGACTGCCTGATTGTCCTCGTCGAAGACAGTAACATTCAACCTGGTATAGCCGGATTCAAACTTGTCCAGCTGCCGCATACAGGCATCAGTCACTTCATAGATAGCGCCCCGCACTTTTGCCCCCCGGAGCGACTGAATGGTGGCTTTACCGCCATGCCACTCCCGGGACCAGCCGGTAAACATCAGCCTGTAGTTTGGCAATACCGCGCTGAACATCGGCTTGCTGTCCGGGCAGCGCGCCTGCATCTGCTTTTTGCTCAGGTTCGAGGCATAGGCGAAATAGTTCATATTTTTAGTCCGTTGTTGATTAATATTACTTCAGTTTAATCAGCCTGTCCAGGAACTCCTCGACTTCCACCACCGAGTTCAGATAATAGGCTGCCGACGATGATGCTTTTTCACTACCGACAAAGATACTCCAGCCGTCAGGACGGTGCAGTACCTTAAAGGCATCTTCATCGGTGGTATCGTCCCCCAAATAGATGGTCAATAAACGAGAAGCTTTGAGTTTAGCCTTGATTTCACGGCCGATAAATTCTACGGCCTTACCCTTGTTCCAATCTACCTGAGGCCTTATCTCCCAGACCTTTTTCATGGGATAGACACTGATTTCGCCCTTGTCGACGTGCGGCGCGGTAATCCGCTTTACGGCACCGGTCACATCATCTTCCTTCTCCGGTTTTACCAGCCGATAATGCACGCTTACGCTCAAGCCCTTCTCCTGGATGATAACGCCGTCGATATTTTCCAGCGCCTCGGCCAGTTGCGCCGCCATCTCCTGCATCGTAATACGGGCCGCCTCGGCCTGCGAGTTGACGTACTTCAGGCCGGGGCCTTCTATTTCCATTCCGTGATTGCCGGAGTAATAGATACCCTCGATGGCCACCAATGATTTCAGTTCTTTAAGGCTGCGTCCGCTGATGACACCCGCGCTGATGCCCGATTTCCCGGCCAGCGCCTGTAACTTCTGCCTGACGCCGGCGGAGAGCACCGCATCCTCAGGCCGCCCGACAATTTGGGTTAAAGTGCCATCATAATCCGCGAGAATCAGGACATGAGAAGCCGCTTTTACAGATTTAATAAAACCCGGCCACGCTTTAAACAGATGCTCCATCACCCCTCCGCAATCTCCATCAGCCTGGAAACCATAGCAGCCCCCCAGCAATAAATATTGTTTTCAGCGACGATTTTACGCATATTTTTCATACGCCGCCGTCTTTCTTTCTCCGGCATTTCAATGGCCTCTTTAATGATACGGGCAAAATCGTTAATATTATAGGGGTTTATTAGTAGAGCATCATTTAATTCCTCGGCGGCGCCGGTGAAACGGCTCAGGATAAGGACGCCGTCGCCATCGCTCCTGGCCGAGACATATTCCTTGGCTACGAGGTTCATGCCGTCATGCAGCGAGCTGACCACACAAAAATGGGCCAGTCGGCGCAGGGCATCCAGCGTTACCGGCGTCAGCTGCCGGTTCAGCGATACCACTGGCCGGTACGAGCCATTACTGTATTTAGCGTTGATGCTTTCCGTAAGGTCGTCAATCTTCCGCGCGATATCTTTATATGCTTCAATCTCGGTACGGCTGGGCATACCTGCCTCAATAAAGACAACCCTGCCCCGGTATTCAGGATAATCTTGAAGTAATCTTTCCAGCGCCAGGAGCTTCTCCGGAATGCCCTTGGTATAGTCCAGGCGATCCATGCCGATGCCGATAATTCTACCATCGAGATGATACTCGCGGCGCAGGCTGGCCATTTCTTTCGCTACGGCTTCCGTCCCGGCCTGCTCGCTGATGGCATCAAAATCCACACTGATGGGAAAAGGTTCGACACAGGTGGTTTTACTCTTATGCTCTACCGCCGGCTTCTTGCGGTTGGCTCTGGCCCCCAGACTGCGTTCGCTCGTTTCTATAAAGTTACGGCAGAAAGAGCGGGTATGGAAACCCAGCAGGTCGTTGCCCAGCATGCCTTCGAGGATTTCTTTATGCCACGGGCAAGTGCGGAAGACCTCGTAAGGNNGCCAGGGGATGTGCCAGAACTGGCCGACGGTGAGATCAGGTTTCTTTTCCTTTAGATAACGGGGCAGTAAAGCAAAATGATAGTCCTGCACCAGCACTACCGCCCTCCGGTCGCCTATTTCCTGAACAATGGCATCGGCAAAGATAGCATTGACCTTTTGATAAGTCTTCCAGTTGTCATCGCTGAATACCGGCGGCGTGAAAGTAATATGGCACAGCGGCCAGAGCGCGCTATTGGCGAAGCCCAGATAGAAACCGGCTATTTCCTCGTCCGTAAGCCAGACCCGGCGCAGTGTGTACTCAGGATTGTCCGGGGGCACCGCTACCCGATCATGATTATCAACGGCCCGCCGGTCGGCTTTTCCGGCGCCCTGCGCTATCCAGGTGCCCCCGGAAGCCCGCATAACGGGGTCGAGCGCCTCGGTAAGTCCGCTGACGGGCCGGTGCCACTCTATCCGGTTGGCTGATAGTGTATGGACGTACGGCTCACGGTTGGAAACGACGATGAACAGGCGGTCGCCGAGCTTTGACCGTACCAGCTCGAAAAGACTGTGTTTGTCCCACCGTTTTTCACTCATATTATGTCACCTGCCTTGGTTTCTCTTTTACCGGCCGCCACTTGCCCAGGCTGAAAAGCTTCGGGAACAGCGCTTTACGGGCCTCTTCGATGATAAAGAGGCTGCCGCCGGCCAGAATGACGATAATCCACCGGTCGATGCTCAATGGTACGGTATGGAAAGCTACCTGTAATACCGGTACGTATACAACGGCCAGCTGTAATATAAATGCCAACAAGACAGCCCCTACCAGCCAGCGGTTGCGAAAGAAACCAAGTTTGAAAACGGTACGCTCATCCGAGCGCGCATTGAAAGCGAGGAACCACTGGTAGACAACCATGGTACAGAAGGCGATGGTTTGCGCTTCTGCGAGGCTCATCCGGGCCTGCGCCCAGTTAAAAATCAGGGTAATACCTGCGCCCATGATTACCGCCATCGTAATAACGCGGAGGATAAATCCGGGGTATATTATGCCGACGGCAGGGTCGCGGGGCGGCTGTTTGAGCTCATCGCCGGACCTGGGTTCCAGCCCCAGCGGGATAGCCACCGCGGTATCCGTCGCCAGGTTGTTCCAGAGAATCTGCACTGCCAGCAGCGGCGCTTTGCCGGATATTAAAATAGCCAGGGTAAGCGCCAGCAGCTCACCGATGTTGGTACTGAGGAGCATGAAGATGACATTTCTCAGCCGGTTGAAGATTATCCTCCCCTCCTCCACTGCCGCTACCACCGAGGCGAAGTTGTCATCGGCCAGTGTCATATCGCTGGCTTCTTTAGCAACGTCCGTGCCGGAAATACCCATCGATATACCGATATTAGCCGCCTTCAGGGCCGGGGCATCGTTAACGCCGTCGCCAGTCATAGCCACGACATGCCCGCGGCTCCTCAGGGCTTTAACTATTCTCAGCTTTTGTATGGGTTCGATACGGGNNGATACATTTTCCACCTGCCCCGAAAGCTCCTCATCGCTCATTTTATTGAGTTCGCCCCCCGTCACCGCTTTACCCGGCGGCAGCTCCAACTGACGGGCGATGGACTCCGCCGTCACCTTGTTATCGCCGGTAATCATGATAACCTTAATACCTGCCTCACGGCATAGTTTAATAGCCTGGCGCGCTTCCTCGCGGGGCGGGTCGGCCATGCCGGATAGACCCACCAGCACCAGATTGCCGCGGATATGATCTTCTTCTAAATCTTCAAGTTCTGCGGGCAGGTCAACGTAAGCCGTGGCTATAACCCGCATCGCTTCCTCGGCCATAGCGTTGTTTGCCTTTAAAATAGCCTGAGTGCCGGCATCATCCAGGGGGACAATTTTACCTCCCTGATACCGGTGTCGGCTCAAGGACAGGATTTTTTCCGCGGCCCCTTTCACGTAAGCCCGGCGGCCACCATCCCGGTGATGAAGGGTGGCCATATACATCTTTTCACTCTGGAAAGGTATTTCATCAAGGCGGGGAAAATCCTTGTTCAGCTTTTCCCGTTCCATACCGGCCTTGGCAGCAACCACCACCAGTGCGCCTTCGGTGGGGTCGCCGAAAATACTGTATTGCTGGGCGTCTTCCAGGGTCAAAGAGGCATCGTTGCAGAGGGCGCCTATCTTGAGATGCAGGTCAAGCGCTGACTCAGTCGCCGTGTCGAGCTTATGTCCATCGCTATTAAACTCCCCTTTAGGAGCATAGCCTTCTCCGGTGACTTCAATCCACCGTCCATCCAGGTAAATACGCCTGACCGTCATCTGGTTCATGGTGAGCGTCCCAGTCTTATCAGAGCAGATGACCGTGGCCGACCCCAGCGTCTCAACCGCGACGAGCTTACGCATGATAGCGTGGCGGTGTGCCATGCTCCTCATGCCTATCGCCAGAACCACGGTAACAACCGCAGGGAGGCCTTCCGGTATCGCCGAGACAGCAGCAGCCACCGCCAGCAGAAATACATCCAGCCACGCCATGCCCTTTAACAGGCCAACGCCTACCAGCACGGCGCAAACACCGAGAAACAGGATGATAAGATAGCGGCTCAGTTTGGCGATGCTTTCCTGTAAGGGTGTTTTTTCCGGCTTGACATCTTGAAGCTCATCGGCTATCTTCCCCATCTCGGTAGTCATGCCGGTATTCACGGCTACCGCCGTGGCCCGGCCAAAGGTGACGATGGTACCCATGAACACCATATTCTTACGCTCGGCGACAGTCAGTTCATGCGGGAGCGCCCTCGTTATTTTATCAACCGCCTCCGATTCACCGGTAAGGGTGGACTCGTTTACTTTAAGGTTGATAACTTCCAGCAGCCTGGCATCAGCCGGTATCTTATCCCCTGTCTCTAAAAGCAGGATATCCCCGGGGACGATTTCACGGGACGGCACCATTTTGAGAACACCTTCACGGCGTACCCTCGCCTGGGGCGCCGCCATTTTCATCAGCGCTTCCATGGCCTTTTCCGCATTGGTCTCCTGGACAAACCCTATGACGGCGTTAAGCAGGAGGACACCCAAGATTACATATGCATCGGTATAGTGACCTACCGCCAGCGATATTGCTACAGCGACAAGCAGCACATAAATGAGGGGACTCATGAACTGCTGGAGGAAAACCATCACGGGCGAGGTCTTTTTCCGGCGTTTCAGCAAATTGGGGCCAAAGCTGAGCAGCCGCGAATCGGTTTCCGCCGCCGTTAAGCCGTGCTGCTTCGATTCGAGTTTTTGTAAAGTCTCTTCAGGGCTGATATTATACCATTGCTCGTTCATAGGTAAATAATCGCTACCCCTTAAAAAGATTGAATTGTTTTCTTTATTTCATCTGAAAGCGGTATTTCCTGCGCTTTACCGCTTAATAACACGCTGTCTTTGAGCACCTCGACCTTAACGATACCGCCTTCTTTAGAAGCCTGATAGCCAACAAGTTTGTTCTTTTTAAGAACCCCACCCCAGTAAGGCCCCAGGGCGCAGTGGGCTGAGCCGGTCACAGGGTCTTCATCGATACCTATAGCAGGAGCAAAGAAACGGGAAATAAAATCGTATTCCTTGCTCTCAGATTTCGCCGTTACGATGATGCCTCGTGTTTTAATTTGTTGAAGCTTCTTAAAATCGGGGGCAAGATTTTTTACCGCTTGTTCAGAGTCTACGACCAGAAAATAATCAAACCTCGTCCGGCCGGTATAAAGCGGGGTCAGACCCATAAGTTTTTTAAAGTCGTATTCGCTGTCCTTAACCTCGGTGATTTTTTCTAAAGGAAACCCGAGCGTGATGTTCTCCCCGTCCGCTTTCGCCGATAAGATACCGCTTTGGGTTTGAAAACGTATCGTTTCTCCCGCGTTTACATACTCTTTTTTGCTTAAAATGAATGCTGTAGCCAGCGTGGCATGGCCGCATAAGTCCACCTCGTGGCCGCCGCGGGTAAACCACCGCAGGTTAAAAATATCATTATCTCTAACGATGAAAGCCGTTTCCGGCATGTCCATTTTAATAGCGACTTTCCGGTAAAAATCTACATCTCTCGCTTCCGGCAGCAGGCATACACCGGCCGGATTGCCCCGGTGGGGCGGGGCTACGAACGCGTTAGCCCGGTATATCCGGAGCTCTGTTATTGCTGTAATATTACTCATCATTCTTGATATGAGTATAAGAGGTTCCAGGCTTTTTCTCAATAATGTCAACCGGATTGTCAGTATTTTATCTTGTTTTATCTGCAAATAATTGTGCAGTCAATGTAATATATGGTACAATTTAGATATGGATGTGTTTTTATACTAAGATGCGTAACATATTGACATCATCTTATTCCATTTGATATAATTATTTTAATATTTTTATTGGTTTGCGTTAATGAATAAAGTAAACACTTTGCAATTGCTATCCGGAAATGAAGCCCTGGCGCTCAGTGCGTACCATGCCGGCGTGCAGGTGGCGACCGCTTATCCCGGCACACCTTCCACCGAGATTCTGGAGAACCTGTCCCGCTTTAAGGATATCCACGCCGAATGGTCTACGAATGAAAAAGTGGCCATGGAGGTAGCTTTAGGTGCCGCTTATACCGGCGCCCGCGCCATGGTATCCATGAAACATGTGGGATTGAACGTAGCCGCCGACCCATTTATGGCGGCCTCGATAACTGGCATCATCGGGGGGCTGGTGGTAATCACCGCGGACGACCCGCAGATACACAGCTCGCAGAACGAGCAGGACAACCGGCACTATGCCCGGCTGGCCAAGGTGCCGATGCTGGAGCCCAGCGACAGCCAGGAAATCTACGACCTCATTCCTCTAGCTTTCGATATGAGCGAGCAGTTCGATACACCGGTATTGGTGCGCACGACCATGCGCATTGCGCATTCCAAGTCGGTCGTAAATGTGAAACGCAGCCGCACGGTGAAAAACGCGCAACCAGCTTTCCATTTTAATGTGCAAAAGTACGTTATGCTGCCGGTTAACGCCCTGCCGCGCCATGTCCTGGTAGAGAAGCGTCTGCTTAAACTGGCCGATTTCTCCGAGACCTTCCCCTTCAATCAAATCACCTGGGGCAAGCGCGACCTGGGCATTGTGACCAGCGGTGTTGCATATCAATACGCGCGGGAGGTCTTCCCAGAGGCGTCTTTCTTAAAGCTGGGGATGACCTGGCCGCTGCCGAAGAAACTGATTAAAAAGTTCGCCGACGGTGTCAAACGCCTCATTGTTATTGAAGAGCTTGACGCATTTTTACAGGAAAACATTCAGGCGATGGGCATCAAGGTAACAGGCAAAGAATTTATTCCGCTGGTGGGAGAACTTAATACGCGCATCGTCACTGATAACTGCGTTGGAGCAGGTCTACTGCCTGAATCCGAGACCGTTAAAGTCATACCGCCGGCTTCCGGTATGCCGCGGCGTCCTCCCCTGCTCTGCCCGGGCTGTCCGCATACCGGCATCTACTCCGTCCTGAATACCATCGGCCAGCGCTCCAAGCTGCTTGAATCTAAAGAGCCGCAGGAGCCGAAGCTGATTATCGCCGGAGACATCGGCTGCTACACGCTGGGCGCTTACCCGCCCCTCAACGTCCTCGATACTACCGCCTGTATGGGCGCGGGCATCGGGCAGGCGCTGGGTATGGAAAAGGCCGGGGTCAAGAGTAAAGTAGTAGCCGTTATCGGCGATTCCACTTTTATGCATTCCGGCATCACCGGCCTGATTAACGCTGTATATAATGACGGGCATATCACTATTTTAATTTTAGATAACCATACAACCGCCATGACCGGCCATCAGGAGCACCCCGGCACAGGTCTTTCCGCCCAGGGTGAACCGGCTGCAATTGTAGACATCGAGAGCCTGGTAAAAGGCATCGGCGTGAAGGACGTCAAGGTCATCAACGCTTTTGACATCAAGGCGTTACGCGCTGGGGTGAAGGATTCACTGGAAAGGCCGGAGGTCTCTGTCATCATCGTGCGCGGCAACTGCGCCGTCAAGGTGAAGAAGAGGGCCAATCCCCGCGCTGTAGATGCGGAGAAATGTACGCAATGCGGCACCTGCCTGCGCCTCGGTTGCGCGGCCATTCAGACAAAAGATGGCGTGGTATCTATCGACCCGACGCTTTGCGCCGGGGATATCTGTACCATCTGTGAACAATTATGCCCGCAGAAAGCGATATCCGGCCCGGGGAAAGGGAATTAACAAGGAGCAAGTAACAAGTAGCAAGGAAGTGCAAAAGGATTAACTAATAATAAGGGGCGGGGCTGGTTTGATACTTGATACTTGGCAGTTGAAACTTAAATGAAGAAGATGGACTTGCTCGTGACCGGCGTGGGGGGACAAGGGGTCGTCCTGGCCAGCGATATCATCGGCGAAACGGCCATAGCCGCCGGCTTCGATGTAAAAAAGACGGATACGCTGGGCATGGCGCAGCGCGGCGGGAGCGTTGTCAGCCACGTGCGGATGGCGCCCAAAGTCTGGTCGCCGCTCATCAGAGAAGGCCAGGCAGACCTGCTGCTCGCTTTTGAGAAGCTGGAAGCGGCCCGCTGGAGCCATTATCTCCGGCCCGGCGGTATAGCCATCGTCAATATGTATGAACAGCCGCCGCTTTCCGTTAGCCTGGGACAGGAAAAATACCCCGCCCAGGACGAGATTGCCGCCGCTCTGAAACGGCAGACCGACCAGGTCTATTTCGTGGACGGCACCGGACAGGCACAAAAGCTGGGCAACGTCAGAACGCTGAACCTGTTCATGCTCGGGTGTTTTGCCGCTTTCGCCCCGCTGGAAATAGATATCTGGAAAGAAAGCATCTCCCGTTTCCTGCCGGAGAATCTCCGTGAGATTAACTTCAAGGCATTTGAAATAGGGAGAAAGGAAATCGAAGGTGGCCGTATCCGATAGAGTCAAAAAGGGCATGGTGATGGGGTCGTGGATAAGGCGGATGTTCGAAGAAGGCATCGCCATGAAAAAGCAGTTCGGCCCGGAGAATGTGTACGACCTCTCGCTGGGCAATCCGACCATGGAGCCGCCGCCCGAATTCAAACGTGAGATAAAGCGCCTGGCAGACCACCCCTTTAAGGGGATGCACGGCTACATGGAAAACGCCGGCTACCCCGAAACGCGCGCGGCTGTTGCCAGGCAACTGTCTAAAGAAACCGGCCTTAAGTTGACCGAGAACGATGTCATCATGGCCGTGGGGGCAGCGGGCGCTATTAACGTGGCATTAAAGACTATCCTCGACCCCGGCGATGAAGTCATTGTTTTCATCCCCTGGTTCGTCGATTACTTCAACTATGTCCAAAACCACGACGGCGTGGTCAAAGAAGTGCCGACAGATGAGCATTTTATGCCCCGTCTGGACGAGTTGGAGAAGGCTATCGGCCCACGGACAAAGGCGGTGCTTATCGATTCCCCTAACAACCCCACCGGTGTGGTCTACAGCGTCGAGACAATGACCCGCATGGGCGATATACTGCGTAAAAAAGAGGCCGAGTTCGGTACAGAAATATTCATCGTCAGCGATGAGCCGTACAAAAAAATAATTTATGACGGCATGAAATACCCATCGCCGCTGAATTTTCACCGCCACAGCATCATCGCCACGTCGCACTCCAAGGACCTGTCCATCCCCGGCGAGCGTATCGGCTATGTCGCTTTGCACCCGGAAAGCTCCAATCATGACGATATGATTAAGGGCTTCATCTTTTGCACGCGCGTGCTGGGGTTCATCAACGCCCCGGCCTTCATGCAGAACGTAGTGCGTAATTTGCAGGGGGTAACTATTCCTGTCAGCGAATATCAGCGGCATCGGGACTTTATTTACAATAACCTGATCAAGTTTGGCTATAAGGTCAATAAACCGCAGGGCGCTTTCTATATCTTCCCCAAGTGCCCTATCGCGGACGACGTCGCTTTTGTGCATGAGCTACAGCACGACCACCATGTGCTGACGGTGCCCGGCGTGGCCTTCGGCGCGCCCGGTTATTTCCGGCTGGTCTATTGCGTTGACGACGCGCTGCTGGAGAAAAGCATGCCCGGACTGGAAGCCTTAGCGAAGAAGTATAAACTGAAATAAAGCTCCTGGCCGGCAGTTCAAATCTACCTGATACCACCATACCAATTGATTCAGGCAGTTTTAGCTTCAAAGTTCCTTTTCAAGGAAACAATTCCGTAGCTATGCGAGCGTGGGTTGTTTTTAAAGTTATGTAAAGCTTGGCAGGGGTTCAAATCTACCCGCTACTACCATAAATTGTTAGAACGTTATAGAAACGGGAATTTGTACCCGGTGAGCTTGAGTTCTTTTATCAACTGCCGGATGTCTTTTTGCAAGGGTTCGTTGACCGGAACTCCCTTGTCTTTTCTTTCCAGCCAGGCCAGGTGTTCTTTCTCACCGGCGGTATAAATGCGTTCGCAACCTGCCGCTTTCTTTGACGCCCGCAGCGCTCTCAGGATTTCGCCGGTGGTCTTTTTAAAAGCATCCAGCCCGGTGAAAGCGCTGACATCGATGGCAATGAAGAAATGCCCCAGGTGATAAGGTTGTGACTTGCCTTCAGGGCTGAAGCCCAGCAGACCTTTTAAGAAAGCGCCTCCCTGCAGCGCCGCCGAAAGGATTTCCACAACCGTGGCATAGCCATAGCCCTTGAAACCGGCGAGGTCTTCACCGATGCCGCCCAGAGGCGCTAAAGCCGCCGTGCCTTTAACCAGGTCGAGGAGAACCTGATGAGAATCTGTTTTGGGTTTTCCGTCTTCGCCGATGACCCAGCCTTCGGGCAAATCTTTGCCCAGCCGTTCATAAACTTCTATTTTACCCCGCTGGGTAATCGACGTGGCGCAGTCCAGCACGAAAGGAAACTCTTCGTCCGTCGGCATGCCGAAGGTCAGCGGATTGGTGCCCAGCATGTTTTCCACCCCGAAGGTCGGCGCTATGGACGGCCGGGCATTGGTGCCGGTGATGCCGATCATGCCGGCCTCGACGGCCATTAACGCGTAATAGCCGGCAATGCCGTAGTGGGTGGAATTGCGCACAGCCACCATCCCCAGGCCATACGTTTTGGCTTTTTCTATGGCCATGGTCATGGCGCGTTTAGCAATAACATGCCCCATGCCGTCATGACCGTCAACTACAGCGGTAGCTGGCCATTGCCGAACAATTTCAAAATTGGTAACCGGATGTTGAATACCTGCTTTGATGCGGTCGTAATAGATAGGCTTTAAACGGCCGATGCCGTGCGAGTCTATGCCTCTCTTGTCTGCTGTAATCAGTACTTCCGCGCAGATTTTAGCATCTTCTTCAGGGACGCCGACACCCTTAAAAACGTCTGCCATAAAGCGTTCCATTGTATTAAAGCTAATCCAGTGAATTTGACTGTTCATAGGAAAAACCCCCTTTTTACCGGATGTTCATAGTATATTCCTGAAACATGCCTTTCCTCAATAACTCCAGTTTGCACAGGGTGAGGGGGACGCTCTTAAAAGGATTTCACCCTCACCCCCACACCGAGTACGGAACAAGCTTCGCGTGAATGCTATTTCATAGACACGCAAAGGTTACTGCGTTTGCATTAATTTAAAAACCTGTGGTATACTTTCCCAGTGCCTGAATACACGTGTATCACAGGATATAGTACCACAGGTAATTCAATAGCCGAAAAGGCTTTACAGATAGTCAGGGGAACACTTACTTGTTAGCTAATTACGGATTAATCGGTCTGTTTTTCATTGTCGTTGTCCTTTTTTCTCTATCTATGGTCATTATCCCCATTATCCTGAGGCTCCTGAAAATCGTCCCCAGTCATCCCAATCCCATCAAAAACTCCATCTTCGAATGCGGTGTAGAGACCATCGGGAAGACCTGGGTGCAGTTCAACTTCCGTTACTATTTCTACGCGCTTATCTTCCTGGCGCTGGATGTCCTGGTCGTTTTCCTCTATCCCTGGGCCGTACAGCTACGGGAGTTGGGGCTTACCAGCTTAATCGTGGTATTTATCCTCGTTTTCATCGTGCTTATCGGCTATATCTATGCCTGGAAAAAGAAGGTCCTGGAATGGAAATAGATAAAGACAAGCCATATATTTACTCCGACGTGGAACTTGACAGCCATGAAGGCCGGATAATCGAAGACACGAAAGCGGCCGGCATCGAAAGTATCCCCGACCCCGATGGCTGGCTGGAAGAAACCAGGCGCAATATCCTGCTGACTTCCGTGGACGCGGTAATTAACTGGGCGCGGCGCTCTTCGCTGTGGCCGGCTATCTGCTTCCCTGCCTGCTGCGCCTTCGAGTTTATCGCCGCCGAGGGTCCGCGCTTTGATTTGTCCCGCTTCGGCATGGAAATCCTGCGGGCGTCACCACGCCAGGCCGACCTCATGATTACCGCCGGCACGCTTACCTGGAAGATGGCGCCTAACGTCAGGCGTATTTATGACCAGATGCCCGAGCCGAAATGGGTCATCGCCATGGGAGCCTGCGGCATCAGCGGCGGCATTTTCCGTTCGTCTTACGCCGTGGTGCCGGGCTACAATAAGATAGTTCCGGTAGACGTTTATGTGCCCGGCTGCCCGCCCCGTCCCGAAGCCCTGATTTATGCCGTCCAGATGTTACAGAAAAAGATTGCTAAAGAGCACGTCGTACCCGACCTGCCCAAATTTAAAATGCCGGAAATACCCAGATTATAGTAGAAAGGTGACTGTTAATGACCGTAGCCCTCTCTTCCAGAGAGATAGCCAGCCAGCTGAGCAGTAAATTCCCCGGCGCCATCGAGGCAGCCGGGAATGACAGCGTCCTGGTGAAAAGCGATTCTCTGGTTCAAGTTGCTGCCTATCTGAAAGATACTGACGGTCTGAAGTTCGCCTACCTCAACTACATTACCGCCGTCGATTATTACAGCTATTTTGAGGTTGTTTATCAATTAACATCCCTGGAGCATAACCGCTCCGTAATTTTAAAAACACGGTGCTACGGACGCGATAATCCCTCCGTTCCCTCCGTTACCAGCCTATGGCAGGGGGCCGATTTCCAGGAGCGTGAAATCTACGACCTTTTTGGTATTAAATTTGAAGGACACCCAAACCTGAAACGCATTTTTCTCTGGGACGGCTTCCCGGGGTATCCATTGCGAAAGGATTGGAATCAGTGACGACCACGCAGGAAATGACGCTCAACACCGAGCCTTTCGTCGTTAATATCGGGCCGGTGCACCCGAGCACCCACGGCGTTTTTCGCATGAGGTGCAAGCTGGATGGTGAGGTCGTTATCGATATCGAGCCGGTCTTCGGCTATTTACACCGCGGCATCGAGAAGCTGGCCGAGGAACGTACCTATACCGGCTTTATCCCGCTGACCGACCGCCTGGACTATATTTCTCCCATGAGCAATAACCTCGGCTACTGTCTGGCCGTGGAAAAGCTGGCCGGGATAAAGGTGCCGGAACGCGCCGAATATATCCGCGTCATTATGGCCGAGCTACAGCGCCTGGCCAACCACTGCGTCGCCGTCGGCTCCATGCTGAACGATGCCGGAGCGTATTTTACGCCTTTCATGTACACCTTCCGCGAAAGAGAACGCATTATCGACCTTTTCGATATGGTCTGCGGTCAACGCCTTACCTATAACTACATGCGCATTGGCGGCGTCAGCCAGGACATCCCCGCTGAGTTTCTGCCCGCGCTGGAAAAGGTCGTCAAACGCCTTACCAAATTTCTTAAAGAGTACGAACGGCTGCTCAAGCAGAACGAGATACTGCTCGCCCGCGCCAAGGGCGTCGGTATCCTGTCGAAAGAATTAGCTATCAACTGCGGTATCAGCGGTCCGGTAGCCCGCGCCAGCGGTATCAAGTGGGACCTGCGTAAGGCCGATCCGTATTCCATTTACGACCGTTTCGAGTTCGATATCCCCACCGGCGAGAACGGCGACTGCTATGACCGCTACCGCGTTAGGATTGAAGAGATGACGCAAAGTTTGCGCATCATCGAACAGGCGTCAAAACAAATACCCGGCGGGCCAATTAAAGCCGATTTGCCCCACATCATCTATCCCCCGGCGGGCGAAGTCTACGCGCACATCGAGGCTCCCAAGGGTGAGCTTGGATTTTATATCGTGTCGGACAACTCTATCGCCCCCTACCGCTGTCACGTGCGCCCCACCAGCCTGATAAACCTGGCGGCGCTAAGGCAGATGGTCAAGGGCTGGAAAATCGCCGACCTTATTCTCATCTTCGGCAGTATCGATATTACCATGGGAGAGGTCGATAGATAGTGGCGATAATAGATTTAGTGATTAACCGCCGGTTGTCCCTGGCCGCACTCCCGCCGGACTGGCCGGGCAATAACTACTGGTGGCACTGGCTGTTCTTTACTATCGTACTCATCGCCTTCGTGCTCGTTATGGTCATGGGCGCTATCTACATCGAGCGCCGCGCCATGGGGCGGATGCAGTCGCGCCTCGGCCCCAACCGCACCGGGCCTTTCGGGCTATTGCAGCCCGTCGCGGACGCCGTCAAGGTAATGCTCAAAGAAAATATCGTCCCGGATAATGCGGATAAGATAGTCCACTGGCTGGCGCCGGTTATCGCCTTCGCCCCGGTGCTGATGATTTTCGCCGTAGTTCCTTTCCAGAACGGGGCTCTCCTGGCCGACTTAAATATCGGTATACTCTATATCGTCGCTATCAGCTCTATCAGCACGGTAGGCGTATTCATGGCCGGCTGGAGCTCCGGCAACAAGTACTCGCTGCTCGGCGCCATGCGCAATGTCGCCGCCGTGGTCAGCTACGAGATACCGCTGGTGCTGTCCATTGTCGGCGTGGTGCTGGTGGCAGGCTCCATGTCGCTGAACACGATTGTTTTAAAACAGGATATCCCGTTTATCCTTTTACAGCCCCTGGGATTTCTGATATTTTTCGCGGCGGCCTGCGCCGAGATTAACCGCAGCCCCTTCGACCTGATGGAGGCGGACTCCGAGATTGTGGCCGGCTTTCACACCGAGTATTCCGGCATGAAGTTCGCCATGTTTTACCTCGTAGAGTACGCCGAGGCCATCGCCATGTCCGCTATCATCACCACCATTTTCCTCGGCGGGTGGAGGGGCCCGCTGCTGCCGCCGTGGCTGTGGTTTATCGTCAAGACATTCATCGTCTTCTTCGTCATGGTCTGGACGAGGACAACGCTCCCGCGCGTGCGTATCGACCAGCTTATGGCGCTGGCCTGGAAGTTCCTCTTTCCGCTGGCGCTCATCAACCTGTTCGTCACAGCGGTACAGGTGCTGGTCTGGCCTGACGCATTACCCTGGACGGCGGTATATATCAATATCGCTATCATGATAATTCTTATTTTTCTCTGGTCGAGATTCTTTAAATTAGGGTGGGGCCGCGTTGAAATTTGAACGTTACGGCATAGGCATTTTAAAGGGCATGACGGTGACCATCCGGCACCTGTTCCGTCATCCTACGGTCAACCAGTACCCGGAGCAGCGGCTGAATGTATCGCGCCGCTTGCGCGGTAACGAGCTTATCTGGAACCGCGAGCGGTGCACCGGCTGCGCCACCTGCGCCAAGGCCTGCCCGCAAGGCGCTATCGAACTGGTGACGGCGACTAATCTGAAAGATAATAAGTACGATGTAACAACATACCGCGTGGATACCGGCTACTGTATCCAGTGCGGGCTGTGCGTCGAGGCCTGCCCGTACAATGCCCTGTTCATGGGTTATTCTTACGAGCGCGCTAAATACCGGCGCGGCGACGTCGTCCAGACTAACGACGAGCTGCTGGAATCGGCGGAAAGGCCCGCCAGCGGCTATTACCACCCCGAGATAGCGGAAAAATTACCCCGGCAGACCCTGCTGGTGGAACGCATTACCGAGAAGAGGAAGCGGAAATAATGGGACTGGCAATTACATTCTGGATAATGGCCGTGGTGGCTGTAGTAGCGGCGCTGAGCGTGGTATTTCAGCGCAATGTCTTCCGCGCCGCTTTAGCCCTGATTCTCTGCTTTATCACCGTGGCCGGAATTTACATTACCCTCAGCGCCGACTTCCTGGCGGCGGTACAGATATTGGTCTACGTGGGCGCTATCTCCGTTTTGATTATCCTGGCGATTATGATGACCAAGGAAGTCCAGAAAGGCAACCTGGCCAATAAAATGGAAATACCCGCCGCTGTTGTCGGGACGGTGCTATTGATAATCCTGGTCTTCACGGTGACCGCTACCTCCTGGAACATTGCCGCGGAGTCGCCGCTTTCCCCTACCACCGCGCCCCTGGCTACTAAACTTTTTAGCGAGAACGGCTTTATCCTGCCGGTGGAAATCGGGGCGGTGCTTTTATTAGCGGCAATTATCGGCGCTATCGTTATCACGAGGGAGAAGTAAAAATTACCGGCTCAGGCATGTGCGATGAAAATGAGTAGATTAACTTCGTGGATAGTGGAGACATCAAGATTATGACTATCGGGCTTAATCATTATCTGATACTATCGGCAGTACTTTTCTGCATCGGGCTGTTCGGCGCGCTGACGAGGCGTAATGCCGTGGTTATCCTGATGTGCATCGAGATAATGCTTAATGCTGTTAACATCAGCCTGGTGGCCTTCTCCAGCTATATCGTGCCGCTGCTGCTGACGGGGCAGGTCTTCGCCATCTTCGTGATGGTGGTGGCCGCCGCCGAAGTCGCTGTAGGCCTGGCGATAATACTGGCCATCTTCCGCGGCCTGGCGGATATCGATACGAATAATATTAATCTATTGAAATGGTAAAAAGAATGAAAACGAATTGTCATTGCGAGGAGCGAAGCGACGTGGCAATCTCTATCATCGGATTAGTTCAGCCTTTGAGATTGCCGCGCCTCCCGACTGCGGTCGGGATGGCTCGCAATGACGCGGCGTTTGAAAAAACATGTGGATAGAAGTAAAACAAGCTAAAACGCTGGCCATTGCCGAGATGTGGAAGGAATGCTTCGAGGGCGAAGGCATCCCCGCGCGCATTATACCCGTTGTCGGCCTGCCCATCGGCCAGGAAATTGCCGATTACTCTATCATGGTGCCCAAGGATAAAGAGCACGTGATTAAGGATATTTTAAGGAAGCTATGATACCTTACCAGCTAATCTGGCTCATCATGCTGCTGCCGTTGTTCTCGTTTATCATCAACGGGCTGATTATCCGTCCGTTTGTGAAAAGAGAATCAAAAACCTACGGCTATATCACCATATTGGCTATCGGCGTCTCGGCGGTGTTTGCCGTCTGGGCGCTTTTCTCGGTGATGTCGGCGGCAAACCACGAAATAGTGGTGCCGGACGTCAACTGGATAGTTATCGGCAACTTTAATTTCCACGTCGGGCTGATTATGGACCAGCTTTCGGCGCTGATGGTTGTCGTTGTCTCCGTCGTCTCGCTCATGGTGCAGATTTACTCGCTGGGCTATATGCACGGTGACGAAGCGGGCTACTACCGCTATTACACCTATATGTCCCTGTTCACATTCTCCATGCTGGGACTGGTGCTTTCCGATAACCTGCTTTTCACCTACGTTTTCTGGGAGATGGTAGGGCTGTGTTCCTATCTTCTAATCGGCTTTTGGTTCCATAAGAAATCCGCCGCCGACGCCGCCAAGAAAGCCTTTATCGTCACCCGTATCGGCGACTTCGGTTTCCTGGCGGGTATTTTAATTTTATTCGTCAACACGCACACTTTTGATATTTACCAACTGCATAACCTGGCCGTCACCGGCGTCCTGGGCGGCGCTGTACTCATGTGGGCATGTATCGGGCTTTTTGCAGGCGCGGTAGGCAAAAGCGCCCAGTTCCCGCTGCATGTCTGGCTGCCGGACGCGATGGAAGGCCCCACCCCCGTCAGCGCCCTTATCCATTCCGCCACGATGGTCTGCGCCGGCGTTTTCCTGGTGGCGCGAATGATGCCGCTTTTCGTCTATTCTACACAGGCGATAACACTTGTAGCGGTTATTGGCGGTTTTACAGCGATTTTCGCCGCGACCATGGGTCTGGTCGCTACCGATATCAAGCGGGTGTTGGCCTATTCCACCATCAGCCAGATAGGCTATATGATGCTGGGTTTAGGCGCCGCCGGTATGGTGGTATCTCAAAATATTAACGACCCTCATCTCCACTCGCTTTTCACTTCGGAACTGATACTGACAATGGCCAAAGGCGCGGTAGCCGTCGGCATGTTCCACCTGTTCACGCACGCCTTCTTCAAGNNCGGATTCTGGAGCAAGGATGGAATCCTGATTAGCGCCTTCCAGACACAGCCCGTGCTCTTCTGGTTTGCCATGATTACTGTATTCCTGACGGCTTTTTACATGTTCCGCGTCATCTTCATGACCTTCCACGGCGAGTACCGCGGCGGCGCCACGGATGACGGTAAAGACCACCATCACACCCACGAATCGCCGCGGGTGATGGTCGGGCCGCTGGTGTTCCTGGCACTCATGGCCGTAGTCGCCGGGTGGTGGAACGTCACCGGCAGCTTCAGTGCTTTCTTCGGGCTGCAAAACGTGTCGGAACCAAGCATTGGTGAAGCGTTTCTCAGCGTTTTCACCTTCTCGTTCAACGGTGTGCCTGTTCCGCTCATATCGCTGCTGTTAGCCCTTTTCGGCATCTTTTGCGCGTATGCCGTTTACCTTAAGAAATGGGTTACCGCCGAGTCCCTCGGTAAAGCGTTCGGCCCGCTTTATAAACTGGTTTACAACAAGTATTTTTTCGACGTGCTTTATGAAAACATCATCGTGAAGCTGGCCTTGATTAAAGGGCTATTTAACGGCTTCGAGATTTTTGACCGGCGGGGCGTCGACGGCGCGGTCAATGGCGTGTCCACCGTCGTCATGGGCGGCGGACGCGCTATCCGGCGGGCGCAGACGGGACAGCTACAGCTTTACGGGCTGTTCATCGGCCTCGGGGTGGTGGTTATAGCGCTTTGTGTGTATTTTTTCGGAGGATAATTGGATTTTAACTTTTTAACGACCATACTCTTTTTACCGGTATTAGGTTCGATTGTTATCGCCCTGATATCGAAGAAAGATGACCGGCTCATTAAGCGCCTGGCCGCTATATTTACATTTATTCCCTTTGCGCTGGCGCTTTATCTCTTTATCGCCTTCGACCGCTCGGCGTCTATGGCCGGGGTCTTCCAGTTCGAGGAAAAGTACCTCTGGATTGCCCAGCTTAACGCCTATTACCACCTGGGCGTGGACGGTCTAAGCATGCCGATGTTGCTGCTGACGACCTTCCTCGGCTTTCTGGCGGTGCTCATCTCCTGGAAAGTGCATGACAGGCCGCGCCAGTTCTTTGCCTGGCTGCTGCTGCTGGAAACGAGCATTATCGGCGTCTTCGTCTCCCTCGACCTGCTGCTCTTTTTCGTCATGTGGGAAATAGAAGTCATCCCGATGTATTTCCTTATCTCCATCTGGGGCTCGGGTCGCAAGGAGTACTCGGCGATAAAGTATGTGATATACACACTGTTCGGCAGCGCTTTCATGCTGGCCGGTATTTTGTGTCTGTACTTCACCACCGGTAGTCTTAATATGGTGGATATCGCCAATCATAGCCTGGGCATGGCGCAATCGATAATGCCCGCCGCGGCCATTTTCTTCCTGCTGTTCATCGGCTTCGCCGTCAAGCTGCCGATGTTCCCGCTGCACACGTGGCTCCCTGACGCCCATACCGATGCCCCTACCGCCGTCAGCGTCATGCTGGCGGGCGTGCTCATTAAAATGGGCGGCTACGGCATGATTCGTCTCTGTGTGAGTATGTTCCCCGGCGTCGCCCAGCAGTATGCCCAGCCGTTGATTATACTGGCTCTCATCGGCATTGTCTACGGCGCCGCGGTAACGTTAATGCAGAACGACATTAAGAGGATGATTGCCTACAGCAGCATCAGCCACATGGGCTATGTGCTGCTCGGTATCTTTGCGCTGGGACAGGTGAGCCTGACCGGCGCCGCTTTGCAAATGTTCAGTCACGGCATCGTGACCGGGCTGCTCTTCGCCATGGCCGGTCTGGTCATCCACAATGTCGAAGTGCGCGACCTGCGTAAGCTCGGCGGACTGGCGCGGCAGGTGCCGGTGATAGCCGCCGTCTTCTCTATCGCGGGACTGGCATCACTGGGACTGCCGACTACCAGCGGTTTTGCGGCTGAGTTCCTTGTTTTCCTGGGCAGCTACAGCAGTACCGTCCCCCACGCGCAGGTCTATACCATCATCGCCATTATCGGCGTCGTCCTCACGGCCGGCTATATCCTGTGGATGCTGCAGCGCACTTTCTTCGGCCCGGTTAAAGAGGAGTTCAACGCCGTCAAGGACGCCGATGGTCTGGAGAAGTTTTACATGTTCGTCCTCGTGGCGGTGATAATGCTGGTCGGTATTTACCCGGCCTTTTTGACGGATGTCTTTAAACTCGGTATTTCGCCCATCGTGAAGCTGATTGGCGGCTGATAGAAAAAGGAGAACGGTACTTGGATTTAACGCTGTTCATACCGGAGATAACGCTGGCGGTCTTCGCCATCCTGGTCATTTTACTCGACCTGGGTGTGCGGGATAAAACCTGGCTGCGTTCGGTAAGCCTGGCCGGGCTGGTTATCGCCGGGGGCGTTTCGATAGCGATGTGGGGTAATAACTATAGCCCTATTTTCAACAACATGCTCGCCGTCGATAACTTCGCCCTGTTCTTTAAGGTGCTGTTCGCCGGTATCGCTTTCCTGGTTATCCTGAGCACCGCCGATTATGCTAAAAAGTTCGAGCTCTTTCAGGGCGAGTACTACGCTTTGATTTTACTCTCCACCCTGGGCATGATGCTCATGGCCGCCTGCGCCGATCTTATTTCGCTGTATTTATCGGTGGAACTGACCAGTATCTCTCTCTACGTGTTGGTCGGCTTCTTAAAAGACAAGAAGTCCACCGAGGCTTCGTTAAAATACCTGCTGCTCGGGGCGATAGCCTCGGCGGTGCTGCTCTACGGCATGGCGCTGGTCTTCGGTTTTACAGGCCAGACTCAGCTAGGGGCGATTGCCAGTTATCTACATGGGCCAATGTCGCATTCTATACTCCCCCCCCCACCCCCGCTGACCAGTCCGGCCCTGCTGATAGGCATCGTTATGCTGATTGCCGGATTCGGCTTTAAGATTGCCGCCGTCCCCTTCCAGATGTGGGTGCCCGATGTCTATGAAGGCGCTCCGACGCCAATAACCGCCTACCTTTCCGTAGGCAGCAAGGCCGCCGGCTTCGCCATTATCCTGCGTGTCTTTTTTACAGCCTTCGGAGGGGCATCTCTGTGGAGCCTTCCCGACTGGGGTTTGATATTCGCGGTGCTGGCGGTAATAACCATGATTATCGGCAACGTCGTCGCTATTCCCCAGACCAATATCAAGCGTATGCTGGGGTACTCCAGCATCGCTCAGGCCGGCTACCTGATGGTAGGCCTGGCCGCCTTCGGCCTAGCGTCAGCAGATAGCACTATGGGGCAGAGCGGCGTCCTTTTCTTCCTCGCCAGCTACGCTTTGACTAACCTTGGGGCGTTTATCGCCATTATTATCATTTCCAATAAAATTAACAGCGATAACATTGCGGACTATTCCGGTATGGGCAAGCGGGCGCCATTACTGGCGCTGGCGCTGACCCTTTGCCTTATTTCCCTTATCGGCATGCCGCCGGCCGCCGGTTTCATGGCCAAGTTCTACATCTTCCGCGCCGCCGTCCTGAACAATATGCTCTGGCTGGTAATCATCGCCGTGCTCAACAGCGTTATCTCGGCTTATTACTATCTGCGCGTGGTTAAGGTCATGTGGCTGGGTGAGCCCGCTTCCAATGAAAAGGTGCCGTCCTCCGGAGCGCCGCGCCTGGCGCTTTTCATCTGTTGTCTGGGTGTTTTGCTGTTGGGTATCATCCCCGGCCTGCTAATGAAACTGGCTGAGATTGCCAGCAAGATGTTTCAGTTCTAATATTTACCCTTTATCATAGTACTTATCACCCCCACCCTACCTCACCCGCCGGCTTTTCCGGCATGCGCGTTTTATCAGCACTTACTCTTCAGGGAATGATGTATCAGTACTAATTCACCTGTTTTCCCCTACTAAAGAACTATTGGCTGTTATCATGTATCAAAATACAATTAAATATAACACCGAATTTTATTGGAATCGGAGGGTACTTTCTTTGCCGGTTTACTCTGGAACAGTCAAGAAGATATTAGCCGCGGCCTTTTTATTGCTGGCCTTTCTCCCGGGAATCACCGTATCCGGCTTAAACAGTACGGCGGTCCTGGCCGATGGCCAACCTGATCTCATCGTGCAAAGTATCTCCCTATCACCCGCCGAGCCTGCCATCGATGACATGGTCACCATTACCGTGGCCGTGAAAAACCAGGGCGCCGCCGCCGCCGGACTCAACAGTCTTGTCTGCTATGTTGATAGCACTATCCTGGGAACAGTGCCGATCAATCCACTTGAGGCCGGAACCATGACGACAATAGCTTTCACCTGGAAAGCCGAGCCGGGCTCACACACCATCAAGGCCATCGCCGATTCCAGCGGCTTGATTGCCGAGACAAGTGAGACCAACAACACCAATACCTACACCATTACGACGCGGGCGGTGGACTTAATCGTACAATCTATTACATGGTCGCCGGCCGGCCCGTCACGCGGCGATGCCGTGGTGTTAAGCGTGGTTATTAAAAACCAGGGCAATGCCAATTCCCGCGCCACCAACATGGATCTTTTCATCGACGGTAACTCCAGGGGCACCCAGGATATTCCCGCCATCAATGCCGGCGGCACGACAACAAAGACATATAACTGGGTTGCAGCGATCGGTCAGCACCCCATAAAAGCCGTAGTCGATGAATTAAATAATAACCGGGAAAGCAACGAGACCAACAATGAGTATACCGTAACTTTTTCCACTGCCGCGCCGGACCTGATAATCGATAAAATCGTCTGGTCGCCGTTAAATATATCGAAGAACGATGCTGTCAGTATCACTGCCACTGTTAAAAACCAGGGCAGCGGCCGCGCTGATGTCTGCCAATTGGCTTATTATATCGATAATGAACTTAAATCCATCCTGCCGGTTAGCGCACTGGAAGCCGGCGCCTCAGTCAACATCACCTTTAGCTGGCAGGCATTATCAGGAAACCACGAAGTTAAGACCGTTGTCGACTATTATAAAATTGTCACAGAGAGCGACGAAAACAACAATGAGAAGACGTCCACTCTCTCTACACTTGCCCCCGACCTGACGGTCACCGGTATTACCTGGTCGCCGATAGATGCCGCTGTGGGTGATAATGTTATATTCACGGCCACGATTAAAAACCTGGGCGGCGGGAAGTCGGAAAAATGCCATGCCGCCTGGTCTATCGACGGCAATTTCATTAGTTCTCCGGATATCCCGGAAATAATCGCCGGCGCGGAAACGACGCTGACTTCACAATGGGTCGCCACGGGAGGCTCTCACACCATCGGTGTTTCCGTCGACGACAGCAATTTGCTGGTCGAGACCTCTAAAGACAACAACAAACTTAACGTTACTATTTCCATCATTGCTCCCGACCTCATTATTCCGATTATCAGTTGGTCACCGACCAATTTCGCCATCGATGACATCGTGACCTTCACCGTAAACATTACCAATCAGGGCGGCGGCAGGGCGGAAAACTTTTACGTGGATTACTACATGGATGACATCTTGCTATCCACGGACTCAATAGGCAGATTAGATTACAATGCTTCGGTTAATAAAACGTGCACCTGGAAAGCGCTTAACAGCCGCCACACTTTCAAGGCGATAGTCGATTTCAATAACTATATTACCGAGGAGAATGAAAATAATAACGAAAACTCGGTGAGCGTCGCCCCGAATATGCCGGACTTGGCCGTAGACACCATTACATGGTCGCCGGCGGATATCCGGGCCGGCACTGAAATCACCTATGATATTATCATTAAAAACCTGGGTACGTTGAACGCCGGCCCGACACGCGTCGCCTATTATGTCGATGGTACGGTGGCCGGCTATACCGATATCGGTCAACTGGATACCGGGGCGGCGGTAACGGTGCATTTTATCTGGAGCGCTATGGCCGGCCCGCATACTATCGATATCGTTGCCGATTCCTCGAACAAGGTTTTTGAGCTTGACGAGACTAATAACACCAAAACTATAAGCGTACCCCCGCCCGACCTTGTCATCCAGGGCATAACATGGTCGCCGGCGAGTGCTTCCGCCGGAGATAAGGTAACCTTCGCGGCAACTATTAAAAACCAGGGCGCCGGCTGCTCTAAAAGCGCACAGGCGACCTTGTACGTTGATGGTTTACCCATCGTTACCAACGACCTGCCGGAGATAGACGCCGCCGGTTCCGTCACGAGGACTTTCGAATGGACGGCCACGGCGGGCAATCACAAAATAAAGGTAACCGCCGATGTCAATAACCGCATAACCGAGTCCGATGAGACCAATAACGATAAAGTAACAGACTTCGCCACGCTTACTCCGGACCTTGTCATCCAGAACATCGGCTGGCTCATGGAAAACCCGCTTGCCGATGATAAAGTCTCCTTCAATATCACTATCAAGAACCAGGGCACAGGTAACGCCGGAGCCTGCAAATTAATATATACCGTTGATAAAACGCCGGGCGTTCTGGAGAATATCGCGCCGATACCAGCCGGGAACACTTCCGCATTGACATTCTACCTTTATCTTAAAGCGGGCACGCATATTGTCAACGCCGCCATAGACTACAATAAAAAAATTGACGAGTTAGACGAAACCAATAATACCAAAGTGTTATCTTTCAATACCATCGCGCCGGACCTTATCATCCAGTCAATTACGATATCCCCGGCGACACCCGTCTCCGGAGATAATGTAACCATTACCGTCAAAGTANNCAAAGTAGAAAACCGGGGCAGGGACAAAGCTCCGAATTCAAGATTATCTTTATCCATTGACGGTACTACCGTTAGTGCCATGGATATCAAAGCTATAGACATGGGTGCTACCATATCCCAGGATTTCTCCTGGAAAGCGGTGACCGGCCAGCATGAGTTTATCGCCTACGCCGATGCAGGCCAACTTATCGTAGAAAGTGATGAAACCAATAACTCCAGGTCACGGACAGTAACAATTGAAAAATCGGCGGCAGCGGCGACTACAAAAGCCGTTAATGTCTCCTCCGCCTCGACAACCAATAAAGGATTTATCGCTAACTCATGGTGGCTGATCATGATAGTGGCCGCACTGCTCGGCGGTGGGGCTTTCGTAGCGATGTTAAAATCATTTAAAAAGAACTAGATCGTCTCTTCAACTGTCTTCTTCAATAAAAACGCCCCGACTTTAAGCGCCGGGGCGTTTTGTTATCTTGTACTATTCTTTTAAGTTAGCTATATCTTGCCGAACATTTCTTCAAGGGCGGCCTTATCCAGTATCTTGCCGGTCACTTTCTGTGGGTCGGCGGCGGCCACCAAGGCTGGATATTTCTGCCAGATGATCGCCTCTTCAAAATTGCTGGTATCCTGGCCTTCCATGAAACCCATGACGACATCGGTCTTAACGAAGTAGGGACGCACGCAGGTGATGGCGATGCCGGTCTCCCGGCGCATTTCATGGGCCACCCCGAGGGTAAACCTCTCCACGCCGGCCTTGGTCACGCCGTAAGCGATGTTCATGCGGATTTCCTTGGCCAGGATGGAGGAAACGTTAATCACCATACCGCTTTTCTTTTCAATCATGTGCGGCAGCACCGCCTTGGTGCAGACGAATACGCCGTCCAGATTGACGGATAGAATCAGCCGCCATCTCCGGTACGGCAGATTCAGGAAGGAGTCCTGGGCAGTGACACCGGCATTATTCACCAGTATGTCTATCTTGCCGAACTTCTCCAGCGCTTTGTTGACGACGTTATTGACATCATCTTCGACAGTGATATCGCCGCCCATGGACAGCGTTTTTCTTCCGAGGGCTTCTATTTCTTTAGCCGTTTCATCCAGTTTGCCGTCATCCGTGACGCGGTCGCATATCACCAGGTCGGCCCCGGACTCAGCCATGCCGAGGGATATGGATTTGCCCAGACCCTGCCGTGCACCGGTCACCAGGGCTACTTTGCCTTTTAGTGGAAGTGCCGTTTTAGCCATTTTAATACCTCCTATGTTAAATCCCTCTCTCACTCTCCCTT
>PLLL01000035.1 GCA_003141235.1 Dehalococcoidia bacterium
AGATTGCCACGTCGTCCCGATTTCATCGGGACTCCTCAGAATGACAGAAAACCTGAGACCCTGCGGCGAGGTCGTCGAACTAATCGCTAAAGCGCTCGTGGATGAGCCGTCGTCCGCTTTAGGGGAGGGCGGGGTGATAAGGAAGGGCTTCTCCGAAGAACTGGACACCCTGCGCCAGACGTCCGGCAACGCGCGGCAGTACCTCGCCGGAATGGAGCTTAAGGAGCGGGAGCGCACGGGGATAAAGTCGCTGAAAATAGGCTTCAATAACATTTTTGGCTACTATATCGAAGTTTCCAATTCCAACCTGAAGCAGGCGCCGCAGGACTATATCCGCAAGCAGACGCTCGTGAATGGGGAGCGCTTTTTCACGCCGGAACTGAAAGAGTACGAATCGTTAATTCTGAACGCGCGCGACCGCATTTCGGAGATGGAATCGAGCCTCTTTAGACAGGTGTGTAAACAGGTCGCCGCCGACAGCGAAAAGATACTGGCTTTAGCGGGTGTCGTGGCGCAACTGGATGTGTTCGCCGCGCTGGCGGATGTCGCCGTGCGCTATAGCTATACCCGCCCCGTCCTCGACGACGGGAAAGTAATCGACATCAAGCAGGGACGCCACCCGGTCGTCGAAAGGAACCTCGAAGCGGGCACGTTTGTCCCCAATGATATTTACCTGTCTAACGACGATGCCCAGCTTATCGTCCTGACCGGCCCGAACATGTCGGGCAAATCCACCTATCTGCGGCAGGTCGCTTTAATTGTCCTGCTGGCGCAAATCGGCAGCTTTGTGCCGGCGCAGTCGGCCGGAATCGGCATCGTCGACCGTATCTTTACGCGCATCGGGGCGCGGGACGACCTCGCCGCCGGGCAGTCCACCTTTATGGTGGAGATGGTCGAGACAGCCAATATTTTAAACAACGCCACGCCGCGCTCGCTTTTGATTCTGGACGAGATAGGGCGGGGCACCAGCACTTACGACGGCCTGTCCATCGCCCGCGCGGTAGCGGAATATATCCACAATCACCAGGGACTTGGCGCGCGTACCGTTTTCGCCACGCATTACCACGAGATGGTCGCTTTAGCGGGCTATCTGCCGCGCGTTAGGAACTTCAACGTGGCGGTTATTGAAGAGGCGGGGAAGGTTATTTTCCTGCATAAAATTGTGCCGGGCGGCGTGGACAAGAGCTACGGCATCCACGTGGCGCAACTGGCGGGACTGCCCCGCCCCGTTCTCCACCGCGCCCGCGAGGTTTTAGACGAGCTGGAAAGCAGCAACGGGCGTGGGGTTCAAAGTGAAGTAAAGAAACCTAAAGAGCCGATGGCGCAAATGCCTTTGTTCGGGGGGAAAACGGCTTTAGAGGCCGAGCTTGAAAAACTCGATTTGGACGGCCTGACGCCGCTGGAGGCTTTAAACAAGCTGTATGAGTTAAAGAAGAAGATGGGGTAGTAGCAATTACACTTTTTGGCCTTAATAAAGGATTTCTTGCCATCTCCCACTTTAACAAAGGGGGAATTGAAGGGGGATTTTTCTTCCTCACCCCACTGGAAGCTTTAAACAAATTATACGAGTTAAAGAAGAAGCTGGGAGAGTGAGGAGAAATATTTATTAGAATTAAACTACCTTTACCATGAAATTCTTTTCTACAGATGACCAACTATCACATTCTATCCAGTAAGCCATGTTGTATTCACCAGATATTTCTGGAGCTTTTACTTTTATTTTTAACCTCTTTACTACTCCGGGATTGATGTCACCGATCTTATGCCAAAACTGCTTTGGATTTTTCATATTTAAATAGTCATAATCACACTTTTCTGGTTTTTCTCCTGGGAAATCCAACTCCTCAGTCCCTGAAAATCTAACAGAAGTTTGTTTTGCAATCGCTCCTTGTTCTAGTTCAAAAAAGACATCTATTTCTTTTATTTCGCCTTGTTTAAATATTAATTGATAATCCCAAAAATCTATCTTTACAACTGGTGACAGTTTTATAGTATGTCTCTCTAAAGCTCGTTCCATGAGAGTGCTTAAATCAATAGAGTTGGAGAAAAACTCAATATTACATATGCCCTTATATAAGAAATACACTGAAATTCCCAATAAGAGTAGAGAAATACCCCATATTACATTTTGTGCTATGCCTGATATTCCAATAGCGATTCCTGAGGTAATTATTGATGATAAAAGAATAGAGCCAGGTAAAAATACCAAGTACTTGGCGGTTAATCCTTTTGACATATTAATGATTTTTGAAGTTGATTTATCTATCTCATTTACCTCAATATCTAACTTGTCTAACTCGGCTCTTAATTCTTTAGCGAAAGAAATGCCATCAGTTGACGCTATTTTCTTAGTCAATTCATTTTTCTTTTGGTCTATTAAATCTTTACGTCTTTTGGCAGCACTTTCATTCTTCTTGATACTTAATTCTGATGCGCCTTTATATATGGTTACCGCAAAGATAAAGACAGCGATAGTTATTGCCAATAATGCTAAATCTGCAAGAATTGTATAACCATATAGTGTTTCCATCAATCCCGTCCTTACATAATATTAGTTATTATTATACTCCCGCCTGTCAAATGTTCCTAATACAAAATCCCTCTCAATCTCCCCTGGGATATCGCCCTTCATTTTACCCCTCTCCCTCGATGGGAGAGGGCAAGGGAGAATTAATCCTATCTTTTCCTCTTACCACTTCCTTGTTACTTGCTCCTTACTACTTGTTACTTCATCCCCTTTTATCATACACTGGTTAATCAAGTACAAAGCGGAGGTGTCCCTATGAAGACATTAATCATATACGGCTCGCTATACGGCAACACGGAGCAAATCGCCAAAGCTATCGGCGGCGCTATTGCCGGAGAGGTTAAGGTGGTTAAGGTCGGGGAAAACAAAAGCGTCAATCACACGCTTGCGGAACAGTGCAATGCCCTTCTCAACCGCCACCTTCAAAGTACCGAACTTGGCTCCCCGACCGTAAGGTCGCGGGAAGTTTACATGGGGGTAATATTAAGATAATGTATCATGGTTTTTTGTGATTGACTATAATTATTAAAGAGTATAGGATATGGCTAGCCGCTTTGCCTGTTGACAGGTAGCTTTTTATGAGGAAAAAAACAGTAGTATCACCATTCCCGGACGACCCGCTCTGGTATAAGGACGCGATAATTTATGAGCTCCACATCCGCTCTTTCTACGATAGTAACGCCGACGGCATCGGCGACTTCGCGGGGTTAATCCAGAAACTTGATTACCTCGAAGAACTTGGGGTAAACACTCTGTGGCTGCTTCCCTTCTACCCATCACCGCTTAAAGATGATGGGTATGATATTTCCGACTATTATAATATCAACCCCGTCTATGGTCAGATGGCTGATTTCGAGACTTTCCTTGATGAAGCCCATCGCCGCGGCCTCCGTGTCATTACGGAACTGGTGATTAACCATACCTCTGACCAGCACCCCTGGTTCCAGAAGGCGCGCCTTTCTGCTCCCGGAAGCCGCGCGCGCGATTTCTACGTCTGGAGCGATGACCGCGATAAATATAAAGGGGCGCGTATCATTTTCAAAGACTCTGAATGTTCCAACTGGACATGGGACGAAGCGGCTAAAGCATATTACTGGCACCGGTTCTATTCCCACCAGCCTGACCTCAATTTTGACAATCCGGCGGTTCACCAGGCTATTTTCAAAGTAGTCGATTTCTGGTTTAAAAAGGGCGTTGACGGACTAAGGGTTGACGCCGTGCCTTACCTTTACGAGCGGGAGGACACCAGCTGCGAAAACCTGCCCGAGACTCATGCCTTTTTAAAGGAACTGCGTGCTCATGTTGATAGTAAATTTAAAAATCGCCTTCTTTTAGCCGAGGCCAACCAGTGGCCGGAGGATGCCGTCCCGTATTTTGGTAAAGGGGACGAGTTCCATATGGCCTTTCACTTCCCGATTATGCCGCGCCTGTTTATGGCCATTGGCATGGAGGACCGCTTCCCGATCGTTGATATTCTCCGGCAGACTCCGCCGATACCTGAAAACTGCCAGTGGGCTATCTTCCTCCGCAATCATGATGAGCTGACGCTGGAGATGGTGACCGAAGAAGAGCGTGATTACATGTACCGGGTATACGCTCAAGACCCTGATGCGCGTCTCAACCTGGGTATCCGCCGCCGCCTGGCCCCGCTCCTTAATAACGACCGGAGAAAGCTTGAGCTGCTGAATGCCCTGCTTTTCTCTTTACCTGGAACGCCGGTGGTGTACTACGGGGATGAAATAGCTATGGGGGACAACATTCATCTCAGCGACCGCAACGGGGTGCGCACGCCGATGCAGTGGAGCGCCGACCGGAATGCCGGCTTTTCCCGCGCCAATCTGCAAAAACTTGATTTCCCGGCGATTACCGAACCGGCTTATCATTATAAATCGGTCAATATAGAGACACAGCAGGACAATCCCGACTCCTTCCTGTCATGGATGAAGCGAATTATCGCTCTCAACAAGCGGTACAAGGCTTTCGGGCGCGGCAGTATCGAATTTCTGCAACCGGAGAACCATAAGGTACTAACGTTCCTCCGCCGTTATCAGGGAGAGACAATTCTGGTGATAGCCAACCTTTCACACCTGGGGCAACAAACTCAGCTTGACCTCAAAGAGTTCACCGGCTGCCGGATTATCAATGTCTTTGGCCCGGTGGAGTTCACACCGGTCACGGAGAGCAAATATCACTTTACACTTAGTCCTTACGCCTACTATTGGTTTGCGCTCCAGCCGCGGCAGGTTGGAACGACACCGCTCCGGGCGCTGCCTGCCGAAGAAATAGCCAGAGTCCCAACTGTAGCCAAAGCTGCTGACGAACTTTTTGAAACTGAGAATCTGGATGTAATGGAGACATTACTGCAAAACTATATAAAAGGCCGCCGCTGGTTCCGCAGTAAAGCGCGTGATATCCAATCGTCCCGGATTAAAGATGTTATTCCGACACACTCACCGGAATGTACAGCCTACTTCGTCCTGATTCAGGTTAACTACGTCGAGGGTGAGCCGGAGACTTACGTGATTCCTCTCAGCGTCGTCTCTGCCGAGCAGGTACGCGCGATTCGCAGTGAACAACCTCAAGCTATCGTCGCCCGCCTCCAGCCGCCGGATGGCGGTAACGAGTCGCTGCTCTGCGACGCTATGCTGGATAAAAATTTCTGCAAGTTCCTCCTGCAAAGCATCGGCAAAAGACACCGCTTCAAAGGAGAAAACGGTCAAATCGTAGGTTCATCGACTCCGGCTTTTTCCAACGCTCTGGGCCCGGATGAAGCTGTCCCGGAACCGGTCCCCATTAAAGCCGAGCAAACCAATACGTCTATCGTCTATGGGGACAAATTAATACTCAAGCTGTTCCGTCAACTTGGTGAAGGGATTAATCCGGAACTGGAAATAGGCCGCTTTCTTACCGAAAAGACAGCCTTTACCAATGTCCCGCCGCTGGCCGGCGCTATCGAGTATCATCAGGCGAACGCCAGGCCGATAAGCCTGGCCATCCTCCATGGCTTTGTGCCCAACGAAGGTGATGCCTGGCGTTATACCCAGGATTCTCTGGAACGTTACTTTCAATATGTACTTACGCAACCCGCAAAGTCCAGACCTCCCCTTCCCCGGGGACCTCTGGTCTCCCTATCAAAGGAGATTCCTCCCCTTGCCAGAGAGGCTATCGGTGCTTATCTTGTTTCCGCACAACTCCTGGGACAGCGAACCGCCGAACTTCATATAGCTCTTACCTCCGCGCCGGATGATCCGGACTTTGCTCCGGAGCCATTTTCATTTGCATATCAGTCATCTCTTTACCAGTCGATGCGCGGCCAGACCGTCCGTACTTTGCAGCTACTGCGGGAAAAGATACCGAGCCTGCCTGAAGATATCCGGGCAACGGCACAGAAGGTCTGTGACCTTGAGTCTTCCATCATCGAACGCTATCATTTAATTCAGCACCAGAATATTTCGGCGGTCAGGACCCGGTACCATGGAGACTATCACCTCGGGCAGGTACTCTACACAGGTAAGGACTTTGTCATCATTGACTTCGAGGGTGAAACGGCCCGCCCGTTAAGCGAGCGGCGTTTAAAGCGCTCACCTCTCAGGGATGTTGCAGGAATGATACGCTCGCTACACTATGCTGCGAACAGTGCCCTGCTGCGCCAGGTATCACTGGCGCCCCGCCCGGAAGACGAACTGGCGCTTCTCCAGGATTGGGCTCAATATTGGTATATCTGGGTCTCGGCAACTTTCCTCGCAGCCTATTTGGACAGTATAAAGGTACTGAACTTGCTGCCTGAGGACTCCGAGCAACTGCGAATACTCCTGGATGCTTTTCTTCTTGAAAAGGCAGTGTACGAAATCGGCTATGAACTCAACAACCGGCCGGGTTGGCTCAACATCCCCCTTTTGGGCGTATTACAGCTCATGGAGACTGGTTCGTGAGAGTCGATAGCGACATCTTAAAATTTCATTCTTAATAGCGTAATAAATACACGGGGCAATAAAGAATGGACAATGTTATCACGATAATAATGGCAGGAGGAGCAGGCGAGAGGCTTCAGCCTCTGACCAGAGAGCGGTCCAAGGCGGCTGTACCTTTCGGGGGTAAATTTCGGCTCATAGATTTTGTGTTGAGTAACTGTATCAACTCCGGCCTTCGTAAAGTATATGTGCTGACACAATACCGCTCGGAGTCACTGAACCACCACGTTCAGAATGGCTGGGGCATCTCAAGCTCCGGTCTGGGCGACTTTATTTACTGCGTGCCCGCACAGCAAAAGCTTGGAGCAGAGTGGTATAAAGGAACGGCTGGTATAATACTGCTTCGGAACGATCCAAGTATCAGAGAGAATGAATATGGCTAAGCTTAAGAAAACGAAGCAAAATATAATTAAAAAGGCCGAGGAACTGGGGGTGGAATATGAAGCCAGATACAAAGGCTGCGGGCAGTGTACGTTTCTGGCAATAGTTGACGCTCTCAGATGGGGAGAAATAGAACTCATACCTGAGGATATGGAAGAAAGACTTTATCCTGCGGTCAGCATGCTGACTGCGGGTGTCTGTATGACCGGGGAGGGCACCTGCGGCGCTATGGCGCTTGGCCTTGCCCTGGGGGTTTCTCGGGATAGCGCAGATGTCGCCGCCGCACGTTACGCCGCTGCTTCCATCAGGGATTCACTGCTGGAAAAATGTCACCGTGAATACCGTTCTATTCTGTGTAAAGATATCCAGAGAAAATACTTCGGTAAAGCATGGGACCTGACCGATGACGAGATGGCGCATGAGTTCCTGGGGCTCACACGTGGTTGTGTCATCATGCAAACCGCGAAGTGGGCAGTTGAATGTATTTTAGATGAATTTGAAAAAGGAAATGTAAAAGGTGGATAGACCCCCTTTTATTTTAATGCGGCACATTCGAGAACTTACGGGAAAGATTTGCCTAACCCGTCTCTCTTATAAATCAATTTTCCAGGCATGGCCGCACTTACCGCATTTGCAATAGAGAGTATTCGATATGGTGAAAGTCTTTACGTCCTCACTTCCGCACTTAGGACATTTCATAGCTTCTCCTCCCTCGTATATGCTCGGGCTGATTTCCTGGCAGCGAAATCAGACAACTCTTCAAGAGTACCCCATTTTAAAGCCTCGGTGGGGCATGTAGCAACGCACACAGGTTTTTGCCCCATCGCCACACGGTCCAGGCACATATCACACTTCCGCATCGTGCCATCTTCGTCAAATTGAGGTATACCAAAAGGGCAGGCATCGAAACAAGAGCGGCAGCCGATACATTTGCTACCGTCCACAACTACAATACCATCCTCTATCCGCCGGCTGATTGCTCCTGACGGACAGGCTGCGGCACACGGTGCTTTGGCGCAGTGCCTGCAGGTAAGGGAATAGAATTTTCTGGAAACCTCCGGGAAAGTGCCTGTGGTAACTTCTATCACTTTCCTCAATTTTATTGTTCCGGCCTTTATGCCGTGCCATTGCTTACAGGCAATCTCACAGGAGAAGCATTTAATACACCTGTCGGACTCGAAATAGAAGCCGTATCGTTTATTCACGATTATCACTCTTCAATCTTACTAATTTTAACCAAAGTCTGTTTAGGCATCTGGGAATAAAACTTATCGAAATATTTCTCGTCTGAATTGTATAAATTGTTCACCTCGGAGCCGCCGTCGAATACAGAGTATTCCGGCAGGTCAAGCTCCGCACATGATTGCCACCAGCCGCGCTTCGTCATCAGCACATCAGGCGCGATACCTTGAAAATATTCGGCTTTAAACTTACACCAGCCATGACGTGACTCGACCCTTACCCAATCGCCGTCGCTGATACCATATTTCCGCGCCGTAACAGGGTTGATGCGCAGCCAGGGATAAGGTTGGAGCTCTCGCAGATACGGGATATCGTGCAAATAACTATGTTGACTAAGGAGGTGAGCATGGACATCGCTAAGGACTAAGGGATACTCTGCGGTCAACTCCGGTGTCTGGGCGATGCCCTCTGGAGGTCCCTGGTAAGTAGGGAGGTAAGGTAATTTACCGGTCTTGTCGTTGTTATCCTTCCCTCCGATAAATTCGTTATAGCACTGCACCTTGCCGTGGGGAAGGTTTTTAAAGAGGGCAGCGTATCTCCTGTATTCCGGTTCCGGTGACGGGATAGTCCTCTTGATAAAGATGCCCCTCGGACTTTTACGCAGCTCTTCCAGTGTTATGCCTGAAGGCGCCAGTTGCTCATTCAGGAATGCTTCCATACTCCCGTTCCAGAAATCGGCGCCATAGCCCATTCTGACCGCCAGTTCCAGATAGAATTGCCAGTCGGACCGGGATTCTCCCAGGGGCTCGGCGATTTTATTGTAGATTCCAATCCAGGTGCCTTCCCGGCGATTCCTGACTTCAATCTGATCATTTCGCTCGTAATCAGTACAGGCCGGCAGCACGATGTCGGCATAGTTCACGTGAGAAGCCCAATTAATATCCATCACAAAAAGGAATTCAAGCTTCTTTAGAGCTTCGGCTACTTTTTGCGGATTCCGTGTGGCTGATAACGGGTTAGAGCAGGTAGCATTAAGAACTCTTATCGGGTAAGGCTTGCCGGTCAGAACACTCATTAATCCTTTATAATAAGCCGAAGTGGGGCCGCCATCCCAGTTGCCGGACTTTTGATACCAGATTGGAGATTCAGGATCTACCAGCTTATCAGCCATGTCCGGAGGAGCTTTTTCCGGTAAAGTGGATATGCGGTTAATATCGATAAGACCTGGGCCAACCGTAGAACCCGCATAAAATCCGCCCGGGACATCCAGGTTACCGGTAATAGCGGCTATAAGACAGATGGCCTGGACCGTGGCAGTGCCGTCACTGGCCTGGTCGCCGACGCCGTTCCCGATTTTAATATATGATGGCTTTATAGTGCCGATCATCCGGGCGGCTTCTTTAATCCTGGCGGCGGGTATTCCGGTGATAAGCTCCGCCCATTCCGGGGAATGTGGCTGCACGTGCTCCGCCAGTTCATTAAAACCATAGCACCAGTTGGTGACAAAGTCGGCGTCATAAAGTTTTTCATTAATAATAACGTTGAGGATTGCCAATGCCAGAGCGCAATCGGTGCCCGGTCGTACTGGTAGCCAGATGTTGGCTTTAGCCCCAAGCGGCTCCAGCATCGGGCGTATGTCTATTAGCTTCGTCCCTTTTTCAATGGCATTTAAAATAGCGAAAGGTTGGCCTTGATTTACAGCCGCATTTTCACAGTTTGCGCCCCAGTTGACGATGAGTTTGGTTTTATTCCAGTCATCCGGGGCGTTACTGGTAAATCCTATGGTAATTTTAGCTGCGGCTGCCCGGGGAGTGGCGCAAATCGCGCTGTGTAAGTAATTAGGGCTGCCGTGAATATTGAGGAAACGGCGGCCTAAAGTAGCCAGAACCGGCCAGTATTCCGGAGAAAGTACGGCATAAGATTCCGGCCCGTATTTCTCCTTGGTCTCCTTTAACCTGGCGGCAATAGTATCCAGGGCTTCATCCCACGTGATGCGTTTAAATTTCCCTTCTCCCTTCTCACCTGTTCTTTTCATGGGGTAGGTGAGACGGTTAGGGGAATAGAGTAGTTGCATCCCGGTATTGCCTTTAGCACAAAGAGAGGTGCATCCCTGACCCCAGTTATTAAATGCCTCAGGGTTGCCTTCGACTCTCACAAACCGGCCGTTTTTAACATGACAGAGTATGCCGCACCTCGGCTTGGCGGAGCCGCATCCATGGCAAAAGGTCGGAATTATCTTCTCTTCGCCGTCGCTGTCTAGCGGCGGTTTTGAGAGTAAATCTGCCTGTTTCCTGGCCTTTACCGGCTTTTTCCCGGGCATACTGGTAGCTGTAAGAGAATTCTGCTGTTTAACATCAGACTTTTTCATTTGTATCTCGTTATGTATATTGGGTTCCATTTAAAATTATAGCACGAAAACCACTGCTAAATCCTCTGTTCGTGCAGGGGTGACGTGCCCCCCGAAAACGATACCAGCTATGAATTGTTTCCTGAAAATGGACCCCCCCCCAATAACAATTATTCCCTTTACCCTCAACCCTATACCCTTGCCCCTTTCCCATTTTTATCGTACACTGATTAACAACTATCCGGCAGGAGCTTGACGCGCCGTACGCATTTTCTCTATGCTGTGTAGGAAATCCATTTTACATTGAGGAGGCTGATCATGGCAGTTATAGCGCCCAAGGGCTGGTATGATATTTCCGTACCGCTCAAGCAGAACATGACCAAATTTCCCTCCGACCCCACACCGTTTAAGGTGTATCGCCTCAGCGATGTGGCGCTGGGAGCAAAAGTTACCATGTCCATGATTGAGATGATATCGCACACCGGCACGCATATCGATGCGCCCCTCCACTTTATCCCCGGCGGGAGCACCATTAGCGATATGTCACTGGATGCGACCATCGGCCCGGCGCGCGTTATCGAAATTAAGGACAAGCAGAAAATTAGAGTTGCCGAGATTGAAAAATATGACATTAAAAAAGGCGAACGCCTGCTCTTCAAGACGCGCAACTCGCCGCTCACTTACACCAGCGAAACGTTCGTCGAGGACTATGTCTACTTCGATATCCCCGCCGCGGAATACCTCGCCGAAAAGAAAGTGCGGATGGTTGGCCTGGATAATATCACTATCGGCAGCTTTAAAGAGCCTGGAAGCCTTACCCAGACGCATACGATATTCCTGCGGGCCGGTGTCTATATCCTCGAAGATTGCGCCCTGGGGGACGTGCCGCCCGGCGATTACGAGCTGCTCTGCCTCCCGCTGCTCATGTATAACGGCGATGCCGGGCCCAGCCGCGCTATCCTGAGACCTTTAAAATAAGAAAGGAAAAGAAATGAAAATCCTGGCTATTTCGTGCAGTCCTAATAAGGACGGCAGTACGGTTACCCTGTTGAATAAGGCGCTCGAGGGAGCGAAAAAAGACGGCGCTGAGGTGGAGCTATGGAGCGCGGCCGGTAAAGACATCAAGCCCTGCGATGCCTGCCGCGCCTGCGGCAAGACCGGCAAATGCGTTATCAAGGACGATGTGACGCCGCTCCAGGAAAAAATGATTGCCGCCGACGGCATTATCTTCGGGATGCCGGTGTATTATTACGGGATGGCCGCCCAGGCAAAGTGCATCATCGACCGGTCGACGGCTCTCAAGCCGCCCGGGAGAAACCTGAACAATAAAATCGGCGGGCTGGTCACGGTGGCGGGCAGCTTCGGACTATCTGATGTGGTAAAAGACTTCTGCTTCTATTTCTTCTCGCAGCGGATGCTGATGGCCAACTGGATAGGCGCTTACAGCCTTGGAGTTGAAGAGCTGAAGAAAATGGAGAAGTGCATGCAGGGTTCGCAAGACCTCGGCAGGGCAATGGTGGCGATGGCCAGGATGAATTTCAAGTATCCCGCCGAGCTCATGGGTAGGGCGGTTGCCTACGGCACGCATACGAAGTAAGTAGCAAGTACCAAGTAGCAAGTACCAAGTAGCAAGTATCAGGTATCAAAGAGGGGGGCGTAAAAGCCCCTCTTTCTTTTTGTCTAACGACAAATTCACATAGCCAATAATAGAACAAAAGTGCTAATATCTTAAAACAGGAAACGAATCTGAAGCTAAGCAGATGTGAATTGTTTTTAGCGTTATGTTAAGGGAGGCTGTATGAGGGTGTTAAAACTAGCCATGGAGAACGGCAGGTGGGACCTGGCGGCGCATACTATCGTACTGGCGGCGGCAAAGCAATTGGAGAAAGGGGGGAAATCAATTGGAAATGAAAGAAAAACGAAAAAGGGGCGGGCAAAAGGGTAATCAGAATGCACGGACACATGGCTTTTATTCAAAGGCGCTCGATGACACGGAAAAGGACGACATGGAACTGGCCATCGGAATAAGCGACATCGACGATGAGATAGCTTTGCTACGGGTTAAAATAAAGGCGGTGCTGGCGAGAGACCCGGAGAACGTGAAGCTGATAATGCAGGCGACGAATGCGCTGGCAGAGCTAATGATAAAAAAGTACCAGATCAATAAAGAGCAGAAGAAAGGGCTGAAGATAGCGATAGGCAACGTGTTTCGAGATGTGGCTTTGCCGGCGGGAATAAACCTGGGGGCGGATATCATTGGAAAGCGATTCGGTTAATACATGGCCAGGCGTTCGGTTGCTACACCCCTATCAACAAGAGGTGTGTACAGCCATATACCTCAGCGTGCGCGACAAAAAAGGGCTGACCTTTTCGGTCGAGATAGCGCGACAGGGGGGCAAGAACGAGATGTCAGCACAACTGGAAATGATGCTGCTCATCGCGCATATGGAAAAGCCGAAAAACCTGATAAAGTGCTCGCCGACGTTCAAGCCGCAGTCGGTCATCTCGATGATACGGTTGAAAGACCGCCTGAATGATGCCGGTTTTAACGGCGACTGGGCGTCCGAGCTCGGATATATCATCAAGCTCGGAGAGGCTCGCGCTATCTTCCTCTCCGCTGATGAATCGGCCAGCGTCGTCGGCAATACAGCTCACATCCTGCTCGAAATCGACGAGTCTCAGGACGTCAGCAAGGAAAAGTACACCAAGGAGTTCAAGCCGATGGGCGCGACGACCAACGTAACCACCGTCCATTACGGCACGACCTGGGACGATACCACACTGCTGGAGGAGGTCAAGCAGACCAACCTCGAACTGGAGCGGCGGGACGGCATCCGGCGGCACTTCCGCTATGACTGGGAGGAGGTGGCGAAATACAACCCGGACTACCTGGCTTACGTGACGGGGGAAAGGGAGCGGCTGGGCGAAAACCACCCGCTTTTCCTGACGCAATACCGCCTCTTGCCGATAACAGGCGGGGGCGGCTTTTTCAGCGCGCAGCAGCGGGCGCAATTGCAGGGCGAACACACGCGCAGACACCAGCCGGAAGCGGGAAAATTATATATCGCCGGGATAGACCTGGCCGGGGAAGAAGAATTAGAGGACGGTCATCTGATTTCATTAAATCCAAAACGCGATTCCACGGTGGTTACTATTGGCGAACTGGACTTTACCGGTGGGGATAACACGGTTAAAGAGCCGCATATTAAAATAATTGAGCATTACCGCTGGACAGGGAAAAAGCACCCCGAGCTTTACGCACAGCTGGTGGATATCCTCAAAAATGTCTGGCATTGCCGCCGGATAGTCGTGGATGCAACAGGCGTCGGCGAGCCGGTGGCGTCGTTTTTGCGTAAGGCGCTGGGCTCAAGGGTAGAACCGTTCCATTTCACGGCGAAAAGTAAAAGCGAGCTGGGCTTCAACCTGCTGGCGGCGGTGAACTCCGGGCGGCTGAAGGTTTATAAGGGTGACGGCTCGGCGGAGTATCAGGAGTTCCGGGGGGAAATGGAGCGGGCGCGGAGCCAGTACCGGGCCAGCCAGACGATGAACTTTTACGTCGACCCCGCGCAGGGGCACGACGACTTTTTAATGAGCCTGGCGCTGGTGGTGGAGGCGGGACGGGGATACGAAAAGAGAGAGGCGAAAGGTGGAGAAAGGGAGGGAGGAAGTAGTTGGTAGTTGGTAGTTAGGGGAATAAAAACTCCCTTAATCCCTTCCTTCGGCTTTGCTCAGGACATGCTTTACGAAAGAGGAAGATTGGTAAAGGAGGGAGAGGGAGTGAGGGAAGATATTATTTAGAGATATATATTAATTTTATATATCAATCCCACTCATTTCTTCCCTTTGAGTTCAGATAATCCTATGAAATACATAATTGGTATAAGCAAGAATAAAATAAAACCATAGTAGAATGCCAACAATACCACCCAAGTTGGAGGTGAAATTGAAATAACAGACGAAATTCCTTTGACATACCCTAAAATATATACAATCCAGAAAATAACAAAACTTGGGTAATAGGCTTTGGTATTAATAAATTCTTCAACCCTCTCACGCCATGTTTTCCGAAATGATGCGATGATAAAAAATAGAGACAAAACTATGGCGACGACTCCAAAAATTTCATATACTATATAGGGACTTGTCATAAATGGCACATGAAACTGACTATCGTAACCAAAACCCCATTGATTTGTTTCTGGTTTGTACCCAAGTGATATTATCGCAAATGAAAAGAGTAAAACACTCCAAGATACAATACGTTTCGGCATTAGTCACCTCCTCTTTTGCCGTGATTATAATATTATATCTTGACTTATGTCAATAATAGCTTGAATATATTAAATATCCTAAACATTTACCCATAATACTGTGCCTTGGTGAGGATAACAGGAGGGGAAAAGGGGAGGGGTGGGTTAAAATCCTCCTTGTCTCCCCCTTTGACAAGGGGTGACAATTCATCAGGTAAAGATTACAATAATTACACAAGAGGCAAACATTATCTCAATTTAAAAAGCGAGTGCGAAGAGTTTTGGTAATACCGTATAATACTAACCATAAAATAATTTCAAAAAGCCTTCGCAGTAAACCTACGGAAGCAGAACGGTGTTTGTGGAAAAGGCTTAAGCTAAAACATATCGGCTATATCTTCCACAGGCAGAAGCCGATAGGTGATTACATTGTGGATTTTTATTGTCCTAAAGCAAAACTCATTATTGAAGTTGATGGCGATTATCACTCTAGTGCTGAAATGGCCGGCAATGATAAGGTCAGGGATAAAATAATGCAGAATCTTGGAATGACTGTATTGCGATTTCACAATTCAGAAGTACTAAATAATACTGAAAAAGTGATAGATACGATTAGACAAATCCTCCTTGCCTCCTCCTTTGACAAGGAGTGACAATACATCGGGTCATAAAAAGTAATTCAAATACATAAGGCAAACATCGTCTCCCCTGTCAAGGGGAGAGCAGAGTAGGATTAAATTGAGAAAACGCTCAGATATAAAAGCCGATATTGAAAAATTAAAGAAATTAAAAGCTTTACAGATAAAAGCTACAGATAAATTAAACAAGATAGGGGAAGATGCTGCCGGTAAAGCACCCAAAAAGAAAAAGACCAAACCGGCAGTTAAAAGAAAGCCGGTAGTAAAAAGAAAGCCGCTAATAAAGAGAAAGCTGGCAGGTAAAAATAAAGCTAAAACTACCGTTAGCGTAAGAAAAAAAACCTCAAGAAAAAAACCTAAACCTGTAAGAAAGACTATATCCAAATCACCTGTAAAAAGAAAGATAGTACGTAGAAAGAAGATAACGGCACCCGCTAAAAGAAAATCAGCGGCTAAAAAGGCAAAAACAACAAAAAGAAACAAAGCCAAAAAAGCAAAGAGTAAAAGGTAGGGGAAAAGGGGAGGGGGGTGAATTAAATCTCCCTCTTATCCCTCCTTACAAAGGAGGGAAGGTGACTTACTCTGCTCCGAGGCTCTTTGCTGTGCTAAGAATTACCAACCCGCCTACTCAATAATGATATCCAGACCTTGCAGCAGGGTCTGTACCTCGGGGTAGGAAAAGCGGGTCTTTTTCAGCGTGTTGTTCAGAGGGTCAATGGCATAGTTCCGGGCGCCCTTAAAATTAGCGCCGGAAAGATTAGTCTTAAAGAAACGGCTTTTTTCAAAATCGGTGTTTTTAAAGTCCCCCTTGCTTAAATCAGCCTCCGTGAAATCGGCGTCTTTCACCTCGCAGTCAATCATCGTGATAAGAGAGATTTTCATCAGCCTGAAGCTGGAATAATTGAGCTGGCAATCTTTGAACGCCATCTCCCGTAAAAGTTCTGTTTTTGTCCAGTCGATACCTATCACTTTACAGCGGTTAAACTCCACCTCAATAAAGCGGCAGTTCATGGGGACTACAGCGCTGAGGATACAGTCATTGAATTTACAGGTTATAAATTTACAATTCACAAATTTAGTATTGATAAAGCTGCAGGTATCAAAGATACATTCTTCAAACGTCCGGGACTTTACGCTTTCATCAGACAGGGAGAGGTTAGCAATAGTCTCCTGGATATACGTGTCTTTCGGAAAGCTCATGTTTGATATTATATTCCTTAAAGTGAGTTATTTCCATGATTAGTAGCGCTCCCCTTGTTTTTTGTGTATGATGTAGGCATTGTATTTTAAGGAGGGTCAAACGTGGCGCAAAAAGACCTGGAAGCTAAAGTAGCGGCGATAGATAAAGAGCTGACTCGCTTAAAAGACATCGAGGCGATACGCCGGCTGGAAAACGCCTACAGCTATTACCTGGTCATGTGGATGCCGGATGAAATCATGGACCTGTTTGCCTGGCGGGACGACACCACGCTCGAATGGCCGGAGGGGACGTTTTTCAAGAAGGACGGGCTGAACCGCTTCTTCGGGAAAATCAACGCGGATAAAAACCCGGAGTTCATGCATCAGATGATGCAGATTTCCGATATCATCGATATTGCCGAGGACGGTCTGACCGCCAAGGGGCGGTGGTGGGGCTTCGGCGCGCTGGCCATACCGGCGGGCGATGCAATTATGCAGACTTATTCCTGCGGCATTTACGAGAACGACTTTATTAAAGAGAACGGCGTCTGGAAGTTCTGGAAGATAAAGTGGGTGCCGGTCTATTCGGCGACGCCGGCGAGGGGCTGGGTTAAGGAAGAAAAGGTCTTTAAACCGAAGGGCCCGATGGCGCCGCGCGAGCCGGGTGAGGTCATGATACCGCCCTGGTGGAAATCGGACTTACCGGCCAAGGGCATCGCGTACTCTTACCCGTCCGGCTATATTCTGCCGTTCCACTTCAAGCACCCGGTCACCGGCAAACTGACGACGGAGGAAAAGAGAAACGAAAGGGTAAAGGGCGTTAAAAAGTAGACGAACTCGTTCATTAATTTAGCCTGTGATAGAGATTGCCACGTGGGATTTCACCCTCACCCAGGTCCCTCTCCCATCAAGGGAGAGGTTATAAGGAAGGAACGGGGTTTTTATGGGGAGAGGAAAGGGGGCGAAGAAGTAGTTGGTAATTTGTAGTTGGTAGTTTGTAATAAACGGAGAGAGGTAATGGATTTATTCCTCGATGAAAATGACAAGACGGCCATAAAAAGCCTCTCCCCCGGGAGGCAGGTACCGGGGGAGAGGGCAACAAAGGGGGGGATAGAACTGATTAATAAGAGAAAGCGGTGCGCCTCCCGACCCATAAACCGAGTAAGAAGAATATCAGGGCGCCAACTGCGGCTCCCACGTAGATACCCCAGCTGGGTAATTTAAACGCGCCGGGAATGTAGAATACATTGGCGCCGGTCCAACCGCTTTCATTGGAGGCAGCATCAATGGCCTCTATTCTCCAATAGTAGGGGGTATCCGTCCCTGCCACTTGCGTTTCTTCGAGTGCTGTCATTGCATAGGTGGAAACTGTGAGGCCGGTTTTGTTGAGCACCAGCGAACTTGTCCCGAAACTTTTATCAGCAGAGACTTGCAAACAGTAGGTAACCGGCAGACTGTCATCGGTAACATCCTTCCAGTCGAACGTTACCGGCGATTTGGCTTTAGCCCCAAGCTCCGGTGTCAGCGGCTGCGGTACACTGGGCGCGGTGGATTCCATGGTAAATTTGGTCGTGGCGGTATTGGTGCCGTCAGTTGCAGTGATGATATGGTCGCCTTTAACACTGGCCGGGGCTTTGAAAAAGGGCGCAATAAAGGTGCCGTTGGTTTCAGCTTTTACGCTGGCCACCACAGTAGTATCGTATTTAACCGTCACGTTAGCCCCCGGTGTAAAACCTGCCCCGGTGATGGCGATAGTCGCGCCAACGGTAAATCCGCTCTGGTTGATTCTAAGGACAGACTGGCTTGAAGGCGTGGGGGTGGGTGTAGGCGTGGGTGTGGGAGTAGGAGTAGGCGTTGGAGTTACAGCAGTAGAAGTAACGGCGAATTCCTTGCTAACTGTGACCGTGCCTACAGTAACCGAGACGGTATGCGCGCCAGCCGCGGCTGTTGCCGGGATGGTAATAACGCTGGCAATGGTGCCGCCCGTACCGGTTTGCGCGCCACTGTTTGGTGTAATCACAGCGGTATCAAATTTAAAGACAATCGGGGTACTGGCCAGGAAATTAGCTCCCGTAATCGTTACCAAAGAACCAGCCGCTCCTGAAGCGGGTGTGAAGGTGTCAATTGTGGCGGGGACAGAGACGGTAAAAGTGGCCGTGGCGGTTGAGGTCCCGGCGGTAACGGTAATGGTGTGGGCGCCGGCGGCAGTGCCTGCCGGTATCGTGATAGTGCTCATGAAAGTGCCATAGGTGCGTGTGGCTGAGTCTCCTGTCGGCGTGAGAGCCGTCGTTGTGTCTAACATAAAGGCCAGAGCGGTGCTGGCCGGGAAATTGCCGCCGCTGATACTAACAGTGGTGCCGGCCGGACCGGTGGCGGGGGCCAGTGCGTCAAGGGAAGCGCCGGGAGAAACGGTTAATGTGGCCACGGCCGCAATGGCTGTAGATGGAGCTGTAGCGCTATCGTTATAGCGAGTCGTAGTATAAACATAATAAACGGTGCCCACGGTAACGGTAACAGGTGTAGTCGTCCCGAGAGTGCCATCGTTAATAGTGGCGGGCATGTTGAAATGCCCCAAAAATGAGCCGTCGTCGTTTAGAGTTAGCCCGCCGTAAATCCCGACATATCGAGTAACCGTGGTACCGATTGAACCGCCTACCGCAACCGACTGGTCGGACAGGTAGACATCAATGTAATAGTCAGTTGTCGTGATCGCGGCATAGCCGGTACCTGAATAGGTTACGCGGTCGCCGACCTTTGCCGATGTGGGGCTAAGAACTAAAGTTACTGATGCTAAAGCCGGCGTGGCCGGGATAACCGCCAGCAACATTGATAGAACGATTATTACACCGAGCAATCTAAGTATCTTTTTATATTTCATATAAACCTCCTAGTTTATATAACGTATGATTTAATAAAAGGTTATCAGCCAGAGTATTTTTACCCCGGACTTTCTTAAAAATGTAGCCGACTCCTTTTAAGCTATCAGTCTCCTTCTGGCGCCCCGGCTGGGGTTATATGTTCCGGCAAAGTTATCCAGAGTATCTATATTGATGAGCCAGGTGTTGTGGATTTTATGCGCCGGCAAATCACCCTGACGGCACAGCCTTTTGACCGTTTCAGGATGGACCTTTAAACGGCGGCCAGCCTCGATGACGTTAAGATAATTTTCCCAGACGGGCATATTGCTCTCTTAACATTTTGTTAATAATGCTTTATCAAAGCAATTATTATAATTAATTTTAGTACCGGATATGCTCATTTGTCAAGCCCCGGTACTAAGAGACGACACAAACTTGTTGACGTAATAGAACATACGTGCTAATCTTGTGCTGTTTGGTGTAAGAGGAGTGCCATGAATACTTTAACGAATGAGATTAGAGTTGACGCCACGGAACCGGAACAGGAAGAAACAGAACAGCACGAAAAAGACTTGCCGCCGGAATATTGCCAATACAAGGATGAAGGGTGCGAATACGCCAAATCCTGTCTCGATTGCCCCTTTCCGCAATGCCTGTACGATGAACCCCGGGGCAGGCAGCGCTGGCTTAAGGAGCTGCGCAACAAAGAAATAAACCGCCAATTTGAGGCCGGCCGGAAGATCAGAGAACTTGCGGTAATGTTCGATGTCAGCGATAGAACGGTACAAAGGGCGGTCAAAGGGATAAGTAGCAAGTAACAAGTAGCAAGTAACAAGGAAAAAGTAGCAAGGAAATAAGAATAAGTGACAAATATAAAGGAGCGGGGAAGCGATTGGTACTTGTAACCTGGCGGTTGTTACTTAAATAAAATGGGTTTGATACTTGACAGTTGTCACTTAATATAAAAAAGGAGAGATAAGCTATGAGCGAAGTATTTATTTCCCAGCTAGCGCGTCTGGATATGGAAAGAGTAAAAGGCTATAAGGACATGCTGGACTTTTACTACGGGCGACAGTGGGAAGGCCGGGAGAGAAGGGGCGAAAGACGTCTAACTTTTAATTATGCCAAGGTCTTTATAGAGAAAATTACATCTTACCTGATGTCTGATATCAGCTTTACCGTGGACGCTTTAGAGGACTCGGATAAAGCGAGAGATAACGCCAGGCGGGAAATAGAGGCGGAGGCGGCGCGGTCACGGATACCGGCCGGAGCGCCGCAGAGGACGCCGCCGGACATGTCGGGTCTGTCAGCACGGGAAAAGATACAGTACGGTCTGGGGGGAGGATAAACTGGAAGTGTCCCCCTTTGGAAAAGGGGGATAAAAGGGGGATTTTGATTCGCGTACAACAAAATCCTTCTCACTCTCCCTTTACAAAAGGGAGACGATAGATAGGGTCAATATTCAACAATAATATTAAATAACAGGAGGTAATTTATTATGGCTTTAACATTAGCCGAAGCAGCCAAACTTTCAAACGATATGCTGATGCAGGGGGTGGTGGAGACCATCGTTAAAGACTCTCCGGTGCTCCAGAGGCTTCCTTTCATCGAAATCGTGGGCAACGGTCTGACCTATAACCGGGAAAACACTTTACCCGATATTGATTTTTACGATGTCGGCGATACTTGGACGGAATCCACGCCGACTTTTTCCCAGGTGACGGCCAATCTGAAAATCATGGGCGGCGACGCCGATGTGGATAACTTCCTCAAAGCGACCCGCAGCAATATCCAGGATCTGGAGACAGCCGTTATCGAGCTGAAGGCCAAGGCGCTGAAGAACAAGTTCGAGGAGATGTTCATTTACGGCAATACCTCGACCAATGCCAAACAGTTCGACGGGCTTAAGAAAATCATCAATACCGGGTCGTCTGGCGACCAGGTCATTGCCATGGGCGCAACCGGCGCCACGCTGACCCTGGCCAAGCTGGATGAGCTTGTCGACGCGGTTAAAGGCGGAAAACCGGACATGCTCCTGATGAGCCGCCGCTCGCGGCGTAAGATAAACGCCCTGGTCAGGACGGCCGGCGGTATGACCGAGACCGACCAGGATAAATGGGGCAATTTCATGCAGCTCTGGGACAGCGTGCCCATCGGTGTGAATGACTGGATTCTGGACACTCACGTCCTCAGCAGCAGTGTGGAAACGGCCACCACCGGCGGCACCTCTTCCACCATCTACGCCGTCCAGTTCGGGGAGGGGGCGCTTAGCGGCCTGACCAGCCCCGGCTATCTGCACGCTGAACCGGTAGGCCCGCTGGAGACCAAGGACGCCTCACGGACACGGGTCAAGTGGTATGTATCACTGGCTTTGTTCAGTTCGGTGAAAGCGGCGGCCCTTATCGGCGTCCAGGATTAATACTTGACATAAATATTGATTCAGGGGGTCCCGATATTTTCGGGACTCCCCCTGAGGAGGGAAAAATGGAGAAACGGGAATTAGCTAACTGGTTATGCCGGTTCCGGCTCAGCAAGTACCAGGAAGATATCGAGCCGTACCGGGATAAAGAAACGGAATTTCACCGGCTTTTTAAGCCTTACGAGGTTATCAAAGGAGAAGGGAACTGCCTGCTTAACACCGGCATTGACGAGATGTGGGATTTGATTGTCGGGGATTCAACCAACCACTTTAATAATACTACCGCCCAGATCGGCGTCGGCGATTCCAATACAGCGGCTTCGGCTTCGCAGACAGACCTGCAGGCCGCGACTAACAAGACCTACAAGGGTATGGAGTCGGGCTATCCCACGTCGACCGCGCAAAAGGCAAACTTTAAATCCAGCTTCGGCGCCAGTGACGCCAACTATACCTGGAACGAGTGGGTGGTCAAACAATCCACCAGCGCCAAATGCCTGAACCGGAAGGTTGAGTCTCTGGGGACCAAGTCCGGCGGCACATGGACGCTTGAGGTAAATATAACCTTATCGTAAAGATAGGAGACTAAGGTGGCAGACGTAAAGATATTAGAGCCTGTTCTTAAAAAGGCGCTGGCAAAGCAGGGAATAGCTGCGGGCAGCGTGGCGCTCTGGCACGATTATGCCCCGCGTTCCCGCGGTAAAAGCTTTTCGCCTTATGCCGGGCACTATCTTGATAATGTGTCAGGGAAGAAATTCGCTGTAATATCCGGACTGCCAGGGTGTGATGCCTACGGGCAGACGCATGAGCTCGCCTGGTCGGATAAAAACGATACTGTGGAAAATGGGAACAATATCTTCCACGCCGCTATCAGTAAGGGCACGGTGCATCTGTTGGCCCTTTCCGACCAGCCGACAGGGGCAAGAAATAGCGATGAAGTAGCCTTTCATCCGCAGCTATTTATTGATGAAGCGGAGATTCTACCCCTGTCGGACCTGCCCAGGTTGTTAGAAGCAGACCCCGCCAATGAAAACTACCACAATAATGTGCTGGAATGGAACTATGGAGTATGCCTGCGTAGAATCCGAGTCATTGAGGGTAATTTTCTCGGTTCATGGGTGTTCGTTGCTTCACCGAAGGGCGATGTCCTAATCAAGTATAATCAGTCGGGCAAAATTAAGTTACGACTCCAGTACGCTAAAGACGACGATACCGAATTTATTCCAAAATCTTTCTTTGATACAGCCAGAAGTTATCCTGTCACCATCTCCGATAGCCTCACATTCTATCCCGACGCCAATCCTGAAACCTCAAGTGTGGATGGATTTATAACCCGTGGGGCAACTCAAGAATTATGGAGTGCAATAATAGCAGGGGCAGGTACAAATGCGTACCCAAGTAATCCTTCTGGTGGTCCAGGGGCATCTATCGGAGGAGGAACAACTGCTAACTATTGGGTATACAATTCAAGGACTATCTTACTCTTTGATACCTCCGCTATACCTGATAACGCTGAAATAACCGCCGCTGTTCTTTCAATGTATGGCTCCAGCAAAGCATCGGTAGGAGGAGCTATTCCTAATACGAATGTCTACGCATCCACACCTGCTTCAAACACCGATTTAGTGACTACTGACTATTCACAAGTAGGTTCAACTCCTTTCTGTGATACAGCTATTACCTATGCGAATTGGAATGTGGCTACTCCCTTCTGGAATGATTTCGCCCTCAATGCTGCTGGTATTGCAGCTATATCTTTAACCGGTGTATCTAAGTTTAGTCTCAGAAATGCAAACTACGATGTTGCCGCAAGTCAACCTCCTTGGACTTCTGGCGGAGTCTCCTATTTGGATGGTTATCTTTCTGAGCAGGGTACAGGATACCAGCCTAAACTGGTGGTGACTTATACCACGGGTGTTACCGAAAAAACATCTGCCGATTTGTGTTCCGGGATAGACGTTAAAGATGATTATCCTGCAGTTGCGTTAGAAAATTCGGAGACAGGCTCCGGGGTGGATGCTAAAAGTGATTATCCGGCGGCGCTGCTGGCCGGCCCGGAAACGGGAACAGGAACCGATGCCGGGAGTGGCTATTTCCCGGCAATATTGGCCTCACCCGAGAGCGGTTTGGGAACAGATGTCTCTTCATGGCTGGCAGTTCTGTTACAGGCGATAGAGACGGCATCGGGTTCTGAACTGGCCGCGGTGGGTAGGGATTCGACGGCGCTGCTGGCGTCGGATTACGGCGGGGGTTCCGAACTCGGCACATTGCTGAAAACAGTCTTGATTGGTGACGCGGGCGGTGGTGCCGATGCTCTGAAGTCCCTGATAAAAATGGCGGGTTCAAATTCGGATATACGGTTGTATGAAGGTCTGGGCCAGGAAAAAATACCATCCAGGCAAACAGGAATGCCAAATAAGGAGGTGAATATATGAATTTAACGGAAATGATTGCTTTAGTCAGGAAGGATTTGCACGATGAGGACAGCGGCAGCTACCGGTGGACAGATGCCGAGCTTACCCGGCATATCAGCCGCGCGGTGAGGGAATTGTCAGAAAAAATTCCGTTACTGGCCAGGGCTACCCTGCCCACGACGGCAGATTCACGGGAGTTAGATATATCCGGCCTCACTAACCGCATCATGGTCGAAGCGGTAGAGTATCCGGTAGATGCGTCGCCACCCCGTTATCAGCGGTTCTCTATCTGGGGAGATACCCTGACCATCATCAGCGGCCACGAGCCGGACGGCTCTAACTGTAATGTTTATTACGGTACTTTGCACACACTGGATGCCAATGGTTCGACAGTCCCGGTCAAGTATGAGGATCTGGTGGCCACCGGCGCCTGCGGCTATGCGGCCATCGAGGAGGCGGCCTACGCTATTAACCGGGTCAATGCCGGCGGCACGATGACCGCCGCCGAGTTCCGTCTCTGGGGAGGCGAGCGGCTGGGCATCTTCCAGGAGAGGCTTAAGAGGCTGGGCAGAAAGCAGCGGGTTAGAGCTCAGCAGCTTTTTAAGTCTCAAGACTGAAGCGCATGGAGGATATTGAAATGAAAGAGTGGATAGAGTTTATCAAGGCTGTTATCCGGCCCTTCATCATCGTCTGGGGCGCTGTCCTCTACGGGATTTGCATCATCAAGGCGATTGAAGTACCGGACTTGCTGGCGGTGCTGGTCACCGCTGTTATCACCGAGTACTTTGGTGAAAGAGCCGTTTTAAGGTTCAAGGAAAATGCCGCCAGCGGAGACACAAAGGGGGAATCATGAGGCAATTATCTACTACGCTTTTAACTGCCCAGAAGCAGGCAGCTACAATCCCTTGTGTCAAAGTTGCCGCCGCCAATAAAATTGCCGGCGTGGTCAGGTACGACTGGAGCCGTCTTTATACCGGCTCCGAGGATGATTATTACCATGCCATGGCCATGCCCGGCGATGGCTCCCTTATCCGCGCCAGGGCAACGCTGCCGGCTGATTCACGGAAGCTCTACCGCCAGCGGGTGGCCGATCCCGGTGCGGGCAGCGATTTCAGCCAGTGGACTTATACCGGACAGTATAATGCCGTCGTAACAGCAGCGGCGGCGCTGGGCGCCGAGGTGTCCATCTTCTGGACCAACACCAGTCGTGAGATCAGGCGTATCAAGAGCACCGATTACGGCGTCAGCTGGGGCAGTTCCGAGCTTATCGACTATACGCCTACCACCGCTATTTACGGTCTGACAGCCGCCTACAAATCTAACGGCGATCTGGCTATTTTCTTCGCTGACCAGGCTACGCTTTACGTTAAAAAGAACTTAAGCGGCACCTGGCAGACCAAGGCGGCCTGGGATAAGACCACCGGCAACCTGTCCGGCGCGGCAGCTATCTACAGCGGCGACTGGTATCTGCTGCTGACCGGCAAGGATAGTTCCGGTAATTTCAAGCTCTGGAGCCTGGTTTATGGCGATGGCGGCGAAGTCGCCGCCGGAAGCTGGTCGGCGCTGAAAGAGCTGGCCTCGGCGCCGTCCGGCGGAACATTCGAGTATCGCCAGCCGTTCCTGGACAAAACCGATGCCTGCAGATGTTTCTTCGTCGAGGCGTTTACCGGCAATGAGGCCTATAGCCGGCCTTTCTGGTCATATGCAGTTCCCGGCGCGAGTTTCGTCGATGGCCTGTGGCATGAGCCGGTACCGTTTAATCTTTCATCCGCGTATGGTCTGTCCATACGCCACCTGGGCGACTATGCCTGGCTGACTGCCCCCGGCGGCGTGTGGCGAGCGCCGATGGCAGCTCAAAGTATTGATTTGACGGAAGACATCATCAGCGTCAGACAGGAGCTTGACGAAAAGGCGGGCACTATAACCATTGAATTAAAGAATGAAGACGGAAAATATACCGCGCCGGGGCAGGGTGACCTGGCTGTCCTCGATATCGGCTGCCAGATAGAATTCAGTCCGGGCTACGTGACGGCGGACGGCAGCGAGTGGAGCGCCGGGCCGAGCTTTTTCCTTGAAGCCCTGGAGCATAACAGCGCCGGCGGTCTTGCCAGCCTGGTACTTCACGCACGGGATGGTTGGGCGGCGCTCGGGGAATGGGAGGCCAGACACCAGTTCCGCTGGAACAAAACTACCGGTGATTTCAGCGTTAAATCCATTATCGCTTTCGTGCTGGGCAGGGCCGGCCTGAAGCTGGAAGTGGAATCGCAGTCGGCGGTGATAACCGGCTTTTACCCGGACTTTACGGTCAGTCCGGGCGATGACGGCCGGACGGTTATAACCCGGCTGCTGTCTTTCGTTCCCGATGTCCTTTTCGTTGAGGGCGATAAAGCATATCTTGTTAATCCGCTGGCTACCGATAACTCCGTTTACAGCTATGGCGGGGCGCATACTATCCGGGAAGGCCGTTATCGCCTAGGAGCTATGGGTAAAAATCGCGTGCAGGTGGAAGGTGATGCCAGCGGCGCGTTGGTTCTGGCCGATAATTTCACCTGGGACGAAATAGGCCGGAGTTATGACCGCCTGGACAAGGTAGGGGATAAAAACCTGAGTACAGTGGCCAAAGCTAAAGACCGCGGCCAGGCCATTTTAAGAGAAATGGAAATCAAGGCGGTGAGCGGCGCGATTGTCACACCCGTAAACTGCGGGCAGCAGCTATATGATGTCATCGATATTACCGATGTAAAGGCCGGGCTCAACGCCGCCAAGAGAAGGGTGCTCGGTCTGGTACTGGTCTACCAGCCCCGCCGGGGGGAATACAGCCAGCGTATCTTGCTGGGAGGGGTGTAGTATGAAATTACGAAAAGCGGAACTCAGGAGTTTCAACTCCGGCAACTATACGGCCACGATACGTATTGCGGGGGGATACAAAGTTTACCTGGAAGATTTGAGCGTAGCGCGGAATCTGGCCACGGCGGAAATGGTGACCGGCCGCAATGTCGCCGTGATATTTTTCGATGATAATAACCCCAAAGATGCGGTTATCGTGGCGGTTTACACATGATCCCCGGGTTTATATAGCTTGCTGTGGAGACCAGGCGTTAAGCGCTTTCCTGCACTTCCAGGGTAAGTATCTTTTCTGAGCCGCCTTCGAGATAAAGAAAGACCACCCGGTTTTACTGACTAAGCTCCGGATGGTCGGCGGCTTATAGGCCTCCAGCGATTACGTTAAATTAAGATTTATCGCTGACAAAAGACTTAAAACGTGCCATTAGACTTTCTTTAAACTCGATGAACTCCGTCCTGGTGACATATTGTCCGGTGCCGGCATCTCTGGTGCCCTTGCCGCGGATTAGCATTGGCAGGCTTCTCTGGGCGGCTTCAAAGACGGTGTGGGTCAGTTCATTATTCACCAGCTTGTTCTGCACCATCCTCAGGTTGCGCCGGATTACATCTTCGCTGATATCGAGTTTGGCAGCGGCTTGTTCGAGGCTGGCGCCGCCGGCGATAGCGCTTAAAATCAGTGACTCTTTAGAGTTCAGGTTAGCCAGGATGTTATCAATCTGCTGGTTGATGGTAGCCACATCTTTGAACTCTATAAGCACTTTGGCCGCCAGTCCCGGCAGGAACAGCTCATCGATGATAGGGAGGCTTCCCTGAGCGACCACCCTGATGATATTCAGTAGATATTCGGGTTCGATATCTTTGGTAAGGCAGGCGCTGGCGCCGCACTTGATGGCCTGGAATATCTTTTCCTCGGCCTTTTTCTCCAGAATAAGGATAACAGAAACCGAAGGGAGGTTCCGCTTGATGCGGCGGGTAATATCACATCCATCGGTCGCGGTATCTTGAAGACTCAGGATGGCAATGTGCGGCGGATTAGCTTCGATGAGGGGAAGAGCCTCTTCGTTGCCGGTCGCTTCGCCGGTTACTTCAAAGTCTTCCTCACCCGAGAGGATGAAGTGAATACCCTCTCGGAAAAGAACCTGCGGGTCTGAAAGAAACACTCTTATTTTTTCCATCTTTTCTATCGTCCTGCCCTTAAAATAGATTCATATATTCTACATAATTATTTTACTCTTTCCAATTTAACATAGAAAAATAAAAATGTGTCTAAGGATTATAAATTAATCATAAAGATTTATAAACTTTTAATTAAGAAATAATACCGGAATGAAAAAAGGAAGCGAAAACAAAGTAAAAACGAGGTATCTATTGTTGATGGTGTGGAATAAAGGCGAACTTGCCCGGAGAACAAGGCAAGTGATATTCAACTGGATATAGGCCGGATAAACTTGTAGCCGATGCCGTGCTCGGTTACGATGATGCCGGGGGTCTCGGAATTATCCTCGATTTTTTGCCTGAGGTGCTGGATATGCACCCTCAGCAGGTCACGGGCGTCCACGTAGGTGTCTCCCCAGACCTTGGCGAGCAGACTCTCATGGGATAGTATACGGCCTTCATTCCGGATGAGGTGATAGAGCAATTTTCTTTCCGTAGAGGTAAGCTTTATCGGTTTACCGTTCAGGAGGACTTCATTACGGGCAAAGTCTACGGATAGCTTGCCGGAAGTAAATGGGCGTTCATCACCGGGTACACCCAGTCCTTGGACGCGCCGCAGGACGGCCTGCACCCGGGCGATAAGCTCGATATGGCTAAAAGGTTTGGTGATATAATCGTCGGCGCCCAGTTCCAGCCCTTTGGCAATGTCCGTATCCTCGCCCCTGACGGTCAGCATGAGTACCGGAACATCGGAGAAACGGCGTATCTCTTTAAGTACCTGGTAGCCATCCATGTCCGGCAGGCCGATATCGAGGATTACAACATCAGGACTTTCATTCTCGACGAGGTCTACACCTTTACGCCCGTTGGCCGCCGTTATCACTGTAGTACCACTCCATCGCAGTTGGAAACACAACGAAACGACTTCAACGATACCGGGGTCGTCTTCTACTACCAGAACCTTCATAGCGCTCCTTATCAAACAGCCCGTGTTGAAGGTCTTCGCGGCACAAAGAAGGAAAAGGTGCTACCGCTACCCGAGTCGCTTTCAACCCAGATTCTACCTCTATGCAGCTCGATAACCTGTTTGGACAATGCCAGCCCCAGCCCCAGTCCTGGTTGGCGCTGCCTGTCGGCGGCGATACGGCTGTAAGGTTTGAATAGACGGGACTGCTCTTCCTTGGCGATGCCTATACCGTTATCTTTTACGGCTACCATAATGCCGGAGTCCTGTTCCCATACCTTTATGGAAATACTGCCGCCCTGGGGTGTGAACTTAACGGCATTGGTCATCAGGTTCATTAATACCTGCTCCAGCCTTGGCCCATCTCCGTGGATGATGGGTAAATAACCGGGTAAGTCCGTCGTAAGCTTATGCCCTTTGCCCTGAAGAAGCGGAGTGATTTGCACGCACACTCCTTGAACAATCGACTTCATATCCACCGGCTCGAACTGCATCTGGATTTTTCCGCTGCCTGTTTTCACAGTGTCTAAAAGTTCGGCCAGCCGTTTTTCCAGCGTGTTGGAGTTCTGAATGATGGTCTGAATAAGCTTCTGGGAGGATTTATCGGCGATGTTCTCAAGTTCTTCGCCCAATAAACCTGCCGCGGCAATAATCGAGGTCAGGGGAGTTTTTAATTCATGGCTGAGGGTATCAATAAACCTCAACCATTCTTCTTCTTTAGTTTCCATTCTTTATATGCCTTTAATAACGGGCGTTAGATTTAATTTAATGTAGCACGTTTTCAGGCGTGTATCAAGTATTAACGTCCGTAACAGGGTGGCTTAAGCAGACGGTACTTAAAGCGGCACAGGGTAAGGCTATTTGGCCATTCCTTTAGCCATGTTTTTCAGAATGCTAAGGATGCCGATGACGGCCCGTTGTACCTCAGGAGGCTCTTCGCCAAGCATTCTGGCCACATACGGGTCAAGCTGCCGGCTGGTATAGCGTGCCCCGGTTTCTTCAACCCCGCCATGAGCCTGAGGAGAGAGAAAACCGGCCAGGGTGAATAGCTCATCCTCGTCAAAACCCAGGGGCTTGGCGATACGACGCAATATCCGCGCTGATGGAAAGCGTTCGCCCCTTTCTATCCGCCCCAGATGAGATGAAGATACACTGGACTCTGCGGCGAGCTCCTGGAGAGTTAAAGGGACCTTGATTCTTTGCTGCTTAATTATTTTTCCCAGGTCACTATTAGAATAATCCATAACATTATATTATAATATGCCATTTGGCAAATGTCAAGCCCCTGTGAGGCGCATTCACTAGCGCTATGTCCATATTTTGGCTTTTTAGTGTTGCCGGAATTTCTTGACGCTTTTACGTTCCGACTATATAATTAATTCAGTCTTGCGCCTGCTGTCCGGAGGGATTAAAGCCGAGAGGCTTCTTTAATCGTTATGAATCTCGGCTTTTTTATGGGTGAAGAATACCGGGTGAAATGATGAAGAGCTACGATGTTATTATCATAGGTGGCGGTCCGGCGGGGATTTTCGCCGCTCTGGAGCTTTGCCAGGCAACCGGCCTGAAAATTCTCCTTATCGAAAAGGGTAAGGACATCATCGGGCGGCGGTGTCCGGTAAGAGACACGGGCAGTACGTGCGTATCGTGCCGGCCGTGTAATTTGGTCTGCGGTCTGGGTGGGGCGGGCGCTTTTAGCGATGGCAAGCTGGTTTTATCTTCTGAGGTCGGCGGACATCTGGAGGATTACCTCGGTAAAGAGCCTACGGCCAGACTCATTAAATACGTGGATGATTTATATCTTAAATTCGGCGCCTCGGAAAAGGTTTACGGCGGTGATGGCGCCGTCGCTGAAATCGGCCGGAGAGCTGAACAGGTCGGGCTGCGCCTGATACCTACACCCGTACGCCACATGGGCACGGAAAACTGCTATTCGGTGCTGAAAGCGATGCAGGATTATCTGGCGCCGAAAATGGAATTGAAACTCTGCTGCATGGCCGCGGAGATAATCACGGATAAAGGCGTCGTTCAAGGCGTCCGGACTGAAGACGGTGAAGAATATCGCTGTAAATACCTCATTTTAGCGCCTGGCCGTGAAGGGGCCGACTGGTTATCCCATGAAGCCGCACGGCTCCGCCTGACCATGAATATTAATCCGGTGGATATCGGCGTCAGGGTAGAAGTGCCGGTCGAGGTTTTGAAAGAATTGACCGATGTTCTGTATGAAGTCAAGCTGGAATATACATCGCAGAGTTTCAGCGACCGTATCAGGACGTTCTGCATGTGCCCGGCCGGCGAGGTTATCATGGAGTCTACCGGCGGCAACGATCCTGTGGTGACGGTCAATGGACACAGCTATGCCAGCCATAAAAGCCCCAATACCAATTTTGCTTTGCTGGTCAGCACTAATTTTACCAGCCCCTTCCACGAGCCGATTGCCTACGGTAAATATCTCGCTAAACTCGCCAATTTTCTTGGCGGGGGTGTGCTGGTACAGCGCTTCGGCGACCTGCTGGATGGTCACCGCTCCACAATAGAGCGTATCAGGGAGGGTAAGGTTAAACCTACCCTAAAGAGCGCCACCCCCGGCGATTTGAGTTTCGCGCTTCCCTTCCGGCATCTTACCGGCCTGATAGAGATGCTGATGGCGATGGATAAGCTGACCCCGGGCGTGGCCTCGCCGGATACGCTGATGTATGGGATAGAGGTCAAGTTTTACTCCTTCCGGCCCAAGCTGAGTTCCTGCATGGAGACGGAAGTCCGCAACATGTTCGCCGTTGGTGACGGCACCGGCGTCAGCCGCGGGCTGGTGCAGGCATCGGCCTCCGGCCTGGTGGCTGCCGTTGAAATCATGAAAAGAAGCGAGTAGAGCTGAAAATATACCTTGACATCGTGCTTGCTTGCGTCTACAATATATGGGTGTGTTTATTAAAAACACACTTGGGTATTGACTGAATCTGGGGGTTTGGCCGGTACAAATGCCAACCCCTATAATATTGGCCGGTAATTTGCCGGCAGGATATTGGTACAGAAGGGGAGTGATGGTCATTGGCAGATGTTACGGCTGGCCAAGATGAAAGCTTCGATAGTTTGCTCAAGCGGTTTAACCGGAAGGTGCAGACGGATGGCATATTAGCCGAGCTGCGCCGCCGCGAGCACTATGAAAAACCAAGCATCAAACGCAAGAGAAAGAAAGCCGCCAAGAAACGCGGCGCTGCCAGAGGCGCCAGGGTGTTCCGCCGCGCAACTATGCGCTAGATTGAAAGGCCGATAAGAACGGCTAAAAGCAGGTTCCCTCTATGGAGCAGGAAGCAGAGCTTAAAAAGAAATTAGCTGACGATCTTAAGCAGGCGATGAAGAGTGGTAATACCGTCAAGCGTGACACTCTCCGCCTGCTTATTACTTCTATCAATTACGCTGAAAGCGCCAAGCAAGCCCCTTCCACCGATGCCGATGTCCTCGGCGCGGTAGTTAAAGAAGTTAAACGACACCAGGAAAGCATCGACGCTTTTAAATTAGGGAAACGGGCGGACCTGGTAGCTAAAGAAGAAGCCGAGATGGTCGTACTCCAGAGCTACATGCCTAAGCAACTAAGCAGGGATGAGATAGTTGCTGCGGTGAAAGAAGTTATGGCGGCGGAGGGGGCTAAAGGCCCCGGTGATAAGGGCAAAGTAATGCAGCAGTTGATGCCCAAGCTCAAGGGTAAAGCGGACGGCAAAGAAATCAACGACGTGGTGACCCAGTTACTTAGTCAGTAGGGGCGGTGGCGTAAAATACTTAACCCTATTTATCAAACCATCAATTTTTCGAATTATGGTATATCATGTTGTCTTTGAGCTCGGCGTGTTATCCTGTCTAATGCTATACAGATTAAGATGGAATTAATAACAATAAACGAAATGACTTGGAATTTTGTACTTCCGACAAAAAGTAGAAACCCTGTCATAATGTTAAAATATAGACATGAACATAAAAGAAAGCGTATGTTTTGGAACATCAGCTTGAAGGATATATAATAGATAGTCACTAGAACGAATACAAGAAAGATAATAGTGATCCAAGATAAGTATGGATTTTTTTGAAAATCTACAAAGACTTTCACAATCTCAGTTGTAGTAATTGAGAATAGTATAGAATATAGATAAGGAGAATACTTAAAGAATACTTTCATAAATTTGCTATCATGATCGCTTAGGAAAATGATCAATACATGAAAAAATCCAAATATTATAAGAATACAGCCGATAACAAATACTAATAAATTACCTGGCTGTAATATACCCTCTGACGAATGCAATGGGATGACAGTTTTAATAGCAAAACTACCTGCTAGGAAATAGGCGACTGCTTCTGTTAAAAGAAACACAGATTTATTATTATCGCGTTGCTGCATTTATTTCTTCACTCCTTTTCCCCCCTTTTCATTTTTAGAGATACTGTTCCTTCCTTTTCACCCAACGCTGCCAGACCCTCACGGGCATCGATATCGTCTTCCAGTTTCTCAATAATCGCTTCCGTTAGCCACTCTTTCATGGTCTTGCCCTGTAAAGCGGCCACGGCTTTAACGCGGTTGCGGAGTTCCGGGTCTATATCCAGGAAATACCTTGACCTGTTAGCTAAATTAACCATATCAGCTACCTCATACTATGAATATAGCCATTATAGCCGACATAGCCATTATTGTCAAGATATTTATAATCCCACCGCCTTCTCCATCTCCCCGCACAGCCTCTCCATTTTTATCCCCGAATCTATCACCGCCCAGGGCAGCTTTTGGCCTGTGTCCCATTTCTGATTGACATAATATTCAATGTCCAGGTGATTTTCTTCCACTGCCTGGCGCCAGCCGGAGAGCGTAACTTCTGCCATACTCGCCAGTGCCGGCGCTAATCTGGCGTCACCGCGTGATAGCGCCCCCTGAACCCGGCTCCAGGCTGGACTTTCCTCATTGAATTTAATGCCTTTCAGTGGCAGGTTGTTCCTCAGTATCGCCAGGCGGCCGTTCAGCGTTTCCTGGGACGCCATAGGGAGCCACTGGAAGGGCGTACCCGCCTTGGGGACAAAGGGGGAGGCATTTAAGGTAATGCGCATACCGCTGCCGCGCTTTTCGAGCCTTTCTTTTAGCGCCAGCGTCAGCTTAACAATATCTTCGACGTCCGTGTCCGTCTCGGTCGGCAGGCCGACGATGAAATAGAGGNNCAGGCGTTGCGAGCCGGCCTCCGGGGCAATAGTGATGGTCTCGGTCTTACCTTTGGCAAGCTCATCGAGAACATCTTTACCGAGAGAGGTTATCCGCATAGAGCTTAGTGACAGTTCCGCGCCGAGGCTATTCAGCCTTTCTAAAAGCTCCTTTATGTGGGGGTGGTCGGTGACCGCCGGGCCCATCAGCCCGATGTGCCGTCGCTTTGGTAGTCCCACCCTGGCCGAGGCTACCAGCCTGTCCACTGAGCGGAAGCGCATGGGTGCATAATTGGTATTCACCAGGCAAAAACGGCACCCATGCTGACAGCCGCGCTCTACCTCGATGAGGTATAAATCGCCGAGTTCGGTATCCGGCGTTAGAATCACCGAATTAGTATCGAAGTCATCCAGGTTTTTAGCCCACTGGCGGACAACGGGTTTATCCGGCGGGCAGGCCGGCACGTAGATACCCGGCCGCGACGCCAGCGCTTTAAGAATGTCCGTCCGCGGGCCGCCGCTGCCTTCTATTAGTACAGGGACTATCTCCGGCAGTATCGGCTCGGCCTCGCCGATGCAAAGGCAGTCGAAGAACGGGGACAGCGGCATCGGGTTGGCGGTCACGCAGGGGCCTCCGGCGATAACGAGGGGGTGGCTTTCATCACGGTCGGCGGCCAGTAAAGGTATGCCGCTCGCTTTCAGGATATTGATGACGTTGAAATAGTCGAGTTCATAGGAAATGGAAAAGGCCAGTACCGCGAAATCGGTCAGCGGCCGCCCGGACTCGATGGCTTTAGGCGGTTTTTTATCCCCCGGGTCGTAGAAAACGCGTTCGCAGACGACCTTTAAATAGCCGTTAAAGAGTTTGTAGAGGGCATGAATACCCAGGTTGGACATGCCTAAAAAATAGGAGTTCGGGTAAATAAGGGCGATGGGCAGTCTCCCGCCCCAGTCCCGGGTGATGGCGCCTTCTTCCCTCGGCCCGCCCCTTTTTCCCGTTTTGCCAGCTTCATACCTCATAAAATACAGAAGTCCTCAGCCTGTTTCCGGTGAAAATACAACCCATTCCCCTCCCTAAACACAGGGAATGGGGAAGGGGAATGGGTTGTTTAAGCTCTTACTTCCAGCAGTCTTTCATCAATCGTGCGGTAATAGGAGTTATCCTGTCGGCGACGTTTCTTAACTCCTGGGAAGTGCCCTGCTTCCCGAATAGGGTGACCTCAACGTGCTTGCCGTTGTCTTTAATCGCCTGGACGGCGCCGGCGTAGTCGTTATCTCCGGCCACAAGTATCGCCACATCATAGTTATTCTTAAAGCTATGCGTTAACATATCCGTGGCCAACTGTACATCCGTGCCTTTTTCATAAGGCGGCACCGAAGGCCAATTCGTGTAAACCAGGCGTCCCAGGCGCAGTTCCGTATAAGGTATCGCCTTAACGCCGTTAAAAAAGGCTTCTTGCTGCTTGTAAAGTTCAGGCTCCTGCTTTTGACCGACCCTGGCATTATAATAGTAGATTCTGATAAGCTGACGTCTGAATAAAAGCTTCTGGCAGAATTTGCCGATGTCAAGGTCTGTCCGGTTGAAATGATTTTTCAGGGAGTGATAAAGATTGCTCCCATCGATAAATATCATTACTCTCTCCAATATGTCTCACCTCCTTTCTTAAAATAGTTTACTTATTATATTATATAGCTTTTTTGTTCGGATTGCGACTTAAGACCGATTTAGTTTGCCCGTAGCTGCTGGCGGATGCTATAATTGGCGGGGAAAATACGTTCCTGAATCCTGTTTTCCGGGGGTGACTTATGAAGCTCAGTCGAGAAGAAGTACTGCACATCGCACGCCTGGCCAGGGTGGCTTTAACCGAGGCCGAAATTACGCGCATGAGCGAGCAGCTATCAAATCTGCTGGAACACTTTGAGGTATTGCAGCAGGTGGATACCGAAGGCGTCCCACCCACGGCGCAGTCGGTAGAGCTCCAGAGTGTCATGAGGGATGATGTTATTGTCCCTTCGCTGTCTCAGGATGATGTCCTGGCTAATGCCCCGCGGCGTGAGGATGACTGCTTCAGGGTCAGGGCGGTGCTGGAATGACGAGAATGCAGTATACCATCCATGAAGCCCATCAATTACTGAAAGCGAAAAAGCTCTCATCGGTCGAGCTGACGCAGGCCTGCCTCGAACGCATCCGGCAGATTGAGCCGAAAGTTAAGGCTTTAGTTACCGTTACCGATAAACCGGCGCTGGAACAGGCACAGCAGGCCGATAAACTCATCGCTGAGGGCAAGGGCGGCCCGCTGACGGGCATCCCGCTGGCTATCAAGGACGTCATTTGTACGAAAGGCGTGCGGACGACCTGTTCTTCCAAGATGCTGGAAAACTTCGTGCCGCCTTATAACGCCGCGGTCATGGAAAAGCTCAACGCCGCCGGCGCGGTAATGGTCGGCAAGGCTAATATGGACGAGTTCGCCATGGGTTCTTCTACAGAGAACTCGGCTTTATTTACAACACATAATCCCTGGGACTTAGAGCGCGTACCCGGCGGTTCCAGCGGCGGCTCGGCGGTGGCGGTAGCGGCAGGGGAGGCTTTAGGCGCTCTAGGGTCGGACACAGGCGGCAGCATTCGCCAGCCGGCAGGATTTTGCAGCGTCGTCGGCCTTAAGCCAACCTATGGGCGTGTGAGCCGCTACGGGCTGGTCGCTTTTGCCTCCTCCCTTGACCAGATAGGGCCATTAACACAGGACGTGACTGACTGCGCTCTCATGTTGAACGCGATAGCCGGACAGGATAAACGCGACTCTACGTCTATACCGGAGATAGTGCCTGATTATACCCAGTCTTTAAAACCAGATTTAAAAGGAATGCGCATCGGAGTCCCGAAAGAATATTACGTCGAGGGGATGCAGACGGGCGTATCCGCCGCGATGAAGGCAGCTTTACATAAACTAGAGGAGCTGGGCGCTAAACTGGAAGAGACATCTTTGCCCCACACCGGGTATTCCCTGGCTGTTTATTATATTATCGCCCCAAGCGAGGCCTCGGCCAACCTGGCGCGCTACGACGGCGTCAAGTACGGCTATTCTTACGCGGGCGACACCATGTGGGAGTCCATGGAGAAGACGCGCGAGAACGGCTTCGGCCCGGAGGTAAAGCGGCGTATCATGCTGGGCACTTACGCGCTTTCCGCCGGATATTACGACGCGTGGTACGTTAAAGCGCAAAAGGTGCGCACCTTAATCCGCCGCGAGTTCGACGCCGCTTTCGAAAAATATGACGCTTTAGTGACCCCCACTTCACCCACCGTCCCCTTTAAAATAGGGGAGAGGGCGGACGACCCGCTGGCCATGTACCTGAGCGATGTCTGCACCCTGCCTATCAATATCGCCGGGGTGCCCGCTGTTTCTATTCCCGCCGGTTTTGTGGACGGCCTCCCGGTGGGCATGCAGATAATCGGCAAGCACTTTAAAGAGGAAACCATTTTACGCGTGGCCTACGCTTACGAGCAGGCGACGGAGTGGCACAAGAAAAAACCGAACGTTTGAGTCAACTTTATGAAAAAAAGCGATATAGATAAAATAAAGGATTTAATAAGTTTTGGAAGTGACGTTGCGGGCCCTGTAACTGCGGCAGCGATTTCTTACATTACAGGCAATTTTCAAGGAGCAATTCTTGGAAGTGCTTATGGCGCAATATTTAAACGTGGCATTATTGAAATTGCTGATAGAATATTGTCCTCAAGAGAAAAATCACGAGTTGGCGTAACCGCTGCATATGCACTCACAAAAATCAAATTACGCTTAGATGCTGGTGAAAACATTCGAGATGATGATTTCTTTGATGAGAACACCGGAAAAAGATCAGATGCAGAAGAAATATTTGAAGGTGTTTTATTAAAAGCTAAGAATGAACATGAAGAAAAAAAGACCAAAATTCTAGGGAATATATACGCTAATACAACATTTACCTCAGAATTTTCTGTGGGCGAAGCGAATCATTTATTACAGATTACAGAAAACTTGACGTATCAAGAGATATGTATTTTAGCTCTGATTGAAAGAAAAGATGAGACAGATGGAATAGTATTAAGGAAAAAATGGAAAAATGAAGAAAATGAATCCGATGATACAATTACGTTAAATTTCAGCACAAAAGAAGCGTCAGTATTTCAACAAGCCTATGAATTATGCAATAAGGGGCTAATGTTTTGCGGTAATTCGCAAGGGGATACTACGGTATTGATGACAGCTTCTGATATACTTCCAGATGAATTAATGTTAACGATCATGGGTATTACATTTTGTAAAATCATGGGATTAGGTGATATACCTGATGAAGATATTGAAGAAGTTAAGAGTTGTTTGAGTTAGCATGTATTTAAAGTATAGTGTGTGCAGTAAATGAAATATACAATCATTATTGAAAAGGGTCAGCAATCAGGCTTTGTTGCTTATGCTCCGGCGTTGAAAGGCTGTGTCTCGCAGGGAAAGACTAAAGCCGAAACTTTAAAGAATATCAAAGAAGCTATGGAAGCCTACGTTGAAACGCTTATTGAGAATAAAATTCTAACAGGAGACGCTCTGGATATTAAACTCATTCAGCAACGCAAGAATGAGCCCAGCCGCCCTTTCCGAGATTACCTAGCCACTCGTTAGCTTTATTTTTACCATTCTGTCGAAAAACGGAATCCAGAGAAACCTATCGCTAGCGTATCCCGGTATCAATATTCACATCAATAGTGACCGTTTCATCGGCTAACACCGTAATTTTCTGCGGCAGATTTGCGGCCCTGTCCATGCCATTATGGCCAATGTCTATGGTATAGGTGCCGGGCGCAATCTGTACGGCATAGTAGCCGGTCGCCCCGCTGCCTATCTGGGTGAAGTACACCTCGCGTACCTGTTTCTTACCGGAAGCATCGTAAATTATTAATTTACGCGTAGTAAATACCTCCGGCGGCACAATCGGAGTTACACCGGGCCTTTCCACCGGTGTAATAGGCCCGATGGTCACCGCGCCCACTAAGAGCACCGTCTCCGGGCCGCCGGGCTGGCAGGAGGTGGTAGAAAGGCTTCCGGCCAGGCCAAATACACTAAGCAGTATTATCAGCGCAATTTTCTTCATATACTTACTTTATCACAAAACAAAAAGAGGCGCTTTTACACGCCTCTCGTCCCTCCGTCATTCCCGTGAAAACGGGAATCCAGTTTCCCTACACTCAATCGTTGCCTCCCAACCTGGATTCCGTGTCAAGCACGGAATGACAGTCCGGTAAAACAAAAAGACCCCGATAATATCGGGGTCTTTTTTAATGCAATTCACTTACTGAATATCTAATAATCTAATACCAATCCTGAAGCAGATCAAGCCCTCGACCATTAGTACGGCTTAGCTGAACGCATTACTGCGCTTACACACGCCGCCTATCAAGCAAGTAGTCTACTTGCGGTCTTACTCCCTCCCCTTGCGAGGAAGGATGGGAGATCTTATCTTGGGAGGGGCTTCGCACTTAGATGCTTTCAGCGCTTATCCCTTCCAGACTTGGCTACCCAGCTATGCTCCTGGCGGAACAACTGGCACACCAGAGGTCTGTCCCTCTCGGTCCTCTCGTACTAGAGAGAGCTTCCCTCAAATCTCCGGACGCCCACGGAGGATAGAGACCGACCTGTCTCACGACGGTCTGAACCCAGCTCGCGTACC
>PLLL01000045.1 GCA_003141235.1 Dehalococcoidia bacterium
CGGTGGCGTAAGCGCGAATGGTCGCCAGCGGTTTAAGGCCTAGAGACTTCGCTTTGGCCGCCGACATGATTACCAGCGCCGCGCCGGCATCCGTTATCGCCGAGGCGTTACCGGCTGTAACTGTGCCGTCCGCTCTAAATGCCGGCGCCAGTTTACCCAGTGACTCGACCGTGCTTTCCCTGGGATGCTCGTCAACTTCAAAATTCTTGGTCTCTTTTTTAATTTTAATCTCGACCGGCACAATCTCGTCTTTAAAAGTGCCGTTCTTGATGGCCGCCAGGGCGCGGTTGTTGCTTTCCATAGCGAATGCGTCCTGCTCCTGGCGGGAGATGCCATACTTCGTGGCGATGTTCTCCGAGGTAATGCCCATGTGGTAGTTATAGAAGACTTCCCAGAGTCCGTCCTGAACCATGCCGTCTACCATTTCGGCGTTGAACATCCGGGCGCCCCACCGCAGCTTGGGAGCGTAATAAGGGACGGAGCTCATATTTTCAATACCGCCGGCGATGATACATTCGGCGTCACCGGCTTTGATGGATTGAGCGGCCAATGCGACCGCTTTCATGCCGGAAGCACAGATTTTGTTGACTGTAAAGGCATTGACTTCCTTGGGCACGCCGGCAAAGATGGCGGCCTGGCGGGCCGGGTTCTGCCCTTGTCCTGCCTGTAAGACGTTACCCATGATTACTTCATCAATCAGGACTTCCTGGGCATTGCTATCCCAATGCATATACTTTTTCTCCAGGTCGGTAATCCCCTGGTTTTTAAGGGATTCCGGTCCATAGGTGGCATCCCCCTTGGGTTTCAGGCCGGCCTTTTTTAAAGCCCCCTGGATGACGATAGCGCCCAGCTTTACCGCCGGGACATCCTGTAATGCCCCTCCATAGTTGCCGATGGCTGTTCTGACACCACTGACGATTACTGCTTCATTCATTTTTCTTCTCCTTTTTTTGGCAATGAAATAAAGTATCTTAACTAAAATGTAAACAAGCCGGCGCCGCCGCTTATCTCAATGGCCTCGCCGGTAATATAGCTCGATTCCTCGGAAGCCATGAAAACAATCAGGTTGCTTACTTCCTGCGGTTTGCCGGGACGGCGCAATGCCATAGTCTTATTTATCCGCTCCCGGAACTCCGGAGCTACTTCGAAATAAGCGCCCCCTTCAATCATTCCCAGCACGAGAGCATTGCCGGTGACGCCCTTGCGCGCCCCTTCAAGAGCTACCGTCTTGGCCAGGCCGATGAGTCCAGCTTTGGTGGCGGCATAGCTGCACTGGCCGAAACCGCCCATAGTCCCGGTAATCGATGAAATGAAGATGACACNNAATTGAAATGAAGATGACACGCCCCCATCCACGTTCCAGCATACCCGGCAGGCAGCACTTTGTCATGTTAAAAGCCCCTGTCAGGTTCACCGCAACGTCACGCTCCCAATCCTCATTTTTCATATTGACTATGGTTATAGCCCGAACGATGCCGAAGGCAGCATTACTAACCAGGACTTGCACCGGGCCCAGTTCCTTTTCTATTTGCTTGACGCCCGCCTGGACTTCATCAAATTTAGCTACATCCATTTTCAGCGCCAGGGATTTTCTCCCCATCGCCCGGATTTTCGATGCCACTTCCTCCGCTTTATCCAGATGGCTATGCGCGATAACCGCAACATTGTAGCCCGCCTTACCCAGAGCGAGGCAATGTACACTGCCGAGACCCCCGGAGCCGCCAGTGACCAGGGCTACTTTACCTTCTATGCCCATTATTGATCTCCTTCAATACGATTATCGGGATATCGCGATTCGGGGAATTTTTCGTAATTTGTAAAACGCCAATATAAATTGTATCAGAAGGCCCGTCAGCCGTCAAAAAACAAAGACATTTCATAGCCAAACACCTCAGACTATCTTGTACTTGTTTGATTAATGCAAGTATGTTATAATTTTATTCGTTATGTTATTTAATACATAACGGCAATGTTTTCTAATTTATGTACCACGTCTAAAGCATTGTCCTTTCCTTCCTGCTTTTTAACGACAATTGCCGCGGCGCGCTTGAATACTAATTAATTAAGGAGGAAATATCTGTGAAATTTAAATTAGCCAGTATTTTACTAATGGTAGTCCTGCTCATCGGGATGATAGCAGCGGTTAGCTGTACCACAGAAACGACAACAACTGCTCCGATGACAACGGTAGCTCCAACTACTACAGTTGCTCCAACCACTACCGCAGTACCCAAGCCAGCCAACCCCGAAATTATCATGGCCAGCACGACCAGCACACGGGACTCTACGCTGATGGATACGCTAATTCCTATTTTTCAGCAAAAGACCGGCTACACTGTAAAACCCGTATACGTCGGGACAGGGGCTGCGATAACCATGGGGCAACAGGGCAACGCCGATGTCGTGCTGGTTCATTCGCCAGTTCTCGAGATGCCTTTCATGCAGAGCAGCGCAGGTATCAACCGCAAACTGGTAATGCATAACTATTTCTTAATCGTCGGGCCGCCGTCGGACCCGGCCGGCATCAAAGGGACCGCCAACGCCACAGATGCTTTTCAGAAAATCGCTAACGCTAAAGCCACTTTCTACAGTCGCGGCGATAACTCCGGCACGGACACAATGGATAAATCGCTCTTTAAGCAAATCGGCATCAGCGTTTCGGACAACTCCTCATCCAACCCGAGCTGGTATAAAGAAGGCGGCACCGGCACGGGCATGCTCGACCTGCTGCGCATTGCCTCGGAGAAGAATGCCTACACTCTGACCGATTATGCGACTTACGTCATGAACCTGAACAGCAAAGTTTTCACGCTTGACGTCATGGTGCAGGGCGACCCGGCGTTGATTAACATCTACCACGTCATCCAGGTCAATCCTGCCAAGTTTCCCAATGTAAACGCCGAAGGCGCCAAAGCTTTCTCGGATTTTATGGTAAGCGCCGATACGCAGGCTATTATTGCCAAATTCGGCATCGATAAATACGGCAAGCCGGTATTCATCGCCGATGCCGGCAAAACCGAAGCCTCGCTCGGCAGCTATTAGTTCAGCGTGACTTAATAACCAGCAAAGGATAAAATAATAAAGGCCCCTGAACCGGTATCGGGCTATCAGGGGCCTTTATTCAGTTATTAACATGGACATGATTGTTGAGGGAATCAAGCAGGCTTTCTGGCTACTGATTCATGGCGACCCGCAGGTATTAAAGATAGCCGGGCTCTCCCTGCTGGTTTCCGGATCGGCTACTTTACTCAGTCTTTGTATCGGCATACCTCTGGGCAGCGCGCTCGGCCTGGTACGCTTTCCCGGGAGGCGATTCATTATCAGCCTGGTCAATACCGGCATGGGGCTGCCGCCAGTCGTGGTCGGGCTGGTAGTCAGTATCTTCCTCTGGCGCAACGGGCCGCTGGGTATACTGCATCTCATGTATTCGCCTTCGGCCATGGTCATCGCCCAGTTCATCATCGCTTTTCCCATCGTGGCCGGCTTCACCATGGCCGCCACGCAGCAACTGGAACCCAAGTTAAAGCTCCAGATTCTATCACTCGGGGCTTCTCGCCTCCAATTAGTCTGGTTGCTTCTTAAAGAAGCGCGGTTACCGATGCTGGCCGCTATCATGGCCGGTTTCGGGGCGGTCATCTCCGAGGTTGGCGCTTCGATGATGGTCGGCGGCAATATCTTCGGGCAGACACGGGTACTGACCACTGCCATCGTCGGCGAGAACAGCATGGGTGAATTTTCCTATGCCATCGCCCTGAGCATTATTCTTCTGGCGCTGGTCTTTCTTGTAAACGTGGTTTTAACTCTGGTGCAACAGAGGTCTAAAGCACGATGAACCAATCACCACTAAATCCGGAAACGATAGTCGTCGCTAAAGACCTTTCCGTCAGCTTTGGCGGGCAAAAAGTGCTGGATATACCTTCGCTTGAGGTGTATCGCAATGAGGTGCTCGTCATCATCGGCCCGAACGGCTCAGGTAAAACGACGCTGCTTCTCTGCCTGAGCAGGCTGACTAATCCGCAGACGGGCACAGTATCCTACCACGGTCTCCCTGTTCAGGACAGTAAATCTGTGCTGCAATTGCATCGGAAACTGGCAGTGGTATTTCAGGAATCGCTGCTGCTCAACAGCAGCGTGTGGGATAACGTAACCCTCGGTCTGCGGCTGCGGAACATTAAGGGTAACGAAGTCAAGGTCAGAGCCCAAAAATGGCTGGAGCGTTTCGGTGTTGCGCCACTGGCTAAAAGACAGGCGCGGACACTTTCCAGCGGCGAGGCTAAGCGGGTGAGCCTGGCGCGGGCCTTTGCATTGCAGCCGGAAGTCCTCTTTCTGGACGAGCCTTTCACCCCTCTGGACAGCCCCACGCGGCAGGCACTGCTGGAAGATTTTGAAAGCGTATTGAACGAAACTAAAATCACCACGGTCATGGTCACCCACGACCGTAACGAGGCGCTGGCGCTGGCGGACCGGGTGGCGGTGCTGATGAACGGACGTATCGGCCAGATCGGTACGCCGGCTGAGGTGTTTTCCTCTCCGGTGAATGAAGATGTGGCCGCTTTTGTGGAGTCTGGGAATATTCTGCGCGGTGTAGTGGCAGCGCAGAGCGAGGGGCTGGTTTCCATTCAAGTCGAGAACCACCAGATTGAGGCCGCATCCGAGCTTACGGCCGGGACAGATGTTATCGTCCTGCTGCCTTTTGATGATGTTACCGTTATGCTCCCTTCGGCGGAAAAAATGACCACCAGCGCCCGCAACCGTCTCTCCGGTGAGATTATGAGAGTCTTTCCCATCGGCTCTCAAGTCAGAGTTACGATAGACTGCGGTTTTCCCCTGATAGCGCTGGTCACCAGAAGGTCGGCGGAAGAGATGGGATTAAAGAAAGGCACGCCGGTCTATGCCGCCTTTAAAGCCGTCAGCACCCGCGTCATCAAGCGGCATTGACAGTCAGCTTCAAAAAATGCTATATTTTCCTAGGCTGACAGCGTAGCTCAGTGGCAGAGCAAGGGACTCATAAGCCCTCGGTCGGTGGTTCAAATCCACCCGCTGTCACCAGACTAATTGATTCAGGCGATTTTAGCAAAAATGCTTCCGGAGAGAAACGAATCCGTAGCTGATTAGCTTTGAATCGTTTCTGACATTATGTATAGTTAGCACCCTTTCAAATCTACCCGCTACCACCAATATCACCACACAACCCTACCCCACCAGTACTTAGTGTGAGTAGTTAGTAATTAGGGATTAGACCCACCCGCTGTCACCAGACGAATCTAATTTCTCACAAAATACATCCGGTTCATTCAAAAAGCCGCCCTGGAAATACTGAAGAAACACAAAACAGCTTCATACAACCGAGTTTTATGGGTGGCTCACTTTAGGCTTGGTTTTAAGGCATCGCTAACAGAACGCTTTACTTTATCAAATGCAATATAGTATCATTCCATCAAGTCGGATTATAAATGACTTGCGCTTAACAATGATGGAAGCGAAATATGTTTTTTAAATATTCATGAGTATGTCGCCATTGTGCTAAGGATATAACAGCTCTTATTTATAAAAGGTAAATCAATTTAAATTATGATCTTGGAGAAGAGCGTTCCGCATGATAAGTCTAATTGAAATATTGCCGCCCTCAGTTCGTCGCTCCGCCAAGAAGATATTACCCTATAAAACGCAGGTGCAAATCTCAAAGTTGCTTTCCAATCCCTTAAAAGGTGCTAAATTTAACCGTTTGATGTTTTCTATGCCTGCCCCTTTTTTCAGAAAATATCAATACCCGAAAATGCTGTCTATATTCCTCACAACACGTTGCAATCTTCATTGTTTTATATGCAGAAGGGAAAATTTCAAACCATCGGAATTGGATTTTACCGATCTAACTAAACTAAAAACGGCAATTAAGTATGCCCACGTAGTAGAGCTCACCGGATGGGGTGAGCCTCTTTTATATCCGAAGTTCGGTGAAGTTTTGCTCTATGTGTATTCACTGAATCCTAGTAAATCTTTAATACAGTTTGCAACCAACGGCACCAGGCTTTCCGCGGATGTAGCCCACCAGCTTTCAGGGCATCTTCATGCTATCACCATATCGTTGAACGCAGCAACCGCAGAAATTTACAACCGCGATATGAAAGGTGGGAATTTTGAAACAACCATATCGGCAATCAAGAATTTCATGACGGCCCTCGATAATAACGACAAAAGAAAAATCACCCTGCATTTTGTAGCCCATAGCAAAAACATAAACGAAATTCCTGAGTTTGTCTCACTTGCCAGTCAACTTGGTATCTCGAAGGTAGGCATAGGTCAATATCTCGTCGGGATATCAGAGCATAGTCAATATACCCTTTTAAATTGTAAACAGGAATACAACGCGGCGATCGAACAGGCAAGGATCTTAGGTAATAAGTTAGGAGTGGCCATTGATGCCCGCCAATTCTTCGCTGATAAAGTTGGAAACATTGCTGATTGCCCCTCGCCTTTTGTTGAGACTTATGTAACGACAACTGGCGAAGTTTCCGTATGCTGCTATTGTGGTGAAGATGGCAGAATGGGCAATGCGTACGAGGAATCCTTTGAAGCCGTATGGTTCAATAAAGCATACCGCAGGTTACGAAAAAAACTGTACTTACGTTCTTGCCAAGAATGCATCCAGTTTGAGCCTCTGGACAATATATCAGCGCACTTCTTGAAAGATTTTGTAAAAACTGAAGAATTTAAAAAATTGGACATAAAAAAGTGACCTAACCTCCAAAAAGACTTGTGATATATCCCTATTGACCTTTCCCTGATTCTCTGTTAGCATCTCGCGCAGCTCAGAAGAGAATTAGAGGAGGTTCAATGTCTAGTCACACGGATACTACAACCAAAACGACCATAAAGCAAGTAATCGACAGATTCCTGTTATCCTGTAAAGTAGATGGTAAATCCTATGGTATCATAATGAGCAGCCACCTGAAATATAGTCCGGTGGATAACCTTAGAACTTAGGCTTTCCCCGGCCGGCTCTTTGGTTTATTCCATTCCCGTGAGTTACACTTGGGACACGTTTTGACATCAGATGGGCCCTCTGTAACCCACTGCAGCCATCTGAAACCACACCGCATACACCGGAACATACGACGTTGATTATTTTCCATACTTACATTATAGCATCATAGGATTTGATGACGTTTTCAAGAGGTGTGGGTTGACTTCTACAGTCGGTAGTTCAAATCTACCCGCTACCACTAATCTTAAATTCGTCAAAGGTCACTTAAAACTTTATTGTTAACGCCGGACGAACATGGGGATGTCTACAGTTTCATGCGTATGTTTCAGCTCTTAGCATCAAATGCTAGCGCCGGCCACGCTTTCTAAAGGGAAGCAGGAGTCTACTATTTTTGAAGGCTATTAGCTGCTTCTATTTCTTTGACAAAATCTTCCACGGTGATAGCGCCCATTAACATAGGCTCCAATGTACCTCTGGAACAGATTTCGATCACTACCCGGGAAATTACGCGCGCATTATCTGCCTCAATGATATTGACGAAATCATAAGGACCCAGCAATTTATACTGAGCGACTACTTTTGCGCCCATTTGTTCGATTTCTCTATTAACTTCCCAAATTCTACCGGGGTTTTTCTTAACGGACTTTCTTCCTTCGTTGGTCAAGGTAGTCATCAGACAATAATACATTTTTATGTTCCTCCCCATTTAAATCTAGCCTGCTGTTATGTCCTATATTAATACTATCACAGATAGCTGTCAATATAATGCGGGTTAATTTTTATCAAATAAAAAAGAGGAGCAGAATGCCCCCCCTCTTTAGAACGTTTTAGTTTATTCTTATCGGGTTGTTTACCGTTCCGAAGTGTCCTAGAACGTGGACACCATGGGGCCGTCCATCTGGGTGGTAATGGAACCATCGATAATATGGTCGGCGATTTCGTCATCGCTCATACCTACCAGTTCCTTGAACACGTATTCGTTGTGTTCTCCCAGCAGCGGCGAGGGGCGGGTGATTTCCCGGGGGGTTTTGGAGAGGATAAAGCAGGATTGAGGTTCGAACTTCTGTATCCCCATTACCTGGTGGTCCAGCGGTGTGAAGTAATTGCGGGACTTCAATTGCTCGTCGCGGTAAACATCGGATGGTCTTGATACTATGTGGGCGGGAACGCCGTTGCGCACCAAGATAGTTTCCGCTTCTTCGGGCGTATGCTGACGGGTCCAGGCTGTAACAATCTCTTCGAGTTTGTCTTCGTGTTTCTTGCGTTCAGTGAAAGTGGCGAACTCTTTTTGCCTGGCTAGCGCGGCATTGCCGATAGCTGCGCAAAAGCCCTTCCACTCTTCTTCCTTCATCGCACTGATAGCTACCCACCGGTCATCTCCCTTGCACTGGAAAACCCCGTGCGGCACGGCGATTGGAGTCCGGTTACCCGACCTGCCCATGATGTGTCCGTTTACCTGGTAGTCCATGACTGCCTGCATTAAAAAGTGAATGGACGATTCGAACTGGGATTGCTCTATATATTGTCCTTTACCGGTGCGTTGGCGGTGTATCAAGGCTGCCACGAGGGCAAAAGCGCTTAAGCGGCAGCAAACGTAATCCGTATAAGCCCCGTAAGGGGCGGAAGCCATCCTGTCCGGCCACCCGCTAAGCTCGGTAAAGCCGCTGAAATTACAGGCGTTCTGCCCATAGCCGGCATAGCTGGAATGGGGACCACCTCTCCCCTGCATGCTGGAACTGAAATAGATGATATCCGGCCTGACCTTGCGCACATCCTCATATCCCAAACCCCACTTTTCCATCGTCCCGGGAGAGAATGATTCGGTGACGATATCCGCCCACTTGATGAGCTTCCAGGCCAGTTCCAGTCCGCCGGGTTTTTTCATATCGATACTGACGCTGTACTTGTTGGGATTGTGCCGGCCGTAAAACATGCTGTTGTCCGGCGTTGGGTCGTTATTCACAAAGGGGCTGTTGACGCGGTTGGTATCCAGCCGCTTATGAGATTCTATCTTGACCACCGTGGCGCCGTGTTCCGCCAGGTAGCGGGAAGTGGCAGGGCCGACCACTACCCAGGCAAACTCGGCCACTTTAATTCCGTTAAAAATATTTTGCTTTACTATCATGATAGCCCCCAGTGCTAGATTACGCCTTTGTCGCTTAATGACTTCAATTCGGTTTCCGGCAGGCCAAGCTCGCCGCAATAAATCTCGCGGTTATGCTCTCCGGTAAGAGGCGCGCGCCGCCGATAGGTGATAGGGGTCTCGCTCAACTGGATGAAAGGCCCGCAGTAAGGGATATCCCGGCCGAGTTCGGGATGAGGCATCTCAACCCAGAAATTCCGGGCTTTTAGCTGGATATCTTCACTGATATCCTTCGTGTTAGCGACCGGGGCGATGAGCATCTGTTTCTGGTAAGCCCCGATGTTGTACAGTTCTTCTTTGGTCTTGGTCATGGTAAACGCTTCGATAGCCTTGCCGACCTTATCCGCCAGGTCCTGCTTCAGCTTGGAAGCGTTGTAGTCAGTCCACCAGTTAAGTTTTTTCAGCCATTCCGGGGCCATGTTTTCTTCCGCCATCCATTCCACCATCCGCTGCGAAGAAGAAACATACGGTTCGTTGCCGCCGATAGCCAGAATCATGACATAGCCGTCTTTACACTTAAAATAAATCGGCTGCCGTACCCCGGTCCCGGCGACATATGACGCCGAGCCTACACGCTTGAATTCGAGTTTATTCAAATCCCACATCTGGAGGATATTCATGTTGGGAGAGAGGGCGGACTCCTGCATGGAGACATCGACAAATTGCCCTTCTCCGGTGGTAAGCCGGTAGTAGTAGGCCATCAGCGAGCCGATAGCGCCTTCACACCCGCCGAAGAGAAAAGTCTGCGGCATGCTTATCCAGACCGGGGCCCGGTCAGGGTCACCGCAGGCGTTGAGGTAACCGCCGCTCGCCCAGACGGTCAGGGCGCTGGCAGGGTAATGCGCTTTGGGGCCTTCCTGGCCGAAAGGTGTAATGGCAGTATAAATAATGTCTGGATTGATAGAGCAAAGGTCGTCATAGCCCAGCCCCAGTTTTTTCATGTAGCCGGGCTCGTAAGATTCGAGGATGACATCGGCAGACGAGGCGAGCTTCTTAAAAAGTTCGCGGCCTTCGGGTTTCTCAATATCGAGGGTAATGCCTCGCTTGTTGGCGTTGTAGGTGAACCAGAATAAGCTTTTTTGCGGATCGCCGGTATTTTGATAATAAGGCCAGATACGCGAATCAGACCCGCCCGGTTTTTCTATCTTGATGACATCTGCTCCGGCATCGCCGAGGAGGCGTCCGCCCAACATGCAACCGCCTTCAGTCAGGTCCAATATACGTATCTGCAGTAATAAAGAATCTTTCATCGGCAATCACCTAATCCAGTTATTTCAATCAGTCTTTACCCGGTCTATTGTATTAGCTTTTCAGCGTTACCGTTTTATTGTCCGGCTACGGCGCACCATTTCGTAATCCGCTGGTCCAGGGATGATATGGGGTATTTCCGGGTAGACATATTATTTTTTAGCCTGCAAAGGCACATTTGTGGTTTGAAGACTCATACACATTATACATTTTTTTCCGCATTATTTCCTGTTTTTCGTTCAAACAAAGGAGAATAAGGCAAATAAGGCAGGAAATTGGAACAGTGAAGACCGTGCAGAATAAATAAAAAAGGGGAGCAGAAATGCCTCCCTCTCAAATAGATGGTGGTTATCTCCGTATTGACAATAACCCTTTCTCTTGGTAGAATTTAGGTAGACCTAAATAGTAGGTGTTCCTAAATCAGAGGTGTCAAATGAGCAATAGTACAGAAGAGTATTTAGAAGCTATTTATAACCTTACCCGGAATGGACAAACAGCAACAACTTCAGCCATAGCTAAACGCATGAACATCGCACCCGCCAGCGCCACAGAGATGCTCAGAAAGCTGGCAGATGAAGAGTACGTAAACTATTCTCCCTATCAAGGTGCGACTTTGACTGCTAAAGGTCTAGGCATCGGGGAAAGAATAACGCGCAAGCACAGGTTATTAGAGCGCTTTTTACACGATACGCTGAAGATTGGAAATGACAAGGTGCATGCTGAAGCCTGTGCTATGGAGCACACCCTCTCCGATGAAGCGGAACGAGCTCTCTGCCAGGCGTTAAAGGAGCCGGATAAATGCCCTGATGATGGAAAATTGATTCCACCCTGTAACCTTGATTTTTCCAGCTGTCAGGAATGTAAGGACTTAGGGAAATGCAGCTTTGAATCAATAAAAAAAAGAAAAGAAAATGTAGTTGCTTTATCTACGCTCAACAAAAACCAGGAAGGAACTATCGCTTTTATACGCGGTGAAAAAAAGGTTCTAAGCAGACTTTGCGATATGGGATTAACACCCGGAACCAAAATTTCTATCTCTAGAATCGCCCCTTTCAAAGGGCCGGTCGAGATTGCCGTTAGAGGCTGTAAGCTGGCTTTAGGTGATGAGATAGTTTGTAATGTTTTTGTTGAAAAGACTGTTGAAGGACGTGGAGTTCGTTAGTTGGTCAATTCTACATCCTATAACCAGGATATCCCTGGGGTAGGTAAAAGACAAAGGCACAGGCACGGATACCGGCATGGCATCCAGCTAACTATCGCCCTTGCCGGTAATGCTAATGTCGGTAAAAGTTCAATCTTCAATCAACTGACCGGCCTGACGCAAGAAACCGGTAATTGGGCAGGAAAAACCGTGGGCATAGTGGAAGGAGTTCTTTCGCACCACGGTTTACAGATCAATATCGTTGACCTTCCCGGTATATATTCTTTTGCTACCTACTCTCCGGAAGAGCAGGTTACCCGTGAGTATATTCTTAATAATCATCCTGACGTTGTAATAAATGTCCTGGATGCTACTTCGCTGGAAAGAAACCTCTTTTTAACCTTGCAAATTAAAGAAATGGGAGTGCCTGTTGTAATTGCGCTCAACAACTCGGATGTTGCGGAGAAGAAACATATTCATCTGGACACGAAATTACTGAGTGAAATAGTGGGTGTACCCGTAATAAACACCGTTGCTATCAAGGGTATCGGCGTTCATGAATTGATCGATGCAGCCATCGAGCTAAAGAATAAAACCAATAATCCCGGCACTATTCTTAAGTATGGACCAGAAGTAGAAAAACGAATCGATCAACTGATCAATAATATGGAAAAAGCATCCCCTAAATACCCGCCAAGATGGACGGCTATCCAACTTCTGGAAGGTGAAAAAGATCTGTTTACAGGTGATAATGAGCAAACATCAGCATTACTTTCTTCTTCTCAAAAACTGGCAGAGGAAATAGCCTCTATACACGGAGAAGACATTTCCACCGTGATAACCGCTGAGCGATATGCCCTGGCAGCATCAATCGCTAAACAGGCTAATGTCAGACTAGAACCGGCTAAAGGGCCATTAACCAGATTAGATAGTCTTACGTTACACCCCGTATTCGGCTATCTTCTCTTTATTGTCACCATGGGTGCTATCCTCATCTTCATTTCTCTTTTCGGCGGATGGATGACCAATCTCATCGCTGAGTTGTTTAATCACTTAAAACCGGCTATCTCCGGACATCTAGCGGATATTCTCTGGAATGGCGGCGTTATCGGTTTTTATGCTGCGCTTTCAGTTGCTATCGGCTTCATATTGCCCTTTTTCTTGATACTGAGTTGGCTTGGTGAGAGCGGTTATCTTCCGAGAGTCGCTTTTCTCATGGACCGTCCCTGCCATATGGTGGGTCTGCACGGGCAGGCAAGTCTGCCGTTGATTACGGCTTTCGGATGTAATGTTCCCGCCTGTATGGCCTGCCGCGTTATGAGTAACAAAAGAGACAGGCTGATTGCCACTTTTCTGACTACGATGGTCCCCTGTTCGGCCAGGACTTCAGTGGTTCTGGGTCTGGTGGGAGCCTTCGTTGGTTGGCAATGGGCGGTAGGTTTATTTCTTTTTCAGTTTATTTTAATATTCTTTCTCGGAAGTCTACTCAATAAGCTAATCCCCAGTACTTCCCCAGGAATCATTATAGAGATTCCTGAATACCGTCTGCCTTCCTTAAAAATTGTCTGGCGGCAAGCCTGGTTCAAATTTAAAGATTTTCTCATTATCAGTGTACCCTTGATAATTGTCGGTAGTATCGTAATTGAATCACTCAGGGTCTTTAACTGGCTGGATTACGTTACCAATATACTTACACCCGTAACTGTGACATGGTTAGGTTTGCCCGCTTTTACCGGAGTATTACTAATTTTTGGCATTCTGCGAAAAGAAGCCAACCTGGCCTTACTGATCTCTTTCGCGGGCGGAGCAGCTATAACATCAGTAATTACTCCGCTGCAAATGGTAGTCTTTTCCATAGTCATCATGCTTTATATACCTTGTATCTCTACCATTGCGGTTCTGGTAAAAGAAACCGGCGCTAAAGTAACTACTCTTATGGTCTTAGCAGAAATCGCCCTGGCCATTCTTTTCGGAGGGATCGCCTACAGATTCCTGGGCTTGTTTTTTTGAGACCAGGTCAATGTTTTTACCGCCTATGGTTCACTCAGCGGTAAATAATCTTATAAGACCATGGCCGGTAGTTCAAATCTACCCCCGCCAATACACTTAGAAGTTCCTCACAAGACAATAGGCGCTATAACCACCCTGACTAATGGTGCTCTGCCGCTTCGGCCTTTTCAGCGTCCGCCTTCGTCTTGTGCACGGTCTTATCGGGGTGGTTGGGCGGGGAATATATGGTGTACAGCTTCAGTTTTGCGGTCTTCGAGACATTTATAACATTATGGTATGTGCCTGCCGGAACGATAACCGCATCGCCATCTTTTGCCAGATGTTTTTCAGTTCCGTTAAAAACAAATGAGGCTTCACCCTGCTCGATGCGAAAGAACTGATCAACTTTCGCATGCACTTCATTACCTATCTCTTCGCCGGGTTGTAAGCACATCACTACGAGCTGGGCATACTTAGCGGTATACAAGACTTGCCTGAAATAATTATTGCTTAAAGTCTGTTTTTCAATTGACCCAACATAGCCTGCCATTTTTTCGCCTCCTTATTTTGTTAGGTAAATTATAGCACTTAGAATTGATTGCATCCATTAACCATCTCCCTTTGCTACAATATCATCTCGCGCAAATCAGAACATAATAAGGGGAAGGTTCAAAATTACCCATCAATCGAGAGAAGATGTATAATTATATATAACTTAACTAAATCAATAGTTGATTCATGCTTTATTGCATAAATTGGAGCGTATAGTGTTGAAAATGAGTCGCGTTATTTGTATTTTCATTTTGACCGGTATCTGTTTATTCGGAGCTATAATGTTATCGGCTTGCGGTTCTAAAACGATAGCTAATAACGGGGATACCGTCCAAGTAAATTATACTTTAACCCTAGCAGACGGCACCGTATATCAAACGACGGTCGGCAGCCAACCCCTTGAGTTAGTTCTGGGCAAAGGTAATTATCTTCCTGATTTTGAAAAAGCCATAGTGGGAATGAAGGTCGGTGAATCAAAAACCATTACCATTTTATCAGATGATGCCTATGGCGCCTATAGCGATAACTTGACAATTACAATAGACCGAAGTCAACTTGCGCCGGGAGTAGATCCAAAGGTTGGTGATAAACTCCAAAGTACGGACGCAAACGGCCAAACCCTGGTGGTGGTTGTCACAGCCGTATCCGATACAACTGTAACGCTAGACGCCAACTCACCTCTGGCAGGGAAAGATATAACCTTTAAAATAGACTTGTTAAAGATAAGCTAAATCAATTCACCAGGATATAAGATATAGCCTATCCCACCCCGGAACGGGTGTATCCGTCATCTAATGGTTTACACTCGAAACAGGGAATAATCGACGTTACTTTCCAAGCCAGCCCCTGGTCAGCGGTTCATATCCACCCGCTACCACCAATCGTTGTATTTCCCGGCTTAATTATTCGGCTCTATCTGAGCTGTTTCAAACTGGCTCCGGTAGAGTGCGGCATAAAAACCACGGGCGGCTAAAAGCTCTTCGTGTTTGCCCTGCTCGATGATATCGCCGTCTTTCATCACCAGGATGATATCGGCGTCCCGTATGGTGGACAGGCGGTGGGCAATAACGAAGCTGGTACGGCCTTTCATCAGCTCTTCCATAGCTTTTTGTATCAACACTTCCGTTCTGGTATCGACGGAACTGGTGGCTTCATCCAGAATCAGAATTTTAGGGTCGGCCAGGAAAGCGCGGGCGATGGTTAACAGCTGTTTTTGCCCCTGGGAGATGTTGCTGGTCTCTTCATTCAGCACCATATCATAACTCTGCGGCAAGGTACGCACGAAGTGATCGGCAAAGGCCATTTCAGCCGCCGCGACTACTTTATCATCGGTGGCATCCAGTTTGCCGTATCTTATATTCTCTCGAATCGTACCGTTGAACAACCATGTGTCCTGCAGCACCATCCCGAACAGGCTGCGCAGGTCTTCACGGGTGAACTGCCGGGTGTCAACTCCGTCTATTTTTATAGCGCCGTCATTCAACTCGTAAAAGCGCATCAGGAGTTTCACGATGGTTGTTTTACCGGCCCCCGTGGGACCGACGATGGCCACTTTCTGCCCCGGCTGAATATCGGCGGAGAAGTTTTTAATGATTACTTTATCCGGGGTATAACCGAAGCGCACATTCTGGAAAGACACCCTGCCGGTTACGCTCTCCGGCATGACGGCGTTAACTGATTCGGTTGTCTCTTCAGGTTCATCGAGAAACTCGAACACGCGCTCGGCGGCGGCAGCGGTAGACTGGAGCACGTTAGCGATATTGGCGGTTTGGGTGATGGGCATGGTGAACGACCTGACGTACTGGATAAAAGCCAGAATATCACCGACCCCGATAGACCCCTGCACAGCCAGATATCCACCCAGCATAGCCACGCCGACATAGGCCAGGTTACCCACGAAGGTCATGATGGGCATCATCAAACCAGAGAGGAACTGGGACTTCCAGACTGACCCATAAAGCACATCATTCAATCTGTCAAACTGGTCTACAGCCTTATCTTCGCCGTTAAAAGCTTTCATCACAGTATGCCCGGAATATACCTCTTCAACGTGACCGTTGACATGACCGAGGTAGTCCTGCTGACGCTTGAAATACCGCTGCGACGCCTTGATAACGACCGTGACCAGCCCGAAGGAAATCGGTATAATCACCAGCGCCACCATGGTCATTAACCAGCTTATCGTCAGCATCATGACCAGGACACCGATGATGGTGGTTACCGAAGTGACTATCTGTGACAGGTTCTGAGTTAATGTATTACTGATAGTATCGATATCATTGGTGACCAGACTGAGGGTTTCACCGTGTGATTTGGTATCGAAGTACTTGAGCGGCATCCGCTTTACCTTTTCCGCGATTCCTTGGCGGAAGGTGTAAGTTACTTTCATGGAGATGCCGGCCATGATATACCCCTGGAGGTAGGAGAAAGCCGCGCTTATGAGATAAAGGCCAAGCAGGACAAGGGCAATCGTGCCGATATAATGATAATCGATAGATGCCCCCGCAACGTGCGTTGCCTTGGCCACGACCCCTTCGTAGAGCCGGGTAGTCGCTTTCCCCAGCATTTTGGGGCCGATGATAGAAAAGACGGTGCTCGCAATGGCAAAAATAAAGACAACGATTAACTGGATTTTATAAGGCGCCAGGTATTTAAGAAACGTCCGCATTGTTTTGCGGAAGCTCTTTGGTTTTTGACCGCCCATCATCGCCATACCCATCGGGCCTCCGCCCATGGGGCCTCCACCGGGTCTTCCACCCATCGGTCTTCCTGCCCCCATCTCCTGATTGCCTGCCGGTGGAACATTACGCTGCTGTGTCATGAGGCCATCTCCTCTCGGGATAGCTGGGACAGCGCAATTTCCCGGTATACATTACAATTTTTCATCAGTTCCTCGTGAGTTCCAATGCCGGCTGANNCCATTATCCAGCACGACTATCTGTTCAGCTCCCATAATGGTGCTGACGCGCTGGGTAACGATAATTACCGTAGCATCACTGGTCTCCTTTTTAAGCGCCTTTCTAAGAGTGGCATCGGTCTTGAAATCAAGGGCGGACAGGGCATCATCAAAGATATAAATTTCCGGCTGTTTGGCCAGCGCCCTGGCGATCGCCAGTCTCTGTTTCTGTCCTCCTGATAAGTTAGTCCCGCCCTGCGAAATAGCCGTGTCATAACCCTGCTCGCTGGTGGTGATAAAATCCAGGGCTTGAGCCGTCCCGGAATATTGAGCTACCTGGTCATCGGAAAGCAGCTCATTGGCATATCTGATATTGCTGGCAATGGTGCCGGAGAAGAGCACGGCGTTCTGCGATACATAGCCTATTTTATCCCTCAGTTCATGCTGTTTAACATCCCGGACGTCAATACCATCAACCAGGATTTTACCGACGGTGGCATCATAGAACCGCGGGATAAGGTTAATAAGGGTAGATTTACCGCTGCCCGTGCTGCCGATAATCGCCAGCGTTTGTCCGGGCCTGGCAGTAAACGTGATGTTTTTAAGCACGTCATCTTCCGCGCCGGGATAGCGGAATGATACATCCTTGAACTCCACCACCCCCCTAAGCCCGGTAGTGAAGGGCTGCGGCTTTTTCGAATCTTCGATAACCGGGTCGGTCAATAATACCTCATCTATTCTCTCGGCAGAGACGCTGGCCCGCGGCAGCATGATGAACATGACCGTAACCATCATGAATGCCATGATAATCATCATGGCGTACTGCATAAAGGCCATCAAATTACCTACCTGTGTCGTGCCGACATCTACCTGGTGCGCGCCGACCCAGACGATGAGCAGCATCACGCCGTTCATCAGCAGCATCATCATCGGCATCATAAAGACAATGACGCGGTTGATGAAAAGGCTGGTTTTCATCAGTTCGGTATTGGCGGCGTCGAACTTCTTTTCCTCATGTTTCTGGGTGTTGAACGCCCGGATGACCATCAGGCCGGTGAGTATCTCACGCATGACCAGGTTTAATTTATCAACCAGCTTCTGCAAGGCCTTGAATTTCGGGAGGGCAACGGAAAAAACCACCGCCATCAACATGAGCATAGCGCCGACGGCGGCAGCGATAATCCACAGCATCGTCCTGTCTGCATCGAGAACTTTTAAGATACCACCTATGCCGATGATAGGCGCATAAAACATAATCCGGAACAGCATCACCATCACCATCTGTATCTGGGTGATATCATTTGTTGTCCTGGTAATCAGGGAAGCCGTGGAAAATTTATCAAATTCGGTATTGGAAAAATCGCTTACTCTAACGAACAATTTCCGGCGTAAGTCTCTTCCCAGGCCGCCGGCGATACGCGCGGAGAGAAAGCCGACGATTACCGAACAAACCGTGCCGGCCAGAGTCAGCAGCAGCATCAGGAACCCGATTCTTAACACATAATTAGTCTGGATACGTGAAACGTTCATACCCAGGGCCTTGTATTCCGCTGAAATGTAAGGGGTGGCATACTGCTTAAGCAAGGTATCCGGAATCGCTGAAAGCTGGCCGGCGGCCATAGTGCGGACGGCTTCGAGTTGAGCCGAGGGCAACTGTGCGATTAGCGTAAAAGGGTCTACGCCCGCCGGTACTGTAAAGTTTGCTGAGAACGCTGAAAGCCCGGACTTCTCTATCATCGAGACGATGATAACCGCATTACGGAAAATGGTGTCCAGTTTAGTGATTTCATCTTTGACAGTGGTATTCAGTTTATATATCGGTTCGTTTGCCAGATCGGGATAGGTCTTCACGTATCCGGCATAGTCGTTATCCGAAAGCGAGGCCTTATCGAGGAGAATATAGTCGCCCGTAACCTGCGCCTTTTCACTATCGGTCATGAATAGCGTGAGTTTATTGAATTCTGTGGCGCGGACGGCTTGCGGGACGGCGTTTTCAATACCGCCTGCCTGTACGCCTATGTTGACGATATTCGACATATAACCAGGCAGAGACAGGTCGGACATCGCCTGGCCGAACAAGAGAATCAAAATGAAGATAATAGACCAGACAAATGGTTTTAAATATTTAACCAGTTTCAGCATTGTATAATCCTTCTAATCAGTCGTATCGACACAGTTATTGCCCACATATGTTATTAATTCCGGTGGTTTTTTCTCCGGGACGGACGCATTAAGAGAGATTCATCAGATGGTGGTGATGTATATGCGCCTTGAGAGAAGAAATATCGGCATGGCCGGTGATATCACACTTGTTCTTTCCAGACTCTTCCCAGTCCTGCTTCATCGCCGCCAGAAAAGCACTCATTCCCCTTAATAGAGCGATGAGGTCTTCAGTATCCATTTTTTCGAGGAAACGCTTCATGTGGTTGTCGCCGGTCTCATGTATCTTGTTAATAGTCTCGCGGCCTTTATCCGTAAGCTGCAGTAAAACAATACGGCGGTCTTCTTGACCCTCACTTCTCTTTACCAGACCCTGCCCTACCAGCCGGTCAACGATACTGGTAACATTACCGGGCGTTACCCCCAATTCAAGGGCCAGATCTCGTACATTAATACTTCCCTTGATATGGATAATCATCAGGCTCTTAAGCTGCGCCAGGGGCACATCGAGCTTCCGCCACGGCTCTTGCTGATAGTGCATCACGTTCTGTCCCAGTGTTTTAAAAAGCCCTGTTAACTGGGAAATTAATTCTTCTTTAGACGTCATTATTAATTCCTGTGTTTTCTTATCACATGTCCGCATTACAATATATATTATACATTATTCATTCATATAATGCAAATAGTTTATACTATATAACATATTACTTTAGTACTGCTGTCTCCGGTGGGGGGGTAATTAGGTTCGTTTAAGTTTGGATGTGAACAGTAAGAGCTGTTCCCCTGCCGGGAACCGAGCTGAATTTAATTTTCCCGCCCAGCAGCCAAACCCGCTCTTTCATACCCATCAGGCCGAGCTTGCCGCTGCGTGCGAGGTCTCCAATATCTTCAGGCGGTGTAAAACCATTGCCGTTATCTCTTACGGTTAAGTCTATGCCCACGGCGGTAATTACCATTGCCACATGCACTTTGGTTGCCTGGGCATGCTTTTTAATATTATTTAACGCTTCCTGCACGATACGGAATACCGATAGCTCTACCTCGCTTGAAAAACGCTTTTCTTCACCTAATACGGTAAATTTGATAGCTATCCTTTCGCTATTTTCCATGTTTTTAGTTAACGACCTCAAGGCCGGTATTAAACCAAGGTCATCGAGCAGCGAAGGACGCAGGTTCTGAATAAATGCCTGCATCGATTGCTGGCCCTGCTTGAGCAATGTCCGTATATCATCCAGAGCTGCCTCTTCATCCGGCCCAAAGCTGTGTTTTTTCCTGAGCAGGTTGTCCACCTGCCGTGAAAGAGAACCTAATATTTGAGCCAAGTCATCGTGGAGCTCACGCGCGACAAACTTGCGTTCTTCCTCCTGCGCTTTAGTTAACTGCTGCAGATAATAGCGCAGGTTATTTTCCAGTTTTTTACGTTCGCTGACATCTATTACTGTCTCGATAGCGCCGATTACCTTCCCATCATCATCCTTGATCGGACTCGCTGTGAAATGAAGCCACCTGCCTTCATCACCCAGACGCGGGAAATAGTCTTCGGCTTCGTAAGCGCCTTCAATAAGAGGGTACTCCCTGAATTTATCGCGGTAATATATCTTGATATCCCATGAAGACGCTTCGTCTACGATCAAATCTGCCATGGACGGCCTTTTTTCTTCGTAAAAGAGCTTCCAATGGTCATCTTTGCCGATTACGTCTTCCCTTGGTCTCAGCGAGAGGGCTTCCATAGCCCTATTCCAGTGAGTGACAATATGCTCTTTATTGATCACAAAATAAGGAATGGCCGACCCGTCAATGATTTGTGAAAGTATTTTTGAACTTAACGGCATATTAATTACCTGTAGGTATTTATTAAATCTAGCTAAAGAGAATAACTAAATTAAATCTTCCAGGGTAAACCAGCCGTTTTTTAAGCCGTAAAGGACCGCTTCGGTACGGGAGCCGATACCCAGTTTGTTAAAGATACCCCTCATATGGCCTTCAACCGTACGATAGCTGAGGTGCAGCTTTTCGGCGATATCCTTGTTGGTCAATCCCTTGGCCGCCAGTTTGATAATATCGAGCTCACGTTCGGTGAGTTGCGCGGAATTTATTTCCATCGCCGGCACCTTATCCGGCAGTTTGAAATAGTTCAATACCTTTTTAGCGATGCCGGGGTCAAGAACCGGCTCCCCGTTATGGATGGCCTTGATAGCGCGGACGAGCTCATCGCCGCCAACGCTTTTCAGGAGGTAACCGGCCGCCCCTGCCTTGAGCAGCGCATATACATATTCGTCGTCATCATAGGCGCTGAGAATTAATATACCGGTAAGGGGATGAATCAGCTTGATTTGCCGGGTAGCCTCGATGCCATTAAGCTTGGGCATAGCAATATCCATGACGACGACATCCGGTTTCATCGCCGTGACCATCTCCACCACTTCTTCACCGTTGCTGGCCTCGCCGATGATTTTCAAACCCTTCTCATCTTCAAGTAAGCGCCGGATACCCTGCCGGGTAATCAGGTGGTCTTCACAAAGGATAATAGTGATATCGCTCATGTATACTTCCATATATATCATATCAAAAATATAGTCCTCATGTACATAACGGCTGTTTTAACCTCATTTCAGGCTCCTGTTGTTAAGTGCAGGTTATTCGTGCCGGTATTTGCGTATTCTCTGCGTACCCTTGCACACAACACCCGCCGGATTAAGGGGTTCTTGCGGGGAACGTACGTGTCCTAACGGATGGCGCAGGCAGGTCTAAAGCACTATTCTTAACTCAGGAAGGTCGTGCAGGAGGTACGCCGGTGGATACTTCTCTGGATTTTTCCACAGTTCAGGCCATAATAGCTAACAAGGCCGTCAAAGTTGAGGCTCTTATTGACAGCTACGCCGATAAGAAGGAACAGCTGATTGCTTTACTACAGGATGTCCAGGTCGAGTTCAATTATATCCCGCAGGATGTTATCATCAAAATCAGCCAGAAGCTGGATATTCCCTTAAGCCAGATTTTCAGCGTGGCTACTTTTTTCAAGGCCTTCAGCCTTAAGCCGAGAGGGCGCCACACCATTACCGTCTGCCTGGGCACAGCCTGCCATGTCAAAGGCGGGCAGAGGCTTGTGGATAAGCTGGCGAGGGACTATCACCTGATGCCCGGTGAGACGACCGAAGACGAGAAATTCACTCTGGAGGCCGTCAACTGCCTGGGCTGCTGCGCCATGGGGCCGGTGGTGGTCGTCGATGACAAGTACGAGGGACAGGTTACACCGGACAAATTGGATAAAATCCTGAAGAAGTACGAATAAACCGCAGGAAGGCTGGCTATGGAACAAAAGTTACGACAGGTATTGGATAAGAGAATAAAAAGCGCCCAGCAACTGAAGCAATTTCGCCAGACCCTTATCGACGGCAAAGGTGAGAAGCGCATTACCGTATCCGTCTGCGGCGGCACCGCCTGCCTCGCGTTAGGCGCCAGGGAAATCGTGGCTGCCTTTACGGAAGAGATTGAAAAACATGAACTCCAGGTAAAAGTAGAGTTCAAGGAAACGGGTTGCCAAGGGTTCTGCGCGCGCGGCCCGGCAGTGCTCGTCGGCCCCCAGAAAATTTTCTACCAGAAGGTCAAACCTGAAGACGTCCCGGAGATTATTAACGAGACTGTCTTGAAAGGCAACATAATCAAGCGGCTTCTTTATACGGACCCGGCGACGAATCAGGAAATTACTTACGAGTCCGATGTCCCGTTTTACAAGAAACAGACCCGCCTCATTATGGGTACGAATAGCGAAATAGACCCCACCAATATTGAACAGTACATTGCTCTCGGGGGCTATTCGGCCTTGAGCAAAGCGCTTTTCCAGCTAAATCCGGAAAAGATTGTTGATGAAATAACCAGGTCCGGCCTGCGCGGGCGGGGCGGCGGCGGCTTCCCCACCGGACGGAAATGGCAGTCCTGCCGCGCCGCTGAGGGCGATATCAAATACGTAATCTGCAACGGCGATGAAGGCGACCCCGGCTCTTACCAGGACGGCAGCATCCTGGGGGGAAATCCTCACAGCGTTATCGAGGGTATGATTATCGGGGCATTTGCCATCGGCTCTCACGAGGGTTATATCTACGTACGCAACGAGTATCCCCTGGCGGTAAAGCACGCCAGAATAGCTATTGAGCAGGCGATGGACTACGGCCTGCTGGGCGATAATATCCTGGGTTCCGGCTTCAATTTTAAAGTGACCATCAACAAGGGGGGCGGCGCTTTCGTCTGCGGAGAATCGAGCGCCCTGATAGCTTCCCTGGAGGGTAAAGTAGGCGAACCGAAGGCTAAATATGTGCACATGGCAGAAAAAGGTCTCTGGGACAGGCCCAGCCTGCTGAATAACGTTAAGACCTGGGCTAATGTGCCACAGATAATCAACAAGGGTTCCGCCTGGTTTTCCTAAATCGGCACGGCCGGCAGCAAAGGCACCATGGTATTTTCGCTGGTGGGCAAGATTAATAACTCCGGGCTAGTGGAAATACCAATGGGTGTTACCCTGCGTAAAATGATATATGACATCGGCGGAGGCATCCCCGGAGGTAAAAAATTCAAAGCGGTGCAGGCCGGCGGCCCCTCAGGCGGCTGTATCCCTGAGCAATACCTGGATACGCCCGTAGATTTCGACGAGCTGACCAAACTCGGCTCGATGATGGGTTCCGGCGGCATGATCGTTATGGATGACCGCTCCTGCATGGTGGATGTNNGGCGGCATGATCGTTATGGATGAAGACAACTGTATGGTGGATGTCGCCCGCTATTTCATCGAATTTCTCAAGGGAGAATCCTGCGGCAAGTGTGTCCCCTGCCGTGAGGGTCTGGCCAAGTTGAGCGAGATTTTAACCAGGATTACCCGCGGCGAAGGCAGGCCGGAAGACCTGGAGACGATGACCGACCTAGCAGAAATCATCCACGATGGCGCCCTCTGCGGCCTGGGACGCTCGGCGGCCAATCCCGTCCTCAGCACTCTAAGGTATTTCAAAGACGAATATCTGGCCCATATTAACGATAAAAAATGCCCCGCCGGCGTCTGTCGCGACCTCATTAAGTACACCATTAACACTGAAAAGTGTAACGGCTGCGGTGTGTGCGCCCGTAACTGTTCTACCAAGGCTATTAGCGGGGAAAAACGTAAAGCGCACACGATTAATCAAGAATTGTGTGTCCAATGCGGTGTTTGCGAGGATTCCTGCAAGTTCGGGGCGGTAACTATACGGTAGGCAAAAAGGAGGCTGTTCATGACCAAATACTGGCTTAGCAGCGAGGAAACAGTCGAGGTAACCGATGCCAAAGATACTGATGCGGTGCACTTTACCGTTGATGATAAAAATGTCATGGTATCCGGGGGNNAGACTATCTTTGAAGCCCTCCAGCGCCTGCCCGGTATCGGTAATATTCCGGCCCTTTGCTACAATTCCGTCGTCCAGCCCTACGGCGCCTGCCGCCTGTGTACGGTCGAGGTAAGTGAGGACGGAGGCAAAACATACAGGTTCGTAGCCGCCTGTCTTTACCCGGCCAAAGAAGGCATTATCGTCAAAACCAATACCGACAAAATAAGAAAGCTGCGCAAAGGAATCATCGAGCTCCTGCTGGCGAGATGCCCCAACACCAGGGTCATCCAGGAGCTGGCCAAAGAGTACGGTGTAGAGAAACCCCGGTTTTCTCTGGGAGACCAGGACTGTATCCTGTGCGGACTATGCGTCCGGGCCTGCCAGGAAATAATCGGTAAATCGGCCATAAGTCTGGTTAACCGCGGCATTTTCAAAGAAGTCGCGGCTCCATTTTACGCCTATGAACTGGGGGAAGGCTGCATCGGCTGCGGAGACTGCAGCTACGTTTGCCCGACAGGCGCTATAACGATGGGCTCCAACGGCAAGCCGGTCCTGCCCAGGGTAAAGATACCTTATGCTGAAATCGGAGCCAATACATCTAAAGATAAAACTTCCCGCGGGTAAAAGACCAGCTTTAACAGGTAATTATAGAGGAATGACTCTAACCGTGCATCTCTTTTTAATCTTAGTTCCTCTTTTTCCTTTGTTTACTTGATACATTAACTGTATTTTATTATACTAATCTTAATTACAAGCCATTAACCTTTTTTGGAATACAGAGGCACCGATATGAAAAACAAACCCACGAAATCGAGCGGTAAGCCCGTCAGGAAGGCCGCCGTAAAGAGCCAGGATGAAAATAACGTGCAGTTGGAACCCCAGCAGTTCAACAATGTCCTGGAGACACTGCCGTGCTACCTGATACTGCTGACCCCTGATTATCATGTCGTTTTTGCCAATAAATTCTTCAGGGAGCGTTTCGGTGAGTCCCACGGTAAGCGCTGTTACGAATACCTTTTTAACCGTACCGAGCCCTGCGAGGTCTGCGAGACATATAAAGTCCTGCAAAAGATGAAGCCCCTCGAATGGGAATGGCTCGGCCCGGACGGTCATAACTACTATATTTACGATTTCCCCTTCAAAGCCACGGACGGCTCCACCCTCATCATGGAAGTTGGAATTGATATCACTATACAAAAGAAAGCACTGGCGGAACTGAGTATAGCGCGCGATGAACTGGAAATGCGCATCCAGGAACGCACCAGAGAGTTGAAAGAGGTCAACAGACTACTGCGTGTTAAGGCGTCTGAACATAAACAGGCAGAAGAAAGAGAAAAACGGACGGCTGAAGAATGGCAAACGACCTTTGATTCCATTACCGATATGGTCTCGATTCAGGACAAGGATTGCCGGCTCGTCAGGGTAAACAAAGCTTATGCCGATGCCGTCGGGATGAGCCGGGAAGAACTGAACGGACAAAAATGTTACGCCGTGATACATCGTGCCGAGTGCCCTATTGAAAACTGCCCCCACCAGGAGACACTGGAAACCCACCAGACTGTGACCAGGGAGATATTTGAACCGAGGCTCGGGCTTTATCTTGAGGTCACCACTTCCCCGGTTTTTAACGAAGCCGGAGAAATTACAGGGTCGGTCCATATTGCTAAGGACATTACCGAGCGAAAAAGGGCGGAGGAAGCGCTGCGGGAGAGCCAGCATGACCTGAACCGCGCCCAGGCCGTGGCTCGCACGGGGAGCTGGCGCATGGATGTCCGGCATAATACACTATCCTGGTCCGATGAGACCTACAGATTGTTCGGCATCCCCATAGGAACTCCGATGACTTTCGAGAGCTTTCTCGCGGCAGTACACCCGGAGGACAGGGAATACGTGGAAGGGAAGTGGCTGGCGGCGCTCCTCGGTGAGACCTATGACATCGAGCATCGCATCATCGTCGGTAATGATATCAAATGGGTCCGTGAGAAAGCCGAGATGGAATTTGACCAGAATAAAATATTGGTGGGCGGATTCGGTACGATACAGGATATTACCGAGCTGGAAAAAACGGAGAATGCCTTCCGCGAAACCAGGGACTATCTTGAAAATCTGATCGGCTGCGCCAACGCCCCCATCATCGTCTGGAACCCCCAATTAAAGATCACGCGTTTTAATCATGCCTTCGAACGTCTCACCGGGCGTACTAAAGATGAAATATTAGGCCAGAAACTGGACATCCTTTTCCCTGACGCTAGCCGTGAGGCATCCATGAAACTCATCCATAAAACTACGGTCGGCCAAAGATGGGAAGTAGTGGAAATCCCGATTATACATCGGAACGGGATGGTGCACATTGTGCTGTGGAACTCCGCTACCCTGTATGCTCCCGACGGTAAGACTCCGGTAGCCACTATAGCTCAAGGTCAAGATATCACCGAGCTTAAAAAAACAGATAAAATGAAGGATGAGTTCATCGGTCTGGTATCTCATGAACTACGCACACCGCTGACGGTGATAACCGGTTCGCTGCGGACCGCGATGTCCGAGGGACTGTCTCCGGAGGAGGTGCGCGAGCTTATCCAGAACGCCACCGAAGGCGCTGACCAGCTGGCATCCATCCTGGAGAATATGCTGGAACTATCACGATACCAGGCCGGCCATCTCAAGCTGCGCATGGAGCCGGTGAGCATCGCCGGTACCACCCGGAATTTAGTTAAGAAATTAAAGGGGCAGGGAGTGAGCCAACAGTTCATGATGGATATCCCTAAGGACCTGCCGCCGGTGGAGGCCGACCCGATGCGGGTGGAAAGAATCCTCTACAATCTGCTGGAAAACGCCACAAAATATTCCTCTCCGGGCAGCCAGATTGAGGTCTCCGCCCGGACGGAGGGAGACTTCGTCATCTCCAGTGTTACTGACCAGGGCCCGGGAATATCTCCGGACGACCAGGGCAGATTATTCGAGCTATTTCAGCAATTGGAAACTTCGCAGCGCCCGACCTCGGGAGTCGGGCTCGGCTTGGTGGTGGTTAAAAGACTGGCCGAGGCGCAAGGCGGGTGGATTAAGGTAGATTCAACACCGGGGAAAGGCTCTACATTCTCTTTTGCGCTGCCGAAAAGCGAACTGCCGTCATAGGCTGACTATTCGTCTTCAGTCTGTTGTTGCCCTAAAAGCGTCTTGATTTTTCTAACCATTTCATCAGGTTCAAATGGTTTAGTCATAAAATCGTTGGCGCCGAGATTTATAGCGCCATCGTAATTTCCCGAACTGGCGCTGATGGCGATAACCGGCAACTGTGAAAAACCCCGCATCGCCTTAAGCACCTCAAAGCCGTCTATTCCCGGCATAATAATATCCAGTATCATAATATCCGGCTTACCAGACTTAATCAGCTCCAGCGCTTTCTCACCGGAACTGGTGGCCATGACTTCGTACCCGTGGAGCTTTAAATCTAGTTCAATAAATCGCAACACCTTCGGGTGGTCATCCACCACCAGAATGCGTTGCTTTCTCTGAATATTATTCATCAACTTGTGCCCGGTTTCTCATAGACCACTTCCACCAATTAAATGAGTTTGTACCAATTATAACCCTTATGCGGTATAGAAGTCATAAAAATATGTGCTAAAATATGGATTATATATAACATTTTGATAACCAATAAAGAAAAAACACTATCCGCTCTCCAGGAGGCGCGATGAAAGACTACGACTATTATGTTAAAAAGGCGGGCGACTTTCACGGGCATGCCTGCGCCGGCATCGCCCTGGGTACTAAAATATCCCTGGCGGCGATGAAAGCGCTGGGACTTGACCCGGATGTGAAGAATAAAAACCTCATCGTTTATACCGAGATTGACCGCTGCATGACGGATGCCGTCCAGGTGATTACAGGCTGCACTTTAGGCCACCGCTCGCTCAAGTATATGGATTACGGGAAATTCGCGGCGACTTTCGTAAATACTAAAACGGGCAAAGCGGTACGCGCCACAGTTATGGAGCACATCAGCAACGAAGCGACCATTGAAGAAACACTCGAAAAAATATCGCGAATTCCTGAAAGCGAGATGGTGACATTACAGGAGGTGACCGTAAAAATACCGGAGACTGACCTGCCGGGGACTCCGCAGGAGAAGGCCGTCTGCGCCGCCTGCGGTGAGATGGTCATGGACGGCCGGCAGGTGAAAAAGGGCGGTAAAGCGCTGTGCCGGGCCTGCGCTAACGGGGGCTACTATAACGCGCCATAATTACGTGGGTGGAATATCTGCCCGCGAATATGTGATAATCTAAGCTAAGTAAAAACAGTTGACCGCGAAAGGAGACGTTCATGGAACCACGGAAATACGACAAGTACTTTACAAAAACACGATTTATTAAAGGGCCCCAAGGCCATCCCAAGCCGGTCCACTTCAGCGGCGACCACGGCGGAGACGTTAACTTCGGGATGCTGTGGAACTATGTTACCGCCCCTTTCCGCATGCCCGACGGGCCGCATACCCACCCTTTCGATGAGGTATGGGTGTTTTTAGGCGGAGACCAGAGTAATGCTACAGACTTCGACGCGGAAATCGAGGTATACCTCGGTGAAGAGGGTGAAAAGTATATTATCAAAGAGCCGACCATCCTGGAGATACCACGCGGCTTGATGCACTGCCCGCTTATTTTTAAGAAAATAAATAAGCCGATGCTCTTCGTTAATTTCCCGCTGACCACGAAATACGAAAAAACCGACGCAAAGAAGTAATCCGGTAGGTAATGGCTGATTACCATTCCGGCGGAAGCCGGAATCCAGTCCGTTCCATTGTGTATGGATACCGACCCCGTATCGAGTACAGGGCATGCTTTCGTCGGTATGGTTGTTAGATTCGGTAATAAAACGTTAGATGCATCACACTAGATTTCCTGGTCAATCCCAGGAGTGGTCGCTGTTGTCTATTTCCCTATCTTCCCCGTCTCTTCTTTATACTCCCGCTCCAGCTTCTCAGCCTCGGCGGTGAGTTTATCCCATTCGGTGGTAAGAGACCTGATAGTCTCTTTAGTAACTACGTACTCCCGGTTGGTTTCCGCCACGTTAGAGCCGTCTTTATAGTGGTCAGGGTCGGCGAAAAGCGCCTCGATTTCCGCCTGCCGCGCTGTCAGCTTCGCCACTTTATTTTCTATTTCGGTAATACGCTTTTTGACCGGCGAAATCTGCTGGAAGTGCTGGTTTCTTAATTCGCCTTCGATTATCTTGCGCTCGCGCTGCCGGTAACGCGCTTCACTGGCCGGAGGGGCGTTTACTTTAAAGCTGGACGGCCTATCCCCAACATTTGTTACCGGCGACTCCTTCTGGTAAAGAAAATCATCATAGTTGCCGTGGAAAATATTGAGCGCGCCATCTCTTACTTCGATGATTTTAATGGCCACCTCGCGTATCAGCGTCCGGTCATGCGTGATGAAACAAATCGTGCCGGTATAAGCTTCTAAAGCGTCGGTCAGTATCTCGCGGGAGGGGATATCGAGGTGGTTGGTAGGCTCGTCCATGAGGATAAAGTTGGCCGGGCAGGTCAGCATCCGGGCGATGGCCAGGCGCGTCTTTTCGCCGCCTGAGAGTACCGCAACTTTCTTCAGGACATCATTGCCGCTGAAAAGGAACGCCCCAAGTAAGCCCCGCAGCCGTTGCTCCGACTCGTCCGGCGCGACCTGGCGCAGTTCTTCGACGAGGGTATTGCGGGGATTGAGCTGCTCGATATAGTACTGGGCGAAATAGGCTGTGGTAACGTTATGGCCGGGGATGCGCTCGCCTTTTTCAAAGGGCAAAACACCGGCCAGCATCTTGAGGAGGGTGGTCTTACCGGCGCCGTTCGGCCCCACCAGCGCCACGCGGTCGCCCCTGTTTAAAACGAGGTTAAGGTCGCGGTAGACCACTTTAGAATCATACGATTTGGCGATGTTTTTCAGCGTGATTACCACATCACCGCTGCGCTTCGGCTCGATGAAAGTAAATTTAATCTTCTTTGTCGACCGCGGCACGACAATCCGCTCTACTTTTTCGAGCTGTTTAAGCCTGCTCTGCACCTGGGTGGCCTTGGTGGCTTTGTAGCGGAACCGCTCGATAAAGCGCATCTCTTTCTGCATCTTCTGTTCCTGCCGCCGGGCCGTCGCCTGTCTGATTTCCAGTTCCTTTTCGCGGGCTAAAACGTAGCCGTCATAATCGCCGTGATAGAAAATAACATCGTCTTTTTCAATAGCGATTATCTTTTTTGCCAGGTTGTTTAAAAAAGCGCGGTCGTGGGAGGTGAGCATTACCGCCCCGTGATAGCTTTTAAGATAGTTCTCGAACCAGCGCGTCGTCTCCAGGTCGAGATGGTTGGTCGGCTCGTCTAAAATAAGCAGGTCGGGATTCAGAAACAGGAGCTTGGCCAGCTCGATGCGCGTTTGCCAGCCGCCGCTGAACTCGGAAAGCGACCGCGTGAAATCAGACTCGGCAAAGCCCAACCCGGAAAGGATAATCCGGGCTTCGTGCTCCGCATTATAGCCGCCGGAGGACTCGAAAGTGTGCTGGAGCTCACCCAGTTCGCGGAGCAGCCCGGCGACTTCTTCTTCGTCTTTTTCTTCGGCCAGGTCTTCCTGCAGCGCCTGGATTTTATGCGCCAATCCGGTGATATGGGTTGAGGACTGGGCGACCTCATCCAGCAGTCTGCGCCCGGATTTTCGTTCGATATCCTGCCGCAGATAGCCGATGGTCGTCCCCCGCCGTACCGCGATGCTGCCGGTATCCGGGCTGATATGGCCGCAGATAATTTCAAACAGCGTCGTTTTACCCGTGCCGTTCTGTCCGATAACGGCGATGCGGTCCTTCATACCGACGTTGAAGCTGACCCCGCTGAAAAGCGTACGGTTACTATAAGATTTGGAGACATTAGCAATACTGAGCATTTCAAAAAACCAGAACTCCAGTAATTATACAAGGAACAGAGTACCCAAGGCGAGCCTGCTGGACTATTGGCCTCAATTACATCATAACAAGCACCAATATGGGAGAATAATTTAATCCATCACCGGCCCTACCAGCGGCTCATACCGGGCTGCTTGGGCAATATATTCATCCTGCTGTTTTTTGTCGAGTGGTTTAAACCTGTTCGCCGCATCGATTATCATCGGCCATAGCTTCCATTCGCTGGTAAGCGGCGCGCTGGTAACATCCTGGCTTAATGTATACCAGAGGCTCTTTTCAATCTCCTCATTATCCGTAAAAGGTTCGTACCAGGTATTTGTTTTTTTAAAAGCCAGGCTCTGGTCGGCCCACGCCTGTTTGGCTACGGATTTAATAGTAAAAACGCCTGCGTCTTTCTGCCGGGCGGTTTTAAGCAACGGCCGCCAGTCATTCCACTCATTAAAGTGCGCGGCATGTACCCGGTTCAAGGGAAACATCACAGTATCGAAGTCAAAGCGTTGCAACGCGATATTTTGAACCGGCGGATTATGTCCGGTAATACCGATGAAACGCACCAATCCCTGTTCCCTGGCTTCAACGATAGCTTCCAGTGCTCCACACAGCCCCATCGCTTTATCCAGTGTGCCGATGTCGCTTACGCCATGCATCTGGAAAAGGTCGAAGTGGTCGACATTCAATGTATCCAATGACCTTTTTATGCTTTCCCAGGCCGCTTCTTTTCCGCGCTCAGCAGTTTTACAACCGAGAAAAAACTTCTTGCCGTGCCTTTTAAACCAGGAGCCGATATGTTTCTCGGCCTCGCCGTAACCCGGTGCAACATCAATATTGGTAATCCCGCTTTCCAGCGCTATCTCCAGCGTGGCATCGGCCTCTTTCTGGCTAATCCGGTGCAGCGCAAAACCGCCGAAAGTCAGCACACTGGTCATATGCCCCGTTCTGCCCAATCTTCTCTTTTCCATATCGGCCTCCTTTTCACCGTATCTGATAATATGTTGACACATCACCGAATGTTTGACAATACAGGACTTTTCGATTACAATATCCAAGCTAATAAGATATAGTTGAAGAGGAGGTGAAAACCAATGGTAAATGGTCAGGTGGGAGTTATGTTTTTTGACTCCTGGGCATGGTTATTCTTTGTCGGCGCCGGGCTGGTATTCATCATACTGGAGCTCTTACTGGGCGTCAACACCGGGTTGGACATGGTGTTCATCGGCACGGCATTCGTCCTGGGCGGGCTGATAACGCTCGTAATGCAATCATGGGTCTGGACGGCCATCGTCTCCGGTGTTATCTGTGTTATATACGTGGTCATCGGCCGCCGGTACATTCATCACAAGATGGCCATAAAAGCAGAGAAAACCAACATCGATACGATTATCGGCAAGACCGGTATCGTCCAGCAGGACATCGAACCTGATAAAGACGGTCTGGTCAAGGTAGGCTACGAACAATGGCGGGCGCGCTCTAAAGAGAGCATCAAAGCAGGTGAAGAAATAGCCGTCACCGGCATTAGTGGCGTTACTGTAAACGTAAAAAAGATAGAAGGGGGCAATAAATAACATGAACGTAGGATTAGTAGTCGTCGTCCTTATCCTGGTTTTTCTTTTCATCCTCACGCTGGCCAGGTCAATTACCGTCATTCACCAGGCACAAAAAGGGCTGATAGAGCGGTTCGGCCGGTATAAAGAGACCCTGGAGCCGGGGCTCCGCTTCATTATCCCCTTTATTGATAAAATGGCGGCCCGGGTGGACATGAGGGAAACCGTACTGGATATTGAGCCGCAGGCGGTCATCACCAAGGACAATGTCGGCGTAACTATAGACGCCGTCGTATATTATTACGTGACGGACGCTAAAGCCGTCAGGTACGAAGTCGCGAACTTCTACGTTGCCGTGAGCAAGTTGGCGCAGACAAACCTGAGAAACCTGGTCGGCAATATGACCCTCGATGAAACGCTGGCATCGAGAGAACGCATCAATTCTGCCTTGAGAACAACTCTGGATGAAGCTACCGATAAATGGGGCGTGAAGGTCACCCGCGTAGAGGTTAAAGCCATCGAGCCGCCCCATGACATCACCGACGCTATGAGCAAGCAGATGAAGGCGGAACGGGAAAAGAGGGCCACCATCCTGGAAGCGGAAGCCTACAAACAGAAACAAATACTGGAGGCCGAGGGTGACAAGCAGAACGCCATCCTCACGGCCGAGGGCGATAGACAGGCAGCCATCCTGCGGGCGGAGGGCGAGGCCAAAGCCATCGAAAACGTATCCCTGGCGGCGGATAAATACTTCGTCGGTAACGCGCAGCTTCTAAAACAGCTTGAAGTTACCCAGGCATCTTTACGGGATAACACCAAGCTCATTGTATCTGACCAATCGCGGCTGGTTAACGTGCTGGGATTGGGTGAGGCTATGCACAAAGCGCTACCGCCGGACATGAAGAAGAAAGCGTAAAATAATCTTAGAATATATCGTAAATAAGGAGTGCTATTTTGCCCAAATATCACTGTAATATAGCCTTGGTTACCGGGCTGATACTTGTGATTAGCCTGCTACCATTGTCACTTCTTAGCGGTTGCAACGGTTCACCGGCGAGCAGTGAACCCTCTGCCGGCACTACCACCCCTGCCGGAAGTACTCTCCCATCGACCACTCAACCTCCGGCGAGCACTACACCGCCGGCGACTACTATGTTCACTACCAGCCCCGTGCCGACTACCAAATATGTATCCACCGGGGAGAAAATCGCCTTTTGCTCCAACCGTGACGGCAACTGGGAGATTTACATCATGAACACGGATGGTTCCAACCAGACAAGGTTAACCAATCAACCAGCTCCCGATATATTTCCGTGTTTTTCTCCGGACGGAAGTAAAATCGCCTTTGTTTCACTCAGGGATGGGCCTCGGGAAATATATATTATGGCAGCAGATGGCACTAATCAAACAAGGCTGACCTTCACTGAAAATACAACGTTTAAAATTTACGGTGAGCCCGACTGGTCTCCGGACGGGAAAAAGATAGCCTTTTCTTCAATTCAGGATAACAAAGAAAATATATACGTGATGAACGCTGACGGCTCCAACCCGATAGCCCTTACCAATGTTCAGGCTGCTATTTCACCTGACTGGTCTCCAGACGGTAAAAAAATTGCCTTCCAATCTAACGTGGACGGTCATGATGAGATATATGTGATGAACGCCGACGGCTCCAACCAGGCATATCTAACCAACAATAATGCAAATAATTGGCTGCCCGCCTGGTCTCCGGACGGCAGCCGGATTGCCTTCTCCAATTCAAGTGATGACTCCATGGAGATTTACGTCATGAACGCTGACGGCTCTAACCAAACGCGCTTAACTAATAATGGGGTAGATGACTTAGCGCCCGCATGGTCACCTGACGGCAAACGGATTGTCTTCACCTCTACTGAGGAGCTTAATCATACGATAAATGTCATGAACGCCGATGGTTCAAAGGAGACACAACTGACGAACAATAAAACCGATAATGTGTACCCGAACTGGTCACGTTAAGACAATTTAATTTTAAATATCGTCTTTCCGGCGATAGGTTCATCGCCCCTGTAAACGTTGTTGACAACCATATGTGGTTATGATATTATTAATCTTGCGCTCAAGAAGCGTTTTGTACCTTAACAATTGGATAGCGGATGGAAGGTTCTAAACAAAGTTAATTCATTTTTTTATTGGAGAGTTTGATCCCGGCTCAGGATAAACGCTGGCGGTGTGCTTTATGCATGCAAGTCGAACGGGTTCCGCAAGGAACCAGTGGCAAACGGGTGAGTAACGCGTAAGTAACCTGCCCTTAAGTGTGGAACAACTCTGAGAAATCGGAGCTAATACCGCATGTGATGATGGGACATAAGTTCCATCACTAAAGCCGCAAGGCGCTTGAGGAGGGGCTTGCGTCAGATTAGCTAGTTGGCGAGGTAACGGCCCACCAAGGCTACGATCTGTAGCTGGTTTGAGAGGACGACCAGCCACACGGGGACTGAGACACGGCCCCGACTCCTACGGGAGGCAGCAGCACGGAATATTGGGCAATGGACGAAAGTCTG
>PLLL01000006.1 GCA_003141235.1 Dehalococcoidia bacterium
TTGAATATCTACCCTTGCCCGGCGGCGCTTTAGCGATTAAAAAGCCCTACCGCACCGCTATCGGGTACTTAATTGCGCTGGGCATTAAGCCGGACGAAAAGCTACCCCTCGCGGGCTACCTCAACGCTAAAGAACTCGACGTTATAAAAAGTCAGATTGAAAAGGGGATAAACGCGCCGCTGACCTCCAGCATGGGCAGGCTATGCGATGCCGTTGCTGCTCTTATCGGTGTCCGCGGTGTCATACAGTACGAAGCCCAGGCCGCTATCGAGTTGGAGGTACTTGCCCGTCAGTCCGAAAGCGAGACCGGCCTGTACCCGTTCTCAAACGTCGAGGAAGGCGGCGTTAACATCATTAAAATCCATGATTTGCTCGCCGCGATAATCCGCGATTTACAGAGTGATATTTCCAAAGCCGTGATAGCCGCCCGCTTTCATAACACCATTGCTCGAATGATGCTAAAAACATGTCAGAATATCTCGGAAAACACAGGCCTTAAAGAAGTGGCCTTAAGCGGCGGCGTCTTCCAGAACCGCCTCCTGCTGAAAAAGTCCGCCATTCTGCTTGAGTCGGCAGGTTTTAAAGTATATACTCACCATCAGGTGCCCTGCAACGACGGCGGCATCTCCCTGGGACAGGCGATTATCGCCAATTTTAAAAAGTAGAGGTAATTATGACTAAAAAAGCTTTAGGTCCCCAGCCCCTGCTCTGGGTGCACCCCACCGTCCTGGTCGGCGCTAACGTTGAAGGAAAGCCGGATTTTGCCGCTGTGGCATGGACGGGCGTGGCCGCCAGTAACCCGCCCGCGATTACTATTGCCCTGCAGCCCCACCGCTACAGCCTCAAGGGTATTTATCAGAACCGGACTTTCTCGGTCAATATCCCCTCCGCCGACCTCGTTAAAGAGACGGACTACTGCGGCACCGTCTCCGGGGCCAAGACGGATAAAGTGGCGGATTGCGGGTTCAAGGTATTTTACGGCAAGCTGAAAACCGCACCGCTCATCGAGCAGTGTCCAATCAATCTGGAATGCGAGGTCAATCATATCATCGATATGGGCAGCCATATGCTGGTCATTGGTACCGTGGCAGAAGTGTACGTTTCCGAGGATTGTCTGACCGACGGCAAGCCGGATGTTCTTAAAGTGAAGCCGTTTGCCTTTTTCCCGCCCAATTACCGTGCTATCGGCGAGCCGATTGCCGATACATTTAAAAGCGGCAGAGAGATAAAAGAAATTAAATAAGACAAGAAAAAGTTGTCATTGCGAGAAGCGAAGCGACGTGGCAATCTCAATGATATATTTGGCACTCTGATGGAGATTGCCGCGCCTCCCGGTGTCACCCTCACCCTTGGTCCCTCTCCCATCAAGGGAGAGGGGTATAAGGATGGGCTATATAACGGGGGATGTCTCGCAATGACAAGTAATAAAGGATAAAACCATGTGTTTAGCCATACCGGCATTGATAAAATCGATTAACGGCCAGCAGGCCGAGGTGGACATCGATGGCGTAAGGCGCGAGGTGAGCCTGCAGCTTACCCCGGAGGCTAAAGCGGGCGATTACGTCCTGCTGCATACCGGCTACGCTATCGGCCTCATCGACCCCGCCGAGGCCGAGGAAACGCTGAAGCTTTTAAGACAGATGGCCGAGGCAGACGCTTAGTTGAAATACGTTAACGAATACCGTGACCCGGAAACGGCAAAAAAACTGCTCGAAAGAATCCGCCAGCGCTCACACAAGCCCATAAAGCTCATGGAGTTCTGCGGCGGGCATACCGTAGCTATCTTTAAACACGGCCTGCGCCAGCTCTTGCCGCCCCACATCCAGATGCTTTCCGGCCCGGGCTGTCCCGTCTGCGTTACCGCCGCCCCCGACCTCGATAAAGCTATTGCGCTGGGAAAGCTGCCCGGCGTGATTATCACCAGCTTCGGGGACATGGTGCGGGTGCCGGGGAGCCGTTCCAGCCTCCAGCAAGCTAAGGCCGCCGGCGCTGATGTCCGCGTTGTCTATTCGGCGCAGGACGCCATCGCTATAGCGCGTGATAACCCTGATAAATCGGTTGTCTTTATCGGCATCGGCTTCGAGACTACTGCGCCCACGATTGCCGCATCGATTTTACAGGCGGAGCAGGAGAAGCTGAAAAACTACTATGTATTATCTCTTCATAAAGTGTGCCCGCCGATTATGAAAGCTATCCTTGATTTAGGCGAGGTTAAGCTGGACGGCATCATCTGTCCGGGACATGTCAGCGCCATCATCGGCTCCCGCCCCTACCAGTTTATCGCTGACGACTATCACATTGCCTGCGCCGTCTCCGGCTTCGAGCCGGTAGATATCCTCCTCGCTGTGGACATGCTGGTCGAACAGATTGAAAGCGGCCGGCCTCAGGTTGAAATTGCTTATCGCCGTGGTGTAAAGCCGGAGGGCAACACTACCGCTCTGCGCCTCATGGACACCGTGTTTGAAATCGGTAGCGCGAACTGGCGCGGTATAGGTGTGGTGCCGTCAAGCGGTTTGCAGATTAAAAAACAGTATGAAAAATTCGATGCTAAAACCCACTTCGATATCAAAATCAGCCCCGCCCATGAGCCGAAGGGCTGTATCTGCGGCGCTGTTCTGCGCGGCGTCAGCACGCCGCAAGAATGTAAACTCTTCCGCGTTACCTGCACGCCGGAGCA
>PLLL01000061.1 GCA_003141235.1 Dehalococcoidia bacterium
GCGTTATAGACGATGTCCACCGCAGTTTGCACATAGACACTTTTATCCACGTAGGTGTGGCAGACGCCGATGCCGCCGGTAATCACGGGCATGGTGGCATTTTCCGAAACGGATTTTATCAGCCCTGCCCCGCCACGGGGGATAATCAGGTCGATGACGCCGCGCATCTTGAGCATGGCGTCCACCAGGGCGCGGTCGGTATTATCGATGAACTGAACGCAGCCCGCGGGCATACCGGCGCGGTCGCAGGCGGCCTGAATCACTTTAAAGATAGCGGTATTGGAGTGAATCGTTTCCTTGCCACCGCGCAGGATGACGGCGTTGCCGGACTTTAAACAGAGCGACGCGATATCCACGGTGACATTGGGACGGCTTTCGTAGATAGCGCCGATGACACCGATGGGCACGCGTTTTTTGCCGATTTGCAGGTCGTTGGGCATGGTGCGCATTTCAAACACCTCGCCGACCGGGTCAGGCAGAGCAGCGACGGCGCGGGTATCAGCAGCGATGCCTTCCAGACGGCTCTCGTTGAGCATGAGGCGGTCGAGTAAGGCTGTACTCATGTCTGATGCCTCACCGGCTTTATAATCGATTTTATTGGCGGCGAGGATTTCGTCTTTCTTTTTAAGCAGGTCGGCGGCGATATTGAGGAGGGCTTTATTCTTAATGTCCGTGCCAAGGAAGGCGAGCTTACGGGAAGCCGCTTTAGCCGCCTGACCTTTGGCTTCAAGTTCCGCGATGGCTGATTTTAATTTATCGTTTTTCATAGTGACCCTATCCTTTTACCCCTCACCTTAGTCCTCTCCCACCCACCTGCGCCAAGGCTACGGTGGGCAAGCAAGGGGAGAGAAAAAGTGCCCGGAGGATCATTTTTATATTGCTTCGCCAAGGTTTCACCCTCACCCTTTGTCCCTCTCCCATCATGGGAGAGGGGAATAAAGAAGAACCGTATTTTACTCGAACTTGTTGCTGCCGCTAAAGTGGTAAACATAGCGCGGCGGGAGGCTGGATACCGCCCGGTTGACCCGTTTCTTTAAAGCGCAGCGGCTCTTGCGGCCGTCTTCAAGTTCAATGATATAGCCGCCGCCGTCCTTGATACGCACATAATCCACCAGCGTAAGTTCCCCCCACCAGCTGTGAGTATCTTCATGCTGGAAATTGTAGTTGACCCCCCCGATCAATTTCTCGTCAATCGACTGGTATAGTTTGCCTATGCTCACCTGGCTCCTCTCTTTCCAATAGCGCAAAGTTGTTGCGGTGTACTACTTCCGGGCCGTAGTCGACACTGAGCAGCCCGGCGATTTCTTCTGAGTGTGACCCCTTAATTACGCCGATATCGACGGAGCTATAGTTGGTAATACCGCAGCCGAGCTGCGTCCCAACCGGGTCATAGATGGCGACGATATCGCCGCGGCCGAACCTGCCTTCCGCTTTCAGGATACCGGCGGCAAGGAGGCTGCGATTCTGTTTTTTAAGAGCCTGCGCGGCGCCGGCATCCACCACCAGCTTGCCCCGTGTACTCAGGCCGGAAATCATCCAGCGCTTGCGGCTTTCTATTTTAGTGCTGGTGGGCAGGAAATGGGTGCCGAGATGCTCCCCGGAAGCCAGCCGGAAGATAATATCCGGCTCGCGGCCGTAAGCGATGACCACCCGTACCCCCGCGTCCGTGGCTTTTTCAGCGGCCTCGATCTTGGTTATCATGCCGCCGGTGCCGACATTGCTCGTAGGAGCCGCCCCCAGCCGCTTGATGCCGGTATCGATTTTCCTCACCTCGGGGATAAGGCGGGCGGCGGGGTCGACATGCGGGTCGGCTGTGAACAGGCCGCCGATATCGGTCAGCAGAATCAGCATATCGGCATCGACGAGGTTAGCCACCATCGCCGAAAGATTATCATTATCACCGAACTTGGCCTCTTTAATTTCATCGATGGAAAGCACGTCGTTCTCATTGACGACACAGATTACCCCCAGCTCCATCAGCGCCAGGAGGGTATTGCGCGCATTGAGGTAGCCGCTGCGGTCGGAGAGTTCGGCCTTGGTCATCAGCGCCTGCGCCACGATGATTTTATATTTCGCAAATAAACGCTCGTAGGTATTCATCAGTCCGCTCTGCCCTACCGCGGCCAGCACCTGCTTAAAAGGTATTCCTTTAATTGTCTTGGTCAGGCCCAGCTTATCCCGACCGGACGCTATAGCGCCGGAGGATACCAGAATCAGCTCTACATCCTGCGCGTGCAGCCTCGCCACCTGGTCAACCAGGCTGGACATCACTTCTTCATCCAGACGGTTACCGCCGCCGGTCAGCAGGCTGGTGCCCAGCTTGACCACGATTCTGCGGTAAGGCAATCCTGTCTTTTTTGTTTTGCCGATGTTCTTGCTCATATCATTTCAAAGCTCAATCTGCCCTATTATAGCAATCATAGACGGGAGGGACAAGGTGGAGAGAAATCAAAACTCAAAAATCAAACCTCAAAGACACAGATAAAATGTCAAATCTTAGAATGAGTACGTTAATACATTAATTATCCTGTTAGTTTACAACTATCAAATATTTTTGTTTTTGATATTTGAGATTTGATATTTGATTTCCCCAGTCATACGCTCCCATGATAGAATCCCATTGATTTAGGTTTAAATAACCCTTCTGTGCTACAATCAAGCCAGGGCTGTACCTCTCCGGATGAAGTACGAGCCCTAAAGGTATTTGGTGAAATATGCCCAATCTGGGTATACTCTTAACACTAATTAAAGACCAGACTGCTTACCGTAAACTGCTGGAAGGGCTTAAGGGGCGGGGGGATAAGGCGGTGGTGGCGCTCGATGCCGCACGGCCTTACCTCATCGCCGCGCTGCATAACGCACTGCGTTTGCCCATACTAGTCGTTACAGCGCAGCCGGAGAACGCGAAAAAGCTCCATGAGCAGCTTTCAAACTGGCACTCCGGCGGGGAGGCAATGCTCTTCCCGGAACCGGACGTCCTGCCGTATGAAAGACTGGCCTCCGATACGACGACCGAGTTAGAGCGCATCCAGGTGCTTTCCGCGCTGGCTAATGCCTCTAAAGAACCGGACGCCATACCGCCACTGGTTGTTGCTTCGGCGGCGGCGCTGATGTCCCGGACAACGACCTTTCATGATTTTACCTCCGCCTGCGGCACGCTGACGCTCGGAACCCACATCCTGNNTTTTTCGGCGATATTATCGACAGCATCCGCAACTTCGACCCGGCGACACAGCGTTCTACCACTAAAGCGCCGGCGGTAACATACGGGCCGGCAGCGGAACTGCTCGCCCCAAGGCGCATGGATAAACTTTCACTGGAAAATATTTTAAACAGCCTCAACCTGACCGGCTGCGCGGCGGAAGCAAAACAGCAGTTCCAGAGCGATATTGCGGCGCTATTGGCCGGTCAGTTCACGCATGAAGCCGAGTTTTACGCCCCCATGTTCAATAGCGGCAGCTTACTCGACTACTTTCCCGAAGGCGCTTTGATTATTTTCGATGAGCCTTCGATAATCGAAGAGACCGCCGCCGCTTTCGATGACGAGGCCGGACGGCTGCGTGGGGAAAAACTGGAGCGGGGCGAGCTGCCGCGCAATTTCCCCCGTCCGTATTTCACCTGGGAAGAGCTGGGGGCGGGGCTAAAAAAACAGCCGAGCCTGAGTCTCAACGCCTGGGGAACCGAGGAATCGTTAGACTTCATTTCCGCGCCCGGCTATGCGGGTAAATTACCGCTGTTCATGGAAAAAACGGCGGAGCTGCTGGGACAACGGAAACGCGTTATCGTCATCAGCCACCAGGCGAGCCGTCTGTCCGAGCTTTTAATCGAAAAAGATATCATCGTTGCCCCGGTCGACGAGGTCACCGCGCCGCCGGAACCGGGAGCGCTGGCGCTGGTGCACGGCTCCCTGCCGGAAGGCTGGGTCATGGGCGCCGACACTTATTTATTTACCGATGCCGAGATTTTCGGCTTCGTGAAGCAGCGGCGGCTCGTGAAAAAGAGAGCGACTGGGCAGCATAAGCTTGCGATTGATTTTGTGCCGGAAGATTATGTCGTCCACATCGAGCACGGCATCGGCAAGTTCACCGGCGTGACGACCATGAATACTGCCGGAGTTGAAAAAGAATACCTCGTCCTGCAGTACTCAGGCAGCGATACGCTTTATGTCCCCACCGACCAGATCGACCGCATCAACCGCTACGTCGGCGCGGGAGACCGGACACCGTCATTGAGCCATCTCGGCACGCAGGAATGGAACAAGACCCGGCAGCGGGCTAAAGAGGCGGCGGATGTGCTCGCTTTAGAGCTGCTGGAGCTTTATGCCTCGCGCGAAGTCGTGCACGGCGTGGCTTTCTCCCGCGATACGCTCTGGCAGCAGGAAATGGAGTCCGCTTTCCCCTACGTCGAAACGCCCGACCAACTCGACGCGATTAAAGAAGTTAAAGACGATATGGAAAAGTCCAAGCCGATGGACCGCCTTGTCTGCGGGGACGTCGGTTACGGCAAGACGGAGATCGCCATCCGCGCCGCTTTCAAGGCGGTGATGGACGGGCGGCAGGTAGCAGTGCTCGTGCCGACCACCGTTTTAGCGCAGCAGCATTACGCCACTTTCTCCGAGCGTCTGGAGGCCTTCCCGGTCAAAGTCGAGGTGCTGAGCCGCTTTCGTTCGCCCGCCGAACAGCGTACCGTTGTCGACAGACTGGCCGCGGGCGCGGTGGACATCTGTATCGGTACGCATCGACTGATACAGAAGGACATCAGCTTTAAAAACCTCGGCCTGCTCATCATCGACGAGGAACAGCGTTTCGG
>PLLL01000017.1 GCA_003141235.1 Dehalococcoidia bacterium
TCACAAAAAGTGAAAATTGGCGGTGTTTTTTGATTGATGTTCGAACTTTTTTTGACGAAAATCCGAATTCCGAATTTTAAAATCCAATCGCTCGGGCGGGCAAAAAGGAAGGGGGTTGGGGGGAAGGAATTTTTGCCCGCCTGCTTCCGTTCCCGTTCCGTTTGAGCAAAGGAAAAGCGGAAGGGGGGTTTGGGGGGAATTCCGCCCGCCCTACAAATTTTGGGCGAAATCTGTTCGAATTTTTTCGAACGCACACCGCCATTAGTTTATTCATTCCCTCAGAGGATATCAATGCCTACTTATCATATCTGGACCATCGGCTGTCAGATGAACCGAGCGGAATCGGCAAGGCTGGCCGCCCGCTTCGAGGAGCTCGGCTATGAGGCGGCGGAAAACATCGCCGAGGCCGACCTTATTGTGCTTAACAGCTGCGTGGTACGCCAGAGCGCTGAAAACAAAGTAGTCAATAAGCTGCACGAACTCCGTCATCTGAAAAAAGAAAGACCAAATATATTGTTGGCGCTGACCGGCTGCCTGGTGGATGCGGATACCGCACGCCTGAAAAAGACTTACCCGCACATCGACCACTTTTTTAAAGCGGGGGAGCAACCACCCTGGCTGGAAAAGCCCGCAACGCTGCCATTACCCCACCACCCCTCGTCTACAGCGTTTGTGACCATCAGCCAGGGGTGCAACAACTTTTGCTCGTACTGCATCGTCCCCTACCGGCGCGGCCGCGAGCGGAGCCGCCCTTTAGAAGATATAATCTGCGAGGTCACGGAGCTAGTGCGGCGGGGGGCTTCAGAAGTAACCCTGCTGGGACAGAACGTGGACTCCTACGGGCGCGACCTAAAGGGACAACCCGACCTGGCCGACCTGCTGATGGAGTTGAATAGCATCGATGGTCTTTTACGCCTGCGCTTCCTGACCAACCACCCCAAGGACATGAGCGATAAATTAATCGAGGCCATTGCTAAACTGGATAAAGTCTGCGAGCAGATAACCCTCCCCATCCAGGCCGGCAGCGATGAAATCCTTACAGCGATGCGGCGCGGCTATACGGCGGCGCAGTACCGGCGTCTCGTCAACCAGATACGGGAGAAAATCCCCGGCGTTGCCATTATCACCGACATCATCGTCGGCTTTCCGGGGGAAACGGAAGAGCAGTTCCGGCAGACGCTGGACTTGCTCTCCGCGATAAAGTTTGATACAGTTCATATAGCCGCTTATTCACCGCGGACAGGCACTATAGCCGCTAAAGAACTAAAGGACGACGTGCCGCCCGCCGTGAAGAAGGCCAGGCTGGAACAGACGGAAAAGCTCCAGCAGGAAATCCAGACAGAAATTAACGCGCGCCTGCTGGGCAAGACAGTGGAAATACTGGTAGAAGGCAGGCAAAAGGGAAAATGGTACGGCCGAACCCGTACCGACAAGCTGGTGTTTTTCACCAGCAGCAGCGATTACCCCGGAAAACTGGTAAATATTAAAATCGATAAAACCAGCCCGTGGTCGCTGCAGGGTAAAATTAAATCAGGTAAATCCAATCAGGAGGAAGAATGAATAGGATACTCAAGACCGGTCTCGTGGCAGGTTTACTCATCGCGGTGCTGGCATTAGCCGGCGGCTGTCTGCCAGCAGCTAGCACTACGACAAGTGGTGCGCCGGCGGAAACCACCTTTTGGTCACAATACGGTATGATCTTCTTTTTAGTGGCTATCTTCGCCCTGTTTTACTTCGTGATGATTCGCCCCCAGCGCAAGCGCCAGAAAGAACAGCAGAATATGATTTCCGCCCTGCAAAAAGGCGATAGGGTTGTTACCGCCGGCGGTATCTTCGGGGTAATCGATAGCATAAGGGAAGACAGTGTCGTGATCAAAGTAGAATCAGGCGTGATGCTAAGAATCGCCAAAGGCAGCGTCATGGTGATGAAGGACCAGCAACAGAAATAGTTAATTGTCATTGCGAGTACCGACACAATCGGGACGCGGCAATCCTACTGATATATCTATTACGATGATAGAGATTGCCACGCTTGCGCGCCGTAACGCTACAGCGTGCAGGCACGTCGCTACGCTCCTCGCAATGACAGGTTTATTTTACTCGACCTCAATCAAAGAATGTGCGAGGCAGACAGATGAACCTTAGAGATTATCTCTCCGCCGCCGAACTCGATGGTATTATCGACCGCGCTTTGGACGAGGACACCGGCCGCGGCGATGTCACCAGTGAGGCTTTAGTTCCCCGTGACATTGCCGGTAAGGCCTCGCTCCTCATTAAAGAAAAGGGCGTCCTGGCCGGCATCGAGGTAGCCGGACGTGTTTTCTACCGCGTCGACCCGTCGCTGGAGATAGGCATTCTGATTCAAGACGGGACGGCTGTTCAACCGGGAAACATCGCCGGTACCGTTAGCGGCAGCGTCATCAGTATCCTTAAAGCCGAGCGTGTCGTCCTTAATTTCTTACAGCGAATGAGCGGCATCGCTTCGACGACAGCCAGATACGTCGCCGAGACCAGCGTACCGGGCGTTAAAATTCTAGATACGCGTAAAACCACCCCCGGCCTCCGCGCTCTGGAGAAATACGCCGTGCGCGCCGGAGGGGGCACCAACCACCGCTTTCACCTCGGTGATGCCGTTTTAATCAAAGACAACCATATCGCCATAATGCGCGCTGCGGGACTAAGCCTGCAGGATATCATCACTAAAGCGCGGCAGAATGCCCCTAAAGGCATGACCATCGAGGTTGAAGTAACTAATACCAAAGAAGCGCAAGAAGCCCTGGACGCCGACGCCGACATCATCATGCTGGACAATATGAGCGTGGCGGAGATGAAACAGGCGGTGACCTTAATCAGCGGGAGGGCAAAGATTGAAGCCTCGGGGAATATCACACTGGCCAATGTACATCAGGTGGCACTGACAGGCGTTGATTTCATATCTATCGGCGCGCTGACACATTCTTATAAAGCGCTGGATATCAGCCTGGAACTGGAAGCCCCTTTTCTGAAAGGGATGAGGCTGGACTGACTAGAGTCCCGCACTGGAAATAACGTTAATAACCACCCACGTTCCATTCCATCGAAAGCCGGAGTCCAGTTATACCGCGAAGCTCAATCCTGATATAGTCTACATTAATCCATTCTACCTGGATACCGACCCCGTATCAAGTACGGGGCATGCTTCTGTCGGTATGGTTATTGGGTAGACTAAAGAGCCGTTAGAAACACCACACTATAAAGCACCGAACTTTTCCCGGCTGTCCAGCATAATCGTGACCGGGCCATCATTATAGATTTCTACCTGCATGTGCTGCTGGAAACGCCCGGTAGCCACTTTCAGACCGCTATCGCCCGCCAGTCCGACGGCGTAGTTGAAAAGCGTTTCAGCTTTTTCCGGCCGGGCGGCGCTTTCGAAGCTGGGGCGACGCCCCTTACGCGCATCCGCCAGCAGCGTGAACTGGCTCACCAGTAAAAGCTCGCCGCGGACGTCCAGCGCGGATAGGTTGAATTTCTGTTCGCTATCAGCAAAAATGCGCAGGTTGATGATTTTCTGCATCAGATACTGCGCATCTTTTTCCGTGTCTCCGTCAGCCACCCCGAGGAAAACGACCAGCCCGTGCCCTATCCGCCCAACCTCCTCGCCGGCTACACTGACCGAGGCTTTACTCACTCTTTGAAGTAGTGCTTTCACTCTTGCCCTTGCCGGCCGAAGGTTCGCCTTTGCTCTCGCTCTTACCAGCCGCCGGCTTTTCTTTACTCACGCTTGGCTCCGAAGCCGGATTCTTTGCCTGTGCGGGACGGTGGTCAGTAACATAGAAACCGCTGCCTTTAAATATCACCGGCGCCGCGCGAATAATACGCTTCGATTTTCCTTTGCACTTGGGGCAGGCGGCTTTCGCTTCATCTTCGAAGCCCTGCCTCTTTTCAAAACGATGGCGGCAAGAGCCGCATTCATACTCATAAATCGGCATGGTAACAATCACCTCACGAACTTGTCCACTACATAACATTTTATACCATTATTAGCTTCACAGGCAAGGTGACTACCTGCCGTACCAGCCATGTCCCTTAATAATGCCGCGGACATAAGCTGCCGCGCCGATGTGCTGGAGATTAAGTAAAGCGCCTGTAAGACGTGCATGCACAGGACTGGTAGTGCCAGGCTCCCATGATGCCGGAACCTCTCTGTCAAGCTCCTGTTCTGATAAGCCTTCAATATAACGCAATAACGGTTCTTTTACCGCTTTTTCATATTCCAGTAGTGTTTTTGCATCGGGGATTTTTAGTGCATCAACCTGGGCATCAGTAAAGCCTTTACCCGTCTCATTAAAGTCCGGCGGGCGGTTAAACTTTTTATGCCATCCCTTGCTAATCCAAAGCTGCTGCCCCATCACGACATCTCCCAGCAGACGATCACAGCTACGGATGGTATGCCAGCAGAGCCATTTTATAGGATTAGCCCCGGGTGAAGGCCTTTTATGCAGGTCTTCTAAGGTAAGTCCATCAAGGACATTTTCAAGCTCCTGAAACATATTTTGATAAGAATTGACCATCAACTGCTGCCATCTCATAAGCATCTCCTGTAAGAATAAGGATTATTATATAATACAACATTTATAAAAAGCGTGCGATTGCGTCCGTAGCTCGGCGCTGATATAATAAGATTTATGAACGAAGCAGAAAAACTGGAAATAATGCGCCACTCGGCCTCGCACGTGATGGCGGAGGCTATCCTATCTATGTTCCCGGATGCAAAATTCGCCATCGGCCCGGCCATTGAAAACGGCTTTTACTACGATTTCGAATTACCGCGCTCGCTTTCCCCGGATGACCTGCCGGTTATCGAAAATAAGATGAGCGAGATAATTAAAGCGAACCTGCCTTTCACCCGCAAAGAGCTTACCAAAGAAGAAGCGAAAAAACTGTTCGCCAACCAGCCCTACAAGCTGGAGCTTATCGAAGATATCGCCGATGAAAAAGTCGGCATTTACCAGCAGGGCAAATTCGTGGACTTATGCCGCGGGCCGCATATCTCATCCACCGGCGAAATTAAAGCGTTCAAGCTCATGAGCATCGCCGGGGCGTATTGGCGCGGCGACGAGCATAACGCCATGCTGCAGAGGGTTTACGGCATCGCTTTCGGGTCTAAGCAGGAGCTTGACGAATACCTTACCAAAATAGAAGAGGCCAAAAAGCGCGACCACCGCAAGCTTGGTAAGGATTTAGACCTGTTTTTAATTCCCGAAGAAATCGGCGGGGGACTGGTTATCTATACTCCTAAAGGCGGACGTATCCGCACTGCTGTCGAAGATTTCTGGCGGAAAGAGCATTTTGCGAACGGATACGAGATTCTCTACACTCCGCATATCGGACTAAGCAAGCTGTGGGAGACTAGCGGTCACCTGGGGTTTTACAAAGAAAACATGTACTCCCCGATTACTATCGACGAGCAAGATTATTACCTGAAACCGATGAACTGCCCGTTCCATATACTCGCTTATAAATCCAGGATACGTTCCTACCGCGAGTTACCTTTACGATGGGCAGAATTGGGAACGGTGTATCGATATGAAATGAGCGGCGTGCTTTCAGGGTTAATGCGGGTACGCGGCTTTACCCAGGACGATGCGCATATTTTCTGTACACCGGAACAGATGAATGCTGAGATTTCCGAAGTGCTGCGCTTTTTGCTTTTTATGTTAGACACCTTCGGTTTTCCCAAGTACAAGGTATACCTTTCCACCCGGCCGAAGGATGCTGTCGGCGAGCAGCAAAAATGGGAAGACGCCCAGAATGCCTTACGCCATGTTATCGATGAGAACAAGCTCGAATACCATGTGGACGAAGGCGGGGGCGCGTTTTACGGGCCGAAAATCGATATTAAAATCGAAGACGCCCTGGGAAGAGAATGGCAGGCAACCACCATCCAATTCGATTTTAACCTGCCGGAACGTTTCAACATGACATATGTGGGAGCAGACGGTAAAGAGCACCAACCCTATATGATACACCGCGCTCTACTCGGCTCATGGGAAAGGTTCTTCGGCCTGCTCATCGAGCATTATGCAGGCGCTTTCCCGGTCTGGTTATCCCCGGTGCAGGTAAAGATAATCCCCGTTTCCGACCGCCATAACGAACACGCCCGTAAGCTGGAAAAAGAGTTTAAAACACAAGGCATACGCGTCGAGGTAGACGACCGTTCGGAACGGATGAATCAGAAAATCCGGCAGGCGCAGCTCGAAAAAATACCGTACATGGTCATCATCGGCGATAAAGAAATAGCCGAGAATACAGTTTCCGTGCGACGCCGCAGCGGCGAGCAGCTACCCACGCAGCCCCTGGCGGCTTTCATCGAAACCGTGTGCAAAGAAATCGCCAACAAGTCCTGAGATTAAGGGTTGATTTTTTATACCAGAATATGGTATAGTTTGTGTTCGTAGGATACCTGTGTTTGTCAGGAGGTAAATAAGCGCTATAATTAAACAACTTCGTATCAACGAGCGTATATACGCCAAAGAAGTTCGCCTGGTCGGAGATAAAGGTGAACAGCTTGGGGTTATGCCCGTTCTTCAGGCACGAGAACTGGCGAAAAAGGCCAATGTCGACCTCGTAGAGGTAGCGCCCACTTCGGTGCCTCCTGTCTGCCGGCTTCTGGACTACGGTAAATTCAAATACGAGCAGCAAAAGAAAGAGCAGCAGGCCAGAAAGAGCCAGAAAGTGGTGGTTCAGAGGGAAATCCGGCTAAGACCTAAAATAGGTATTCACGATTTTAACGCCAAGGCCAAGATCGCCAAAAAACTGCTGGCGGACGGGGCCAAGGTTAAAGTAACGTTAATGTTCCGGGGACGTGAAATCACGCACCCCGAGCTTGGTCGGAAGATATTGCAGCAGATGGCCGAAGCGCTAGGTGATGTGGCCACGCAGGAAAGTCAGCCGCTGATGTTGGGGAGAAGGATGGATATCATCATGGCCCCCATCCCCGCCAAGCCTAAAGTAAAAGTGGAAACAAAGGAAAAGGTAACTGAAAATGCCAAAGCTTAAAACTCACAAAGGCGCCGCGAGCCGTTTCAAGATAACGGGCACCGGCAAGATTATGCGCACTCAGGGGCCTAAGAGCCACCTGCGTTCCGCCAAATCCAAGCGGCTGCGCGCCCGGCTTGATAAAATGACTGAACTGAGCCCCGCGGACCGCAAGCGCATATCCAGATTGATACCTAATGGGGTCAAATAGTAGAGGAGGAACCTTCCCTTGCCTAGAGTAAAAAGAGGCGTAACCTCACACCATAGACATACAAAAATACTGGCCATGACCAAGGGGCATCGGGGCACCAAGCACCGTCTTATCCGACGCGCCACCGAGTCCATGATACATTCTCTGAGCTATGCCTATATTCACCGCCGCGAGCGGAAAGGCGATATGCGGAGCATGTGGATATTACGCGTTAGCGCCGCCTGCCGTGAACGGGGCATAACCTACGGTCAGTTCATGTACGGACTGAAAAAGGCCGGCGTAGAGATTAACCGTAAAATGCTAGCTGATATGGCCGTCAGGGAGCCGGAAAGCTTTAGCAGCCTGGTCACTCTCGTAGGAGGGAAAGGCGTCGGCTTGAAGTCTTCGGATTGAAAGCCTGGATTGAAGCTTCTAAGCCAACAATAAACAAGACAAACAATTCTCTCTCCCCTTCCCCTCGGAAGGGGAGATTTTTAACAGGCGCTAAAATGTTAGATAAAATAGAGGAAATTAAGAAAGAAGCCCTGCAACAGCTTGACGGCATCGACAGCGTCAAGGATATGGAAGCCTGGCGCGTCCAGTACCTGGGAAAGAAAAGCCCCCTGACGCAAATCCTGCGCAGCCTGGGGACGCTCTCGATAGAAGAGAAGAAAGCGGTAGGCGCCGCCTCTAACCGGCTCAAAACATTCCTGGAAGAACACGCCGCGCAGAAAGGACAAGCACTGCGCGAATCCGAGCTTACCAAAGCGGCTAAGGGAGAAGCGTTCGATATCAGCCTGCCGGGACGGCCTTATCCGGTCGGTCGCTTACACCCCATTACACAAACAATTCAAGAAATTACTGATATTTTTATCTCTATGGGCTTTCAGGTCAAAGAAGGCCCGGAGGTAGAGTGGGACTACTATAACTTCGAAGCTTTGAACATGCCCCCCGAGCACCCCGCACGCGATAATATGTCATCATTCTGGATTGATACGCCGCCGGGGGAAAAAGGCAAACAACTGCTGCGTACCCATACCACAGCCATAACCGCGCGCACTCTGGAGAGCAACAAACCGCCGATTCGCGCTATCGAAGTCGGCAAGGTCTACCGCTATGAGGCCATCAATGCTACCCATCTCAACATGTTCACTCATATTGACGGCATTGCGGTGGACAAGGGTATCACAATGGCTGATTTAAAAGGGACACTGTACGAGTTTTCCCGGCGGTTTTTCGGCGCAGACAGGAAAGTACGCTTTCGCGTGGACTTTTTCCCCTTCGTCGAGCCCGGCATAGAGCTGGCAGTTGAATGCGGCAGCTGCCGTGGTAAAGGCTGCAGAATTTGCAGTAATTCGGGCTGGCTGGAGATACTGGGAGCAGGTATGACCCACCCTGAAGTATTGCGACGCGCCGGCATAGACCCCAAGGTTTACGGCAGCTTCGCCTTCGGCATGGGCATCGAACGCCAGCCAATGCTGCGTTACGGCATCGATGATATCCGGCATTTTTACAATAACGACCTCAGATTTTTGAGGCAATTTTAAGGAATGAAAAAACACTGTCATCGCGAGACCATAAAGGCAAAACAATCTCATAACCGGGGTGTGCCCGATGATAGAGATTGCCACGTCGCCCCGATTACATCAGGACTCCTCGCAATGACAACGGGTAATAATAGATGAAAGTACCTATTAGCTGGCTTAAAGACTATGTAGATGTTACCCTGCCCGCGGGCGAGCTTGCCCGCATACTTACGCTGGCCGGATTCGAGGTGGCGGAAATTATCACCACCGGCGGCAACTGGGATAACATTATCATAGGGCAAATAACCGCGATAAATCCCCACCCTAATGCCGACCGCCTCCGCCTGGCCACGGTTGATACAGGCGCGGAGCCGGAGACGGTGGTCTGCGGCGCTCCCAACCTGAATATCGGCGATAAGATAGCGTTTGCGCGCGTCGGCGCACGCATGATAAACCCCCATAACGGGCAGGCCGAGGAACTTAAACCCGCCAAGATACGCGGTGTAGAGTCCAGAGGGATGATTTGCTCGGAAAAAGAGCTCGGTATTTCCGAAAGCCATGAGGGCATCCTGGTTTTAGCGGCTAATGCGCCCGTAGGCCGTCCGCTGGCCGAGCACCTGGGAGATATCGTCCTCGATATCGATTTAACCCCTAACCGGCCCGACTGCCTTTCAGTCATCGGCATCGCCCGTGAAACTGCCGCGCTGACCGGCCAAAAAATACACATCCCAGAAACAAAATACGAAGAAACGGGCACCCCGATAGATAAGCAAATTTCGATAGAAATTACGGACACTGAACTATGCCCAAGGTACTGCGCCAGCCTTATCACCGGCGTGAAAATCGGCGAATCACCAACATGGCTACAGGAGCGGCTCATCGCCTGCGGCGCGCGCCCGATAAACAATGTCGTCGATATCACCAACTACATTATGCTGGAATACGGCCAGCCGCTGCATTCCTTCGATTACGACAGACTAAAAAACAGGCAAATCATCGTACGCCGCGCTAAAGAAGGCGAGAAATTTTACACTCTGGATACCAATGAACGCCAGCTTAGCAAAGATATGCTGGTTATCGCCGACGGCGAGCGTACCGTAGCTATCGCGGGCGTCATGGGCGGACTTAACAGCGAGGTTAGCGAGAGCACAACCTCCATTCTCCTCGAAGCGGCCAGCTTTAAAGCGACCAGCATCCATTACACCAGCCGCCATCTCGAACTCATCAGCGAGGCTTCCATGCGGTTCGAGCGCGGTATCAGCGCCGGCCTGACGCTACCCGCCCTGAGACACGCCACACAGCTCATAGCAGAGCTTGGCGGCGGTAAAGTGGCCTGCGGGATTATCGATGTTTACCCCGGTAAAAAAGCGCCTAAACCCATTACGCTTACGGCGGATGAAACCAATCGCATCTTAGGAATGGAATGCAGCCTGGAACAGATAGTAAACGCGCTGGAAGCACTGGGCTTCGAGTGCCATACAGACGGTAAACAGGTAAGCGTTACCGCCCCATACTGGCGCAGCGACATCCGGCTGGACGTTGACCTCATCGAAGAAGTGGCGCGCATCATCGGCTATGATAAAATCCCCACCACTCTATTGGCTACGCCGATACCCCGGCAGAACCCGGAGCCTGTTCTGAGTCTCAGAAAGCAAATCAGGCAAAGCCTGGCCGGCTACGGTTTCCAGGAGATAATGACCTACACGCTTACCAGTCTGGAGACGCTGGGCAAGCTAACGCCCGACCAGCGCCCGCCGGAGCCGTTACCCGTACACGTTGCCAACCCCATGACCGCCGACCAGGAATACCTGCGTCCGGGGCTCCGCGCCAATATATTAGCTACGCTCGCCGCCAACCGGCGGCACGAAGACGGCGGCATCCGGCTGTTCGAGCTGGGCAAGATATATATACCCCGCGAAAATGACCTGCCTAAAGAGCCGGAAATCCTGTGCGGTATTATGAACGGTTCCAGAGTCGAGAAGTCATGGCTGGGCGATAACGGGCAATTCGATTTATTTGATGTCAAAGGACTGGTCGAAGGCCTATTTAACCATCTGGATGCAGCTATCGGCTTTGAAAAAAGTGATGACGCCGGCCTGCATCCCACCCGACAGGCCGCGATAGTTATCGATAATGACGGGCAAAAAGTAAATCTGGGCGTCATCGGCGAACTGCATCCGAAAGTAGCCGCCGCTTTCGAAGTTGAAGGCGCGGTCTGCCTGTTCGAAATCAATGTGACGGCGCTGCTGCCCTGCGTCAAAGGGCCCCAAATGTACCGACCGGTGCCCCGTTTTCCGGGCATCCTCAGGGATATCGCCCTGGTAGTCGATGCCGATGTCACCAACCAGAGGATACTGGATGTAATCAAGGGCTTCTCGCTGATTAGCGAGGTGGTACTCTTCGATGTTTATTCCGGCAAGCAGGTGACCGAGGGCAAAAAATCACTCGCCTACAGGCTCGTTTACCAATTGCCGGACAAGACACTCACCGATGAAACCGTCAATAAGGTACAGGAGCAAATCCTGTCAAAACTGGCTAAAGAACTGGGCGCCACGCTGCGGGCTTAGAACCAGCCGGAACCAAGAGCTTTCATACCTTCAATAAAACGCTCTTTATGTCCCTGCGCTTTGCAAATTCACCCTAATGATTGATTCGCCTTATTTCTTTCATTAAAAATAACAGACCCTGGAGTATTTCATAAGGAGAAGGCGGATTACCCGGTATTTTTAAATCTACAGGCAATATCTTGTCGGCCCCACCCCTGACCGCGTAAGTGTCCTTAAAAATACCCCCATCACAGGCATCATCTCCTACGGCCACCACAAACTTGGGCGAAGGCATAGCCTCATAGGTTTTAAGTACGGCCGACTCCATGTTGAGGGTTACCGCCCCGGTGATTACCATGACATCCGCATGCCTGGGCGAAGCCACGAAGGAAATGCCGAAGCGCTCGACATCATAATAAGGCGTCGCCAGGTTATTCAGCTCGATTTCCGCAGCGTTATCGCTGCCGGAATCGACTTCCCTGATGGTAAGATTTCTGCCGAAAATAGCCCGCACCTCTTTTTTTAAGGCCAGACCGACGGACGCGAAGTCCGTATCCCTGCTAACGATGACTTTATCGGCCTTAAAGCACAACAGGTTGGGGAACGGGTTGATCATTTACATCATCTCCATGCTTATAAATCGGTGCCGGCATAGGATAGATTCAGGCTCTTATTAATTAGAGGAAAATCGGGCACGATATTACCGATGACGGCGTGCTCTATCGCCTGCCAGTTACAGAATGAAGCCGTCCTGACTTTGTACCGGCTAATCACGCCGTCTTTGATATAAACCCAGTGGACGCTTTGCCCCCTGGCCGCTTCAACCATAGTCAGGGCATAGCCGTCTTTAATAACAGCGTCCGTACGGACAGGCCCGTCTTTAATTTCCGGTAATATGGCTTGAATCATGGCGGCGGAGTTCCGTATCTCTTCCGCTTTAACGTTAAAACGGCTGAGGACATCGCCTTTAGCGCCGGTTACGATATGGATGTTCAGTGACGGATACAGGCCGTAGGGATGGTCTACCCTGGTATCGATGATGGCGCCTGAGGCCCGCGCCGCCGGCCCGGTGATGTTGAGAGGGCGGATGAGTTTTTCGTTGATGATGCCGGTGGTCTCCATACGGTCGATGGCCGAGGGTGAATGGTAGACGAGGTCCACGGCTTTCTGGAATCTCCGGGTAAATTCCGGCAAATACGCCGCGAGCGCCGTTAGAGCAGGCGCAGGGACATCTTTTTTCAAGCCGCCCGGGCAGAGAATACCTTTTAAAAACCGCGAGCCGGAGAAATTTTTATTATGGCGAAGGATTTCTTCCCGGAGATTGAAGAAATTGACGGCTCCCACAGGGTAAGCCACATCCACCATCATACCTGCCAGGTCTCCCAGGTGGGAATAGATTCTCTCCAGTTCCAGCATGATTGTCCGAAGCTGCCATGCCCTGTTGGGCACCGCCAGGGCAGATATCCGTTCCACCGCCATGCAGAAAGCGGCGGCGTTGGACATGGATTCATCACCGCTGATGGCCTCTGCAACGGCCACGCAATCAGCCGGGCTTTTGCCTTCGGCCAGTTTCTCGATACCCCGGTGTTTGTAAAACATCCGTATTTCCAGTCCCAGCACGGTTTCCCCGATGACGCTGAAACGGAAATGCCCGGGTTCAATGATGCCGGCATGCACCGGCCCGACGGGTATCTCGTAAACGCCTTCGCCCTCGAACCGCTTAAATTTGTAAGGCGCGCCCGGAAGCTTGCCGCTTTCTCTACCGGAAAAGCAGCCCGTGTTACGGAAAGACTTGAGCATGGGATGGAAGCCGTCCGGATAGACTTCATGGAGGAACAATCGTCTGGTATCGAAGGCGTTCAGAAATGTGATGCCGAAACCGTCCTGCACCTCGCGCTCGAACCAGCCAGCGGCGGGAAACCGGCTGACTAATGAGGCAATCTCCCCGCTTGCCAGTTTGTGCTCCAGCAGGACGATATTCGGGCTGTCCTTTTTTTCCAGGACGTAAAAAAGGGTCAAGCCCGGCGCGCCATTAAAATTCTCCGCGCCAAAGAGGCTTATCAGGCCGATTTCCTTTTTATCGAGCTGGTGAAACAGGTCGGTTAGCTCTTTTTCGGAAACAGGCAAATAGGCTTCTTTTTTGGTTTTGTCTTCAAAGAGTGACAGACAAATACCGGCGATATTGCGATTCTCGGAATCCGTTTTTTGCTTTTTCATCTTTGCCCTTAAAAACCCAATCCGGTTACTATTTGCGTCAGTATATCGCCGAGGCCGGTATAAAGGTAGATTCCGGCTCCGATAATCATCACGAATAAAGCCACTATCGGCATCCTCATCGTCCAATGGGCGTGGTAGGTTGGGATATTGTCATCCGTGTGCCGGGAGAAGGCGCGGATTAAGAGGAAAGTAAAAGCTCCGGCGACAATCAGGAATAACACCAGCACCAGGAAGAGCACCGGCGGCGAATATGCGCCCACCTGGATTAAGATGAACAGCTTGGACAAGAAGACGGGGGATGGCGGTATACCAAGAATAGCTATGCTGCCGATAATCAGGCCCCACGACGCCAGCGGCTGGAGGCGGAGGGCGTTCGGCATTTCAAGCATTTTATTGCTCTCGTACTGCCGGTGGAGGATGCCGGCGGAGAAAAAGAGCAGCGCTTTAATCAGTGAGTGAAGGAGGATATGAAAAAGCGTCCAGTAAATTGCGGTGAAAGTGCCCAGTCCTATGCCGACCAGCATTAATCCCATGTGCTCGATGCTGGAAAAGGCAATGAGTTTCTTGATATTAGAGCGCGGCAGCATACTGAAAGCGGCCAGCGCCATGCTCAGCACACCGAAGATAATCAGTATCACGGAGACCGTGTGTTGTGAAGGCGTACGGGCGGCGATGGCATAAAGACGGAGAATGCCGTAGATGCCACAGTTTAACAACACGCCTGACAGTATGGTGCTGACCACTGACGGCGCTTTGGCGTGCGCCTGAGGCAACCAGGTATGAAACGGGATAATCCCGGCCTTAGCCGCAAAGCCGATAAAGATAAAAGCAAAGGCTAAGACAAAGGCGGAAGGTGAGAACGCCGCGGCGCTTTGCATGAGCTCGCTCCAGTTTAGAGTGCCCGTGCCGTTAACCTGCTTGGTCATACTGAAAAGAATAATCAGGCCGACCACGGAAAAGAGCATCGCCGTCGAGGCGATAAAGACGTATTTCAGGGCTGCTACGATGTTTTCTCTGGCCCCAAGGGTCACGATAAGCACGGCGGAAAAGAGGGTGGTCAGTTCCAGCAGTATCCAGAAAAGCGCCAGATTATTGGAAAAGAAGGCGAAGACGATGGACGCCATGAGTAAATTGAAGCAGCTATAATAGAGGCCCAGCATCTCGGCCTTCAGCTCACCGGCGCGCAGAAGCGACTTAATGTATCCATGCCCGTAAACCGAAGCCAGCAGGAAAATTACTGAGGTAATCAGCACCTCGTAAACTGCCAGAGAGTCAATAAAAAGGTAATGTTTGAAATAGTAAGCCGGCAGCGGTACACGCAGCATGATATACAAGGTTATGCCCAGGTAGCCGGCGCTGTGCACGATAGTGAGAAAATTAAGGTTATTAAGGAAGGTGCTATTGGCGGAGACGTTCCGGGAACGCAAGGCCAGCGGCAGCAGCACCGCCGTGATAATAGCGCCAAATATAATATAGCTCAGTAATATCATTTTTTATCTCTTCAACCAGGTTGTAAAGGCGGTTAGCCTGCTGTTAAAGTCTTCTACGGTGGAATCGATACCTAAAGCCAGCACGACTGCCAGCATGATGAATATTATCAGATCAACGATAATCAGCAACTCAATGATGAAAGGCAGCTCGGCCATGAAAAGACTGAACAGCAGTATCCCGTTTTCCATGACCAGATACCCGATGACCTTGGTGATGACCTTTTTACGGCTGAAAATGATCATCATGCCCATCAGGCTCAGTGAAACGCCGATAACGGCGCCCATAGTAAGCAGGGTATCTCCGGTCGGCAGCACCTTGCCTAAAACATAATAGACGAAGAAAATAAGCACTATTCCGATAATTACCGAGCTTACAGGCGTCAGATACCGGAACTCCACATCGCGTTTGATGGCCGCTCCGGCCTGCACTTTATGCAGTGTATAGGGGATAATAACGACTTTAGTGATAATTGTGAGAATGGCCAACGCCAGCAGGACGACCTGACCGTTATGAGCGAAAAGCATGAAAGCGAGTATCGCCATCAGCAAAGACTGCGCTCCATAGAGATTAAACAGCGATGAGATATTGCGCTGTAAGATAATGAGCAGCGCTGAAAACAGCACCAGCACCAGTATCAATTTAGTTAAAGTGACCAGCAGCGGTGATATCATACCAGCAGCTCCACGACTATCGTCAGGAAAGCCAGCGCATAGGCCAGCATGAAAAGTTTGGGTAAGGCGAACAAACGCCATTTAGCGGTCAGAGATTCGAACAGGCCGATAATCACAGCCAGGACAAGGCTCTTGACGAAGAACATCAGCGCCGCCAGCAGCAAGCCGCCGGGAGTTAACGCTGTGGCTAAGCCCCACGGGAACAGAATGTTAATTAACAGACCCATTAGAAGCGTTTGCTTTATGGCGTGGGACATTTCCATCAGCGCCAGGTTGGGCCCGGTATATTCCAGTATCATGGCCTCGTGCACCATGGTCAGTTCCAGGTGTGTTTCCGGATTGTCTACCGGCACACGGGAAGTCTCCGTAATCAACACGATGAACAGGGATATGGAAATGAGCAGCAGCGTCGCGCTGTTGAAGATTGGCGAGGCCAGGGTCAGGGCGAACATCTGCGGGATATTATACGTTTTCAGGACGAAGGCAATAGCGGCGACGACGATAATTACGCCCGGCTCGATGACGGCGGAAATCGACATTTCCCGGGAGCTCCCCATCCCGCCGAAAGCGCTGCCCGCATCAAGTCCGGCCAGCGCCATGAAAAACTTGGCCATCACCAGCAGGTAGAGGAATAGTATCACATTGCCGATGCCGGCTACCGGATCGGGGATAAAGACCAGCGGCACAAAAAGCGAAGCTGCCGCAGTAAACGTGATGTTCAGATAAGGCGCAATCCGGGTGATGAAAGAAGAGTTGGTGGAGTAGACGTTTTCCTTTTTTAATAGTTTAGCCAGCAGGAAATATATCTGCAGCAAAGGCACGCCCCGTCTCCCCTGCGCCAGCGCCTTCACCTTTTTAATCAGCCCCATGAGCAGCGGGGAGATTAAAAGTACGAAAACGGTGTTGATTAATACATAGATAATAAAAGACATATCTAGAGCAGCCACCCCACGACCAGCAGTAAAACGACGATGGCGATGAACGAATAAAGGATGAGGGTGTCCAGGTCAGCGTTATGCTTTTCCGAAACATACTTGGAAAGGCGCTGGACCAGCCGCACCACCGGGAGATAAAGCCTTCCCTCGAAGAAATTAAAGGTATGCACTTCAGCATAGCCGCTTTTAAAAACGCTGGATTGCTTATCCCAGTAATTACGCCTGATCGACTTGCTCGTCCGGTAAATCCAGGTGAAGATAGTTAGTATGGGGTCGGAAAAACCGGAAGCGGTGTATTCCATGCGGGCATTAGCGCCGGCAGACCACAGGCCCAGGTATCGCTAAAGCGTTTCTGGCGGTTGGACACCAGGCGCATGGCCAGTAAAAATGCGGCCAGGAAACCAATTAAAATCAGTGATATGACGAGCATATCCGGTATGGGGAGATGGTACCCTAGATAGGTGAAAATCTGATAGGAGCCGATGCCAAACAGGAAACACAGCGCCGCCAGTATCGCCGGGCCGATAATCATACCGGGCGCAACCTCGCGGGCATTAGCGGCTTCTTCCGACCTCGGCGTGGCCAGAAAGATGATGCCGAAGGCCTTCACGAAACAGGCCGCCGCCAGGGCGCTGGTCAGCGCAAATAGCGAAAGGCCGATAAACAGCAGTATTATCAATGAGGGGCTGCCCAGTGAAAATGACTGGAAAAAGGCCTGGAATATCATCAATTCGCTGACAAACCCGTTTAACGGGGGGAGGGCGGAGATAGCCACGGCACCAATAAGAAAGAGCGTAGCGGTGTAAGGCATCTTTTTAATCAGGCCGCCCATCTTTTCGATATTCCGTGTTGACATCACCATGACCACCGAACCTGCCGTCATGAAGAGGAGGCTCTTGAAAAGAGCGTGGTTCAGGGTGTGGAACAGGGCCGCGGCCAGACTGAGAAAGGCCAGTTCCGGCAGGCCGTATGCCCGGAAGATTACATATAAGCCGATACCGATAAGGATAATACCGATATTTTCGATGCTGTGATACGCGAGGAGCCTTTTAATATCGTGTTCTTTTAGCGCATAAATGACCCCTAACAGGGCGGAGACAACACCGAATACCAGGATTACGACACCCCACCATAACTCAGGCTCAAGCACGAAAACTAAATATCTGACCAGCCCGTAAATGGCGACTTTAATCATCACTCCGGACATCAAGGCCGAGACGTTGGAAGGGCTGGCCGAATGGGCATACGGCAGCCATTTATGGAAGGGCATGATGCCGGCCTTGATGCCAAAACCAATGAATAACGATACAAAGATAACGCCCTGCATCGCCGGGGAAGCGCCGCTTAAGGGCTGAAGGTCGAAGGAGCCTGTTATATTGTAAATAAGAATAAAAGCAAACATCAGGAACAGTGTGCTCATCTGGGTCATGACAAAATAGAATAGCCCTGATTTTTGCGTTTCCTGCTTTTCATAATCGAACATCACCAGGAAAAAAGAAGTCAGCGACATCAATTCCCAGAAAAGAAGCTGTGAGAAGATGTTACCGGAGGCGACGAATAGCACCATTGACAGGATAAAAAGGCCGCTAAACGCCGCCAGTAAATTCTTCCGGATATGTGAGCCGGTGTGTTCGGCGTAATTGAAAGAGTAGATGGCAAAACTCACGGATACAATAGCAATGATGAAGATGAAAAGCGCGGCCAGACGGTCTAAGAAAACGGAGAAACCCAGCCCCGGGGTGATTTGCAGGAGTACAGCGCTTATGGGCTGATTGCTGATGAAGATTTTCAAAGCCAGTATGGTTAAAAACGCGCTGGCTATCAGTATCAGTCCGTAAGAAACCTGCCTTATCGCTTTGTTATCTTTTCTAAGAAAGACCAAAGGCAACAAGCATGCTAAAGCATAGGCAATCAGAGAAGGAACAAGTAATGCCATGAGATAATATCACAGGGCAATAAGAAAACCCCTAACTCCTTGTAAAACGCACCTAAATACGCTCACAAACAAACAGGGGAACAATAAATTCGGCTGTTGTTTAAAGTATCAAGAAAAACTCTACTTGAGCGATTATATTATAGGCTCAAGCGTGTATCTCTGTCAAAACAGGTTTCATGGGTTTTTATTGAACAGAATATTATCCGGAATATGAATATTGGATTATTCCGAGCCGTTAAATAATTACGCGCATCACTACCGGGCAGGCGAGAATCCAATGCTTTAACCCTCTTGACTAACTNNCCATTATAATGTCAGTATATTCTGATTTTTCTGAATATTCTTTATCTTCAGGAGGCTAAAATGGCTAAAGCAAAAGGGAATTGTTGCTCCCCTGCCGCTTTACAGGGCTGCTGCAAGGTCGAGGCCGTTATCAGCATAGATGAACGGGGGCAGATGGTACTGCCCAAAGATTTAAGGGACAAAGCCGGGATTCACGCAGGGGACAAGCTAGCGGTGGTCAGCATGGATAAAGACGGGAAGACCTGCTGTCTTTCCTTAATTAAAGTCGAATCGTTGACGAACATGGTTAAAAGTATGCTCGGGCCAGTGATGGAAGAAGTGTTCCAGAAATAGAGAAGGAGTTAAAATGAAAGACACCGAAGTTAAAAGCACCGTCAGAGAGAAGTATGCACAGGTCGCCCGCCAGAGCCAATCCTGCTGCGGACCGAAGCAAGCCAGCGGCTGCAACTGCAGCCCTACTACCAAAGATATCAGTAAAAGTGTCGGTTATACCGATGAAGATATGGCCGCCGTGCCTGAAGGCGCTAACCTGGGACTGGGCTGCGGCAATCCGGTAGCCCTCGCTTCTTTAAAAGAAGGAGAAACCGTCCTCGACCTGGGCTCAGGCGCCGGATTCGATTGTTTTCTCGCCGCTAAAAAGGTCGGCGAAAGCGGCCGGGTTATCGGCGTGGACATGACGCC
>PLLL01000118.1 GCA_003141235.1 Dehalococcoidia bacterium
TGCGAGACATCCCCCGTTATATAGCCCATCCTTATACGCCTCTCCCTTGATGGGAGAGGGACCAAGGGTGAGGGTGACACCGGGACGCGGCAATCTCATATTCCCTTGTCATCCTGAGCGGAGCGAAGGATATCGCCGGGCTCTTTCCTCTCCCCACCGAGGGAGAGGATTAAGGTGAGGGGGAAAAAAGAACTGAAAAATACGCTCCCGATACACATAGCCAAACAACTTCGTCAAAGGCAAACTGAAACAGAAATTTTGTTGTGGTCAAAATTACGTGATAGACAATTACTCGGATTAAAATTTCGTCGGCAGCAATGTATTGGTAACTATATCGTTGACTTTGCCTGCATGGATAAAAAACTGTTAGTTGAAATTGATGGCGGTCATCATAATACTGATGAAACAATAAAGAAGGATTTAGATAGAACAATGTGGTTAAAAAGCAAAGGCTATCTTGTACTAAGGTTTTGGAATAATGACATTATGGAAAACCTAGACGGTGTAGTAGAAACAATAATACAAACACTTGCGCAAAAATCGCCCCCTCACTCTAACTCTCTCCCTCGAAGGGGAGAGAGGATAGGAGGTTAAACACCTATGTTAGACCTTAAATTTATCCGTGAAAACCCGGAACTTGTTAAAAAAGCGATTGAAAACCGCCACGATAGCGCCCCCATCGACGAAATCCTGCGCCTGGACATCGAGCGCCGCCAGGGCATTATTAAATTGGACAACCTGCGTCAGGAAAGAAAGTCTGTCTCTAAAGACAGAGAGCAAGCCCCGGAAAGAGGCCGCGCCCTGCGCGTCGAGATACAGACGCTGGAAGAGACCGCCAAGAAGCTGGATGAGCGCCTTTCCGAGCTGCTTTTGCAGGTGCCCAATATCCCCCAGGCCGATGTGCCCATCGGCAAGGACGACAATGAAAATGTGACGATACGCACCTGGGGCGAACCAAAGAAGTTTGATTTTAAGCCGCTGCCGCACTGGACGCTGGGTGAAAACCTTAAAATAATCGACTTTGAGCGCGGGGTAAAGCTATCCGGCACCCGCTTTTATGTGCTGAACGGGCTTGGCGCCCGCCTGCAAAGGTCATTAATCACCTTCTTCCTCGAACTTCATATCGATAAGCAGGGCTACCAGGAAAGATATCTTCCCTATATGGTCAAGAGAGAATGCGTGGAGGCATCAGGCCAATTACCCAAGTTTGCAGAAAACATATACCATGATGCCGAGGAAGATTACTGGTTCATCGGCACCTCGGAGATAACGCTGACCAACCTGCACCGTGATGAAATCCTGGCTAAAGAAGACCTGCCCAAACACTATTGCGCATATTCCGCCTGCTTCCGCCGGGAAAAAATGTCCGCCGGTAAAGACACACGCGGTATAAAGCGCGGCCACCAGTTCGATAAAGTGGAGATGTACAAATTCGTCGAGCCGGAGACTTCTAACGACGAATTAGAAAAGCTCACCCATGATGCCGAGGAAGTCTGCCAGCAGCTTGGACTGGCCTACCGCATCCGCAAGATATGCACCGGCGATATAGGTTTTGCTTCCACGAAATCTTATGACATCGATGTTTGGGCGCCCGGCTGTGAGGAATGGCTGGAGGTCAGCTCCTGCTCCAACTGCGGTGATTTCCAGGCGCGGCGGGCTAACGTGCGCTACCGCCCCGCCCCGGATGCCAAGCCACAGTTTGTCCATACCCTTAACGGCTCAGGGCTTGCCCTCCCGCGGATAATGATAGCTGTGATGGAAAATTACCAGCAACCGGATGGCGCCATCGCCGTACCGGAAGTGCTACAGGACTTCATGGGCGTGAAAGTAATCAGATAAACTCAGGTTTTAAAATAACACATTACTTGACATTCCATACGTAATACGATATGATACCTAGCAATTCCAGGTGCACAAAAGAAGGAGGTACTACCTAATGCGCGTCATTGCAATTATCATCGCGATTCTGGGGCTGGCCGTATTTGCATACGGTATTTTATTTGTAGCCCAGGCAGGCACGGCGGAGAATATAGTATCCGACGAAATAGCACCCATAACACTCGACCAGCTTAACGCAACATATGATACAGTAGTGACCAAATATACTGCTGTAAAAGCTGCCGAAGAACCAAAAATACAGGCGGGGCAAGCCGCACCCAGCGTCACGTACGACTACCTTTCCGCACAAAGAGCATTGCTGGGGCTGGCAAAATCGAATATCGGCGTTGCGAAATTCGTCAGGACCAGCGGCACAGCAGATATTCTCCTGGGGCTTGGCATGTTTTTAACCGGCTTTTGGACATTAAGAAAAACCCAGAGCGCCGCTTAATATAACCGGCTGAGATTCTCTTAAGAATATATAGTTTTAATACGAAACATAAACGCCTTATAGACGGAATGGCTATAGGCCATTATAAAAACCGTTTGTAGGGCGTTTATAGTATTTAAATATCAGTGTCAGCCCAAACACTTATGGGGGCTATCCCGCTGTTCACAAATCGCACCTGACGGTAGAATGGTATCATCAGAGCTTTAATTTACCTGCTGAATCTCTAAAAAAAGCACGGAGGATGCCAGCATGCCGAAAGATAATGCCATAGAGAACAAGCGCATATTATCAGAGCCGCTGCACGAGACCAGCGGCTATTGTCCCAACTGCCATAGTGCAGTTTTATTTATGACCGATAAGGAACGCGGCTATTACAAACAATGCCCCAACTGCGGCCGTGCCGAACACCTCAACCGGCGCTCCCTCAGGTTCGACCAGCAGTCCCGCCAGTGGCTCTAGGCTGTTTCATACTCCGGATGGATATTTTCCGTCACAGGCTGGTTTATTTTTAATAGTAATCTCACTAACCCCGGTTCGCAATATTACCTCCTTCACGATATAATATTATCGTGTCTGCGTGTTACGCAGGTAAAGGAGGCCCTTAAGAAATGCGCCGCCCGAACCTTCCGGCATGGTTCTCCTTATCACTGTGCCTGGCATCAATCAGTTTCCTTTCCAATACGTCCATAGAACTTACCAACGTCTATCTGGCGCTATATGCCCGAAGCGTCGGCTCAACAAACCTTCAGGTGGGCTTCATCGCCGCGGCCTTTGGTATTACTTTTTTTATATCATCCCTTCTGTTCGGGAGACTATCGGATATGCACGGCCGGATGAAGTTCATTCGCGCCGGTCTCGGTCTTACCTCCCTGGCATTTCTTTCCCAGACTCTGGCCCATAACCCATGGGCTTTACTGGCCGCCAGGAGCTTCGTCGGATTGTGTGTAGGTATCAACTCGGCGGTCATTATGGCCTATACCTATGAGCACCAGAAGCAAATCGGGAATTTCATTTCCTACGGCGCGCTCGGGTGGCTGGTCGGCGCGATGTCAGCGGCCCTGGTAAAAGACTACAGCGCGCTGTTTATCCTGAGTTCAGCGGCCGCTTTCGCAGCCTTCCTGATGTCTTTTCTGCTTACAGAGGATAAAGAATCGGCCACACATATTCATGTAGCGGTTTTCCCCATCAAACTAATCAAGTCGAACTATAAGATATTCCTCGCTTTTTTCTTCCGGCAGCTGGGAGGCATGGCCATCTGGACCGTCTGGCCTCTATATTTGAGCAGTATCGGCGCGAGCAGATTCTGGATTTCCGTAATGGACGCCACCAACATGTTAGGTCAGTTTGTATTCATGCGGTATATCGAAAGGTTTAACCCCGCCAGGATGTTCCAGATCGGTCTTCTCTTGTCGGTGATTGTCTTCGCTCTTTATGGCACCGCTAACCACTATTTACAGATTATACCCATGCAGCTATTATTGGCCGTGTGCTATTCCGCTTTGTTCATCGGAGCGCTCAATTACCTGCTCAGACGTCACCAGGAACGAGGGACCGTAGCTGGCTTGTTGAACTCCTCCATGTCTCTAGCCGGCAGCATCGGGCCGTTCCTCGGAGGAGCAGTTTCCCAAGCAACGGGGAGCTACGGGGCGGTAATGTATGCCGCTGCCGCGCTTTCTTTTCTCGGCCTTCTGGCGTCACGAGGAATAAACACCAACGAAGAGGCCAAAGCCAATGATACTGTTACGGGGAAAGTGTAAGGTATCGTCAGGCGAGATAAAGCTTCCGCAGCCAATGCATCAGAAGATTCGAAAGCGGAGATATCAGCCGCATTACCCCAAAAGCCAGCATAGCTCCCACAGCGCCAAAAACAGCGCCCCCAAGGATATCAAGCGGATAATGGATACCGATATAGATGCGGCCAAAACTGCCGAGTATCGCAATCGCCAGTAAGACAGAACCGAAGACCTTGTTTTTAATAAATATTGGCACGGCAATAGCAAAAAGCACGGCGGCCAGGTTAGACGGAAAAGATGAATCGGTCGGTCGGTAAAAAAGGAGATGCACCGAACCCGGAGGCAGTTCCGCAAACGGGCGCGCCCTGAAATAGAACTGGTTACATATTGTTACGAGAAGGCTGGTCAGGCCGATACTTATCATAGCGGTAATGACGGCTTGCTGGTTTATTTGCCTCCAGGTTATGTCCCGCGTACCGAACCAGAGCCAAATGAGGATAAGGCAGCAACTGATGACGGCGAAGTAGTCATTAGAAATGCCCCTGAAGAACCCGTCAATGACAGGCACTTTACCTGCCAGGCCGTTAATGTAGAGGAAAAGCGTCTTATCCGTCATCGCTCCTTTTCGCCCCGATGGTTGCGAATGGCCTGGAAAAAAGTGATCTCCCGGAGGGCATCCAATCCATCCTGCTCAGAATGCCCGGCACCAAGACGCCGGTAGTTTATTACCGATGAAAAGACCAGTGTAAAAAGAATTCCCGCGGCGGCGGAAAGGACAAATGAACCGGTTTGCTGGCTCCCTTCGACAACGAAGCTGTTAAAGTTATACCAGGTAAAGAAGGCAAAAAGGCCGAAACCGATGGCAACGACGGCAAAGCACACGCAGTATATTTTACGGGGGAAAAATAACAGGCCGCGGAAATTATTATAAGCAGCCGCTAATTGCAGGACTCCCAACACGCTGATAAAGACCAGGAGGCAATAGTTCACAGACCACATTATAAAAATTATAGCACTTCCGAGGTTACGATTAAAAATCCCGCAGTTCATGAGTCACTACCGGGTTATATGCTATCTGCTAATATTGACCGCCTGTGTATTGAACAATCTGCCTTACTGTTCCACAAGATTATCGCGGCGTGCTATAATCATGTTGATAAACTAATTTAATACTTGATTCCACATAAATGTAATCATAAGGTGAATAAAAAATGAGAAAACAGAGTTTATGCCCTAGATGCGGGCATCTGGTTTTCGGCGCCAGATGTAAATGGTGTAATTATATTACCACAAGTGATAAACCGGTGATAAAAGAGAATACTGAACCGCAGGCGACTAAAGTTGTCGAGCTTCCAAAACCAATCGCCACGGAACCTGCAGCCCAGGTGAAAATTGAACCGCGGGCGACTCAAGTTGTCGAGCTTCCAAAATCAACCGTCACAGAACCTGCAGCCCAGGTGAAACCTGAAGCGTCTGCAAAACCAAACAATATCGTTGTGATGGATGCCCAGCAAACGGCGCGCCGGATTATTCATACAGCCGAACAATCCGCCCGTGAACTATCAACCAGGTCCAAAACCGAAGCCGATACCAGATCATCTGAGATTATCACTTATGCCCAGCAAAAAGCGGCGGAGATATTAGGCCAGGCAGAGCAGGCTGTTGCGAAAATAACCGGTAAAACCCAGGCGGAGGCGGATGCAAAATCAGCGGCCATTATCACAAATACCCAGCAGAAGGCCGACCGGACACTGCGCGAGGCCGAGCAAGCCGCCGCGGAATTGACTCATAAAACCCGAACCGAAACCGAAACTAAATCAGCGGCCATTATCGCTGACGCCGAAAAAAAGGCAGCCCATATCTTATACGAAGCACAACAAACTGCCAGAGAATTAACGTCCCAGGACACGGTTAGAAAAACAGCTGACGCTGAGTCAGCCAGGATAATCGGTGATGCCCGGCAACACGCTGCCCAAATCGAGAGTGAGGCGGAACAAGCTGCCACGAAATTGAGAGAGAAAAACAAGGCTGAAGACGATGCTAATTCAGCGTCCATTATCGCTCATACCCGGCGAAAGACAGAGCAAATCTTGCGCGAGACGGAGCAGGCTGCCGCGGACTTTGCTCGTAAAGTAAATAAAGAAGCCGAAACTAAATCGGCAGAGATTGTCACCGGCGCCCAGCGAAAGGCGGCCCAGCTTTTACGTGATGGACAACAAACCGTTAAGGAAATGATATCTAAAGAAAAGGTGCTGAAAGAAGCCAGAAGTGAGTCGGTCAGGATAATCTCCGATGCCAAGCAGAAGGCAGATCAGATATTACGCGATGCGGAGCAGGCCGTTCCGGAAGTGATGAACAAAGCCAAAGCTGAAGCAGAGAAAACATCAGCGGCCATTATCGCTGGCGCCGAGGGAAAGGCGGCTCAAATTGTACACGAGGGAGAACTAGCAGCCGCAGAACTAACGGTAAAAGCCACGGTAGAAGCCGATACAAAATCAGCCGGGGTTATCAGTGATGCCCGGGAAGAGGCGGTCTATATCCTGCTGGAAGCAGAGCAAGAGGTAGCCGCCGCCGATGAGAAAGCAGCAATAATAACTACCGATGCCAGGCAAGAGGCGCTTGAAATCGTTCAGAAGGCAGAACAGGATGGCGCTGAAGCTGACACGAAATCAGCTACTATTATCACCGATGCCACGCAAAGAGCGGCTTATATTGTAGCCGAGGCGGAAAAGGCGACGGTGGAATTAGCCAATAGGGCCAAAACCAGCGGCGATGCCGAATCGGCGGTGATTATCGCTGAGGCCCAACAAAAGGCAGATCAGATCCTGCGTGAGGCCAAGCAAGGAGCTAAGGAGACGACTGGTAGAGCTAATACTGAAGCTAATGAGAAATCAGCTGTAATCATCGCCGAGGCCAGGCAGAAAGCGGCGGAGCTCTTACAAGAAGCAAAACAATCTTCCAAGGATTATTTATTAAAAACAAAGGTAGTAAAAGAAGCGAGTGCCGAGGCAGCTAGACTACTGGCCGATGCCAGGCAAAAGGCAGACCAGACCCTGCGCGAGGCGGAGCAAGCCGCCGCGGAATTGAGGGAAAAAGCTAATTCAGAAGCCAAACTGAAGTCAGCTGACGTCCCGAATCAATCTCTGGAAATCGCGGACAGAACAGTAGATATAGCTAAAACTCCTGTAAAAGCTGAGCCAAAACAAAAACAGCGCGGCTCCCGCTCCGGTTCAAAATCGAAAAAAGAGATTAAAAATGACTATCGGGAAATGACCAGGTTTTTGATTGAAGATTACCGGGCCGGCACTTTAAAGCTGGACAACGATGAAGAGCTCAGGAACAAACTGGAGTCTCTCAAAGAGGATGACGCCTGGGACACACTATCTCCGGATGTGAAGGCACTGGCGATGATTAACCTGCTGAAACACAGGGTGCCGGAGTAATCAATCCCCGAGTCCAGTAAGCTGAAAAATCTCCTGCCGTTATACCATTTGGAGACGCTACGCTCAAATATTAACCTTTCTCCGTGCTTCGACGACCAGAGGCGATGTCCCTCAACCGCTGTGAATTAGTCAGCAATTTCTTTCTCAATCTTATATTCGCCGGGGTTACCTCGACCAGCTCATCCTTATTGATAAAATCGATAGCCTGCTCCAGGCTCAGCTTCACCGGAGGAGTTAGTCTTACGGCAATATCGGAGGTAGATGCGCGCATATTGGATTTCTTTTTTTCCTTGCATACGTTGATGGGTATATCCTGCAGCCGAGTACCCATACCCACTACCATGCCTTCATAGACCAGCGTCCCCGGATCGATAAAGGTGTCGCCCCGTCCCTGGGCAATATTGAGGCCAAAGGTTATGGCTGCGCCCCCTTCCGAGGCTACCAGAACGCCCATGCGGTTCGAGGTTATCTCTCCCCGCCAGGGCTCCCAGCCGAGAAAGATGGTATTCATGATACCTTCACCGCGGGTGGCGGTCAGAAAAGCGCCGCGGAAACCAATGAGCCCTTTGGTAGGTACGTGAAACTCCAAGTGCGCATTATCACCATCGTGGCGCATATCCACGAGCCTGGCCTGCCGGTTGCTCAGCATCTCGGTCAACACCCCGATGTAGCCGGACGTGGTCTCAATGCTCAGAACCTCCACAGGTTCCATACGCTTGCCATCAACTATCTTGGTAATAGCTTCCGGCTTGGATACTTCAAATTCAAAGCCCTCGCGGCGCATGGTTTCTATCAGAATAGCCAGATGCAATTCTCCTCTGCCTTTAACCATAAAGGTGTCGGAGCTGTTAGTATCCTGAACCCTGAGACTAAGATTAGTCTTCAGTTCTCTGTAGAGCCGCTCCCGCAGCTGACGGGTCGTGCTGTAGCGCCCCTCGCGGCCACCTAACGGGGAGGTGTTTACACCAAAGGTCATCTCAACCGTGGGTTCGCCGATGTCTATGCGCGGCAGAGCTTCAGGGTTATCGGGACTGGCAATGGTATCTCCAATAGAGACCCCTTCAATGCCCGTTACCGCTACGATATCGCCCGCCTCGGCTTCGTCTACCTTTACGCGTTCCAGTCCGAGATGGGTAAATACTTCGCTTATCTCAAATTTTACCGGGTTCCCGTCAGCGCCGATACAAACAACAGCGTCCCGGGGAGCTACCTTACCCCGCCAGATTCTACCGATAGCTATTTGCCCTTTGTGGCTATCATAATCCAGGTTAGAAACCAGCATCTGGAAAGACCCGCTTTCAATTTGCGGCGGCGGCACTTTCTCCAGGATGGTTTCGAAGAGTGGGCTGACGTCTTTGCCTTTCGTACCCGGGTCCCTCGATACCGTACCTTCCTTACCGCTGGCATATAGAACCGGAAAATCAAGCTGGTCAGCGCTGGTAGCCAGCTCCAGGAACAGGTCCTGGGTGAGATGCAGCACCTCCGCTATCCGCGCGTTTTCCCGGTCAATTTTATTGATAACGACAATCGGCTTCAGGCCATGTTTTAGAGCCTGCCCAAGCACATACTTGGTTTGCGGCATCGGTCCTTCTACAGAATCTACCAGGAGCAGACAACCATCCGCCATGTTAATGACGCGCTCCACCTCACCACTGAAATCGGCATGTCCCGGAGTATCGATGATATTTATCTTTATCCCGCGGTACATCACGGCGAGATTCTTCGCCATGATGGTGATGCCTTTTTCCCGTTCCAGGTCATTATGATCCATGATTAACGCACCCATCTGCTGATTATCACGGAAGACATGACTCTGCTTAAGCAGGGCATCTACCAGGGTAGTCTTCCCGTGGTCGACATGGGCGATAATAGCGATATTTCTTATGTCATTGCGATAATTCATATATTCAACCTAACTTATCCTCTATCCCGGCGCCTTGATAGTCCGGCCTTTTTAGCCGCTACTCAAAAACAATGGCGGGTACTTCTGCTATAATTATAACGTGTCCCGCGATATTGCGCTATATGTCCATGTGCCGTTTTGCCGCCGTAAGTGTCCTTATTGCTCATTTATTTCATATGATTACCGCGGGGCCGATATTCCTTTATACCTGAGCGCCCTAAAAAAAGAACTGGCACTTCGGGCCGGCGGAGAGCGTATTCGCAGTATATTTTTCGGGGGAGGCACGCCGAGTTTGCTTCCCGTCAAAGATATAGGCGACCTTCTATCCGAAATCAGTACGCTGTATATCATAGATGAAGCCGCCGAGATAACCATGGAGGCTAATCCGGGAACAATTGACGAGGCGTACCTTACGGCTGTCAGGAAACTGGGCGTGAACCGGTTGAGCCTGGGCGTGCAGAGCCTTAATGACCGCGAACTGGCGTTACTGGGGCGCATTCATACGGCGGCTGAGGCAAGAGATGCGGTGTGCTTTGCCAGGGGTTCCGGGTTCGACAATTTGAGCCTCGACTTTATCTACGGATTGCCGGGTCAGACGCTAACCGACTGGGAGCATTCAGTGGATGATGCCCTAGAGATAGCGCCGGAGCATCTTTCGCTCTACGCTCTGACGCTTGAAGAAGATACGCCGATGTGGACGGCTATTACAGAAGGTTTTTTGCCCGGGATTGACCCGGATATTGCCGCCGACATGTATGAACTGGCCGAGGACAGGCTGGCGGCACACGGCTACAGCCACTACGAGATATCAAACTGGGCACTGCCGGGCCGGGAATGCCGCCATAATCTGACTTACTGGCGAAACCTGCCCTACATAGGCGCGGGCGTGGCCGCTCATTCCTGTATGGATGGCCACCGCTTTGCCAATACAAAAGATCTGGACAAATATCTGGGCTATTTTTCAGGTAAAAAATCGTCATTACTGGAACTGGATGAAGAGATAAATCCTGAACTAGAACTTGCCGAATCGGTTATACTCGGCTTGCGGTTAGGTGAAGGAATTAACGCGGATGATATTAAAAGCCGGTTCGGCATAGATATACTGGCGCATTACCGCCGTCAGGTCGAAGAAATGGCCGCTGCCGGCCTTCTGGAGCAGACTGACCGGCATCTCAAGCTAACGCGCCGCGGCCGGCTCTTGAGCAACGAGGTCTTCTGGCGCTTTCTGCCGGGATGACAAAGCTGGTAGAATATTAAAGTAGTCTCAGTCTAAGAGGGAAGATTTAATGGAACAGGCGCTGACCAGGAATTTTTGTATTATCGCTCATATCGACCACGGCAAGTCGACGCTGGCCGACCGTCTTATCGAGCTGACCGGCACCATGAGGCATGAGGACATCGGCGAACAAGTGATGGACAGCATGGAACTGGAACGCGAAAGAGGGATTACCATCAAGGCTAAGGCCGTCCGTCTGCATTATAAAGCCAATAACGGTCAAACCTACCGCCTGAATCTCGTCGATACGCCGGGGCATGTCGACTTCTCCTACGAGGTGTCGCGAACGCTGGTCGCCTGTGAAGGGGCCGTGCTGGTCATAGATGCCACTCAAGGCATCCAGGCGCAAACGCTAGCCAATACTTACCTGGCTATGGAGAATAACCTTGTATTGATTCCCGTCATTAACAAGATTGACCTGCCGGGGAGCGAACCCGAGCGTGTTCTGGAAGAGATAGTGAGCGTACTCGGGTATAAAGCATCGGATGTGCTGCTCATGAGCGCCAAGACAGGACAGGGCGTGCCGCCGCTACTCGAAGAAATTATCCGGCGCATTCCCCCACCTACGGGCGAGGCCACCCGGCCGCTGCGAGCGCTTATCTTTGACTCACGCTACGATGCCTATAAGGGCGTTATCGCTTACCTGCGCGTCGCCGACGGGCGCATCGCTAAAGGCGACCGGCTGCGCCTGATGAGTAATAATACCGAGATGGAGGTGCTTGAGGTCGGGTATTTTGCGCCGCAGCCCTGTCCGGCCACCGAACTGACGGCCGGGGACGTCGGCTATATCGCCACGGGTCTGAAAAGCGTGGTCGAGTGCCGCGTCGGCGATACGGTGACCACACTGCAGGGCGGCGTGACCGAACCGCTGATAGGCTACCACCCTCCCAAGCCGATGGTGTTTGCCGGTATCTATACCACGCAGGCAGAGGACTACAAGTACCTGCGTGAGGCTATTGATAAACTCAACCTTAACGACGCCTCGCTAACCTATGAACCGGAATCCAGCCCGATACTGGGCTACGGCTTCCGCTGCGGCTTTCTCGGCTTGCTGCACCTGGATATCGTGCGTGAGCGCCTGGAGCGGGAGTTTTCATTATCCCTGGTAGTCACCGCGCCCGGCGTCACGTTTACCATTACAAAAACCAACGGCCAGAAAATCACGATCAACAATCCGGCCGCTTTCCCGGAGCCGATGGAAATCGAGAAGATAGAAGAGCCCTGGGTCAAAATATCGATTATCACACCGTCCAGTTTCATCGGCGCCCTGATGGAGCTTCTCTCAGAATCGGAAGGGGTGTATAAATACCAGGAATATCTCGGACAGCACCAGTCCGTGGGCGAGCTCGGACAGCGCGTCCGTCTGGAATACGAAATGCCCCTGCGCTGCATGCTGACCACTTTCTACGACCAGATGAAAAGCCGCAGTCGCGGATACGCTTCGCTGGATTACGAGTTTACCGGTTACCGGGAAGGGAAACTGGTTAAACTCGATGTCCTGGTGAACGATATGCCTGTAGATGCCTTCAGCCGTATCATTCCGCCGGATAAGGCTCACGATGTCGGCAAGGCGATGGTAGCCAAGCTTAAGGAAGTCATTCCGCGCCAGCTTTTCAGTGTACCGCTTCAAGCGGCTGTCGGCAGCCGCATCGTGGCCAGGCAGGATATTTCTGCCAGACGCAAGGATGTTCTGGCCAAGTGCTACGGAGGCGATATCACCCGTAAGCGCAAGCTGCTGGAAAAGCAGAAAGAGGGCAAGAAGAAAATGAAGAACATAGGCAGGGTGGAGGTGCCCAAAGAGGCGTTCCTGGAAGTGCTGAAGCTGGGTTGAGACCGGGATAGACATTTCTGTCGATACAGTCCGCCAATATGCAATCTCATTCTTGACAGATGTGTTATAATACGGTATATAAGTTCTAAATAGAACATCGATACAGAGAGTCCACGAGGAGGAAGCTATGGTAATCAGTACTGAAGCGGCAAAAGAGACCGGCAAAGTAAACGTCCTTACCGATCGTGTATTAAAGCGCAAGCAGGAATGTAATGATGCCCCCCGGAAGATTTTGTTTCAGAGGGCCCGCTCCCTCACCGCTTCATGGAAAGAGACGGAAGCCGACCCCAACCGTTTAAGATGGGGGAAAGCCTTTGCGCGCGTTCTGGAAGATTCGCCTATTATTATCCGGGACAGTGAGCTTATCGTCGGTGTTGAGACTAAAGACATCCGCGGCGCCGAGATTGTACCAGAATGTAATCCTTACGATGTTCTGGAACAACTGGCTTCAAAAAACGCCCGCACCATGAGCGAGGTAATGTCGGCTACTATCGACCCGGATGAGGCCGGCATTAAAGAAATCGCCAACTACTGGGTCGGCAAATCGGTTAATGACATCGTCTATAAAGCCTATGAAACCAAGATGGGCGAAAGCTACAAAGACCTGATTGACGGCCGTAGAGGCAAGGTCGCTGTCCTACCTGATGTCAACGGCACGGTCTATAAAACGCAGACGATTTATAACCCCCGGATTATGAAAGACGGACTCGGCGGTCTTATCAAAAAGGCGAAAGCGGAAAAACAGAAGGCTCTTCAAAAATCCGAATTCGTGCCTAATGACTATACGGCAATATTCCATAAGCTGGTTATTTTAGACGTTATGATAATGACCTGCGAGGCGCTGATAAAATACGCCGGGAAACACGCGGACCTGGCCCGGAAAATGGCAAAAACTGAAAAAGACCCGGTCAGGAAGCTGGAACTTTTACAGATTGCGGAGACCTGCGCCTGGGTGCCGGAAAATCCGCCCCGCACCTTCCGCGAGGCCTTGCAGTTCTACTGGTTTATCCACCTCGGCATACGAAAGGAAGCGCCCTATCATTCCGGCCCTTGCCCGGGCAGGATGGATGATTGGCTATATCCTTATTACAAGAAGGACGTGGAAGAAGGCAAACTCACCCGGCAGGAAGCGGCGGAACTAATCGGCCTGGTGTGGGTAAAGCTAAATGAGATGCAGATGGTGAGCGGCTCATACTTTGAAAAAGAAGCGGCCGGCTCGCTTTTACAGCAGGTCACCCTCGGCGGTATTACGGCAGACGGCAAGGACGCCACGAATGATGTTTCCTTCCTGATCCTGGAGGTAGCGCAGCAGGTAAAAATGCCGCAGCCGGGTATCTATATCCGCGTTCATAACGGGATGGACCATGACTTCCTGGTAAAAGCAATCGAGTGTAACCGTGAAACCAGAGGCGGCATCCCGGCCTTTCTTAACGACAGGATTGCCATACGGAACTTTTTAGCCACCGGATATACTTACGAAGATGCTGTGGAATGGAGCGCCGCGGGCTGTCTGTCTTATGTTGTCAGCCACTGCAATTTAGCCAGTAAAATTGCCGCCTATATTATCATCCCCAAGGTCTTAGAGATTGCATTAAACGGCGGCACCGACCCGCGTACGGGAATGAAATGCGGCCCGGAAACAGGCAACGTCACCAAATTCACCTCGATTGAACAACTATATGAAGCATTCTGGACGCAGTACGACTACTTCGTCGACAAAGGCGCCAAGGACTACTGGGTCGGCTATTCCTGCAAGGTAGAGCACCTGGGGACTCCTGTGACTTCTCTTTTAATCGAAGACTGCCTGGAGAGAGGGCTGGATGTATACGAAGGCGGCGAGCGATACCCAGAGATGGGAGTCTGCTTCGGCCAGCGCGGCTGCGTGGACGTAGCCGACGCCTTTGCCGCTATCAAGAAGCTCGTCTTCGACGATAAAAAATACACTATGGCCCATATAATGAAAGCTTTAAAAGCCAACTGGGAAGGCTACGAGGACGTGCACCAGGCGTGTCTGGCGGCGCCTAAATACGGCAACGATGATGATTACGTCGACGATATCTTTAATTACGTTTCTCTGAAGTCCAACGAGATAATCCTGCAAAAACCGAATCCCGCCACCGGCAGACCCTGGAGGGTTTCGCGTCCGGCACTCACCGGGCACTACCCTGCCGGAGAGGTAACCGGCGCCCTGCCCAACGGCAGAAAGGCGAAAACGCCATTGTACGATGCCGGTCTTTCGCCGATGGTCGGCGCGGATGTCAACGGGCCTACCGCCCTGATAAAATCCGCCACGAAGGTAGACCAGATTCCGTGGAACATGGACAGCATGGTGCTGAACATGAAGCTATCGCCTTCAATGCTGCAAACCCGGCCCTCAATTGAAAAAGTCCTTTCGATGCTGAAAACGTTCTTCGACCGGGGCGGTTGGCATATCCAATTCAATATCACCAGCCGCGAAGATCTGCTGGCGGCTAAAAAGAACCCTGAGCAGTGGAAGAGTCTTATTGTCAGGGTGGCCGGGTACAGCGCCTACTTTGTAGACCTGCCGCCGGCGGTTCAGGACGAGATTATTGCCCGGACGGAACACGGGATTTAAGGGAACCGGGCTGAAGGGCAATAAATGTCTACAGCGCGTGACGGTCTGACCGGGAAGCCGGAAGAGCCAGGCGATGTCCTGGGTACGGTTTTTAACATCCAGCGTTACAGCATCCAGGACGGGCCCGGTATAAGGACTACGGTCTTTTTAAAGGGCTGTCCGCTGCGCTGCGCCTGGTGTTCAAATCCTGAATCGCAAAATTCCCGTCCGGAAATAGCCCATCGGGATTCTTTGTGCACAAAATGCGGCCTCTGCGTCACTGCCTGCAAAGTACGAGCTATCTCATTGGACGATAAAGGCGTTTCCATCAACCGGCAGCTCTGTACTAATTGCGGCGAGTGCGTTAAGGTATGCATACCGGGCGCGCTTAAAGTATTCGGTGAAACCATGTCCGCCGGAGAAGTTTTCCGGCAGATTAAAAAGGACGCAGATTTCTACCGCGAATCCGGAGGCGGCGTAACCGTCTCCGGCGGCGAGCCCCTCTCCCAACCAGATTTCGTGGCTTCGCTGTTCAAGCTATGCCGGGATAATGGTATCAATACCTGTATCGAGACTTGCGGGCTGGCGAGCGTCGAAGCCTTAGAAAAAGTACTGCCATATACCTCCCTGGTGCTGTTTGACATTAAATTGAGCGAGCCTGAAGCTCACCGTAAATGGACAGGCAGGTCAAATGAAGAGATTATTCGCAATCTCGGACTAATCGTCAAAAAGGGGATTCCGGTGATTATACGGATCCCGCTTATTCCCGGCATTAACGACTCGGATGAGGAACTCAAGAATATCGCGCACATCGCCGCCGGTTTTCCGCCGGTCAGGGTCAACATCCTACCTTACCACAAGTTCGGTATGGGCAAGTACCAGATGCTCGACCGTAAATACTACCTGGAAGAATTAAATACCCAGACAGATACGGAGGTTCAGAAAGACAAACGGCTCTTTGAATCGTTCGGATTAGTGTGTGAAGTTGTGGCCTGAGTAAGTCCAAAAAGGAGCATTGTTAATGATAGTCGAGGAATTAGCCGGAAATGTAGTCCAAACCAACTTCGAAGTATTTGACAATAAAACTATTAAAGAGGCTAAAAAACGGCTTATCGATATCGTCGGCTGTCTCATTGGCGGGGCCAACGCGCCGGGCTGCCCGGAGCTGAGGGATTTAGTGAAGGAGTGGGGCGGGAAGAAAGAGGCTACCATTCTGATACATGGCGGGAAAGCCCCCGCCGGCAATGTAGCTATGATAAACAGCATCATGGCCCGGTCATTCGACTACGGCGTGATAACACCTTACATCGGAGAACGGCCTGTCTGGGCACACATCGCCGAAACTAACGTCCCGACGGCTATTACGATGGCTGAATGGAGGCAGGCGAGCGGCAAGGAACTTCTTACAGCCTTGATACTGGGTGATGATCTTACTACACGCATCGCCGCTGCATCCACCCGCGCTATCTCACAAGGCTGGGATACCCCCGGCACAGTAAACAAGTTCGGGGCGGCGGCTATCGCCGGTAAACTGATGGGAATGAATGAGCGTCAAATTATAAATGCTTTCGGCATCGTGCTCAACCAGCTGGCCGGGAGTTTTCATCCCATTCAGGAAGGGGCCCATGCTTTTAAGCTGGCTCAAGGACTGGCCGCCCGCGACGGTATTATTGCGGCGGAGCTGGCCGGAAAAGGCTGGACGGGAGGCAGCGACCCACTACTGGGCAAATTCGGGTACTTTGCGCTGTACTGTAAAGAACATGACCCCTCTCCTTTAACAAAAAACCTGGGAAAAGAATTTTACGGCGATTGTACGTTTAAACCCTACCCTTGCTGCCGTTTTATCCATTCGACCATAGATTGCGCGTTAAAACTGGTGCATAGCCACAATATAATCGCTGATGATATTGATGGTGTTACTATTGATGTTGCCCCGATGCATTTTGATTCGCCTCTTAATCAGCCTTTTGAGATTGGAGATTTTCCACAAGGTCACGCGACTTTTAGTTTGCGTTACCACGTCGCGAATGTGCTGGTAAGAAAAAATGTCAAGCTGGAGCATCTCACCGAGGAATTCATACGTGACCCCGAGGTTGGCAACCTGGCGAGAAAAGTGACTATAACCGGTGTTTTACCGCCTGATATGATTGAGGCGGCGGGCGTCACCGTCCGGATGAAAGACGGGCGGGAATTCTACGCCTACGAAGATGTAGCTAAAGGGAATGCGCTTAAAAAACCGCTCGGCAAAGAAGAGATCGTAGCAAAGTTCAGAGGCAACGTTGCCTTCTCGAAAACGGTATCAAACGGTAATGCGGAAAAAATACTCGACATGCTTAATAATTTAGAGGAAATCGAAGACATAACCAGGCTTACGAGCCTATTAGTGACCTGAACCGGCGCTAATTACAGCTCCCCTATCCATCCAGGTACAATTACCCGCGCCCGGTCATAACCGGCAAAGCGGTGCGGTCTGAAAGCGACACGTTGACACGATACCAGGCATACCCATGCCTCTGTAATGCTAAAAGCGGCAGCCAAACGGTTTGACGATGCTTTAGTGTTAGGGCATAATGATAGAGTCAATAAATAACGCATTGGCAGCAAATTAGCAGCATTGATGTGTTATGTCAAGGTGGTTCATTTGTGACTGAAGCCAGGAGGGGTGACCGAGCGGCCTAAGGTGACGGTCTTGAAAACCGTTGTTGGTGCAAGCCAACCGTGGGTTCGAATCCCACCCCCTCCGCCATTCAGGAAGTACTTTGTAATTAGTAATTGGTAGTTTGGGAAGAACCCAAAATACAAACCACACACACTCACACCAAATACATGCTAAAGCTTCGGCTGGAAAAAAACGACGAATAATCGTACTATATTAGGAGAGATTTGCTAAAAAGTGACGCTACTATATGCCTTCAAGAAATAAGACGGCACAGTTTCATGTCCTCGATGCTTTCCTGATATTTATCCCTGTCTCCATTATTCTTTATTACCTGCATGTCCCCCATTTGATTTCATTTATCGCCGTTAGCGCCGCTATTATGGGTATCTCGCACATTATCATCGAGGCTACCGGCATCGTCGCCCAACGCGTCTCTACGACGATTTCCGCCCTGATTAACGCCTCTTTCGGTAATGCCATCGAGTTTTTCATCGCTGTGTTCGCCCTGCGTCAGGGCTTGATAGATATGGTCAAAGCTTCAATGGTCGGCTCAATCATCATAAATGTGCTGCTGCTTATCGGCCTTTCGATGTTTTTCGGAGGTCTGAAGTATAAAGAGCAGAGATTCAATAAGGACTCAGCCGGCGTTTCTTCAACGATGCTTATCATCGTGGTAGTCGGGCTGGTGTTACCATCGATGTACAATATGGTACAGGGCAAACCGGCTCCGGCAATGAGCCTGGCGGTATCGGTAGTGCTGGGGATAGTCTATATCCTGGGACTTATCTATACACTGGTAACCCACAAGCACCTGTTCGTTGTAGAGCGCGAGGCGCCGCCGCCTTCGACTTTCCGCCCCTGGGCTCTCCGCACGGCTGTTATTTTCTTAATCTGCGGTATAGGGCTGGCGGGGTTCGAGTCCAACTTGCTGGTTAATACCATTACCCCGCTTATCACCGATGTGGGGCTGACCCAGAGATTCGTCGGCCTGGTGCTTATCGCCTTTTTAACCAACATACCGGAGCACGTCAGCGCGGTGGGCTTTGCCCGTCAGAATAATATGACTTTATCGCTGGAAATCGGCATGAGCTCGGCTTTGCAGATTGCATTGTTCGTGGTGCCGGTGCTGGTGCTGCTCAGTACCGCGCTTACAGGTACCGCGCTGGACCTGGTTTTCGGGCCGTTTTCACTGGTAGCACTGGTGATGACCGCGATGATTGCCAACTATATCAGCGCCGACGGCGTTTGCCACTGGCTGGAAGGCGCCCAGCTTATTTCTGTTTATGTGCTGATAGCTATCGCGTTTTACTTTATCTAAGCCGCGCTGTTATTTGATTGTCACGTAGTTCAGCCAGGCAAACCCCATGGCGTTAAGTCCGTATCCCTGTATATTCGGTT
>PLLL01000010.1 GCA_003141235.1 Dehalococcoidia bacterium
TAACGCTTATCATGCCGATGAGCGACGGCACGAATACCCCGCAAATAGCCGGTATTTGCCAGGAGGTTATCGACCGGCTGGATGCCGTCGGCGCTGTTCTCCATCCCAAAATGGAAGATTTGGGTTCCAGTAAACCGGAACTCGTTGAGTTCTGGAAAAACTACTCTTTTTGTGTGATGGACGGCAAGATAAGATTAAACGCTTTCATGGACCCGGAAATGCTCAAGTGCATTTTGAACGATATGGCCGAAGAAGCGGGCGTAAAGCTGCTGCTTCATTCGTACTTCGTCAGCGCGCTGGTAGATAAAGATATCGTGCAGGGCGTTGTATTTGAAAGTAAATCGGGTCGGCAGGCGGTGCTGGGTAAAGTGATTGTCGATACCACCGGCGACGGCGATGTCTATGCTTCCGCTGGAGCCCCTTTCGATGGCAAGATGACCCCGGAGGACAGGTCTTCCAGGCTGGCGCTGGTCTTTCGCATCGGTAATATCAATGCGGATAAGTTTTATGGGTTCCGGAAAACTAACGCCCAGGCCTACGGCGAGATGATTAAAGAGCTGGAAAGCCTCCGCGGCTTTACGATGTTTATCCGCACCCTGCGTGAAGATGTCATCTGGGTGAATAACAACATACCGAATTTAAGCGGCTTAAGCGTTGACGACCTTACATGGCTGGAGGTGGATGGCCGCAAGCGGATGCGCATTACTCACGATTTTCTGAAAAAACGTATGCCCGGTTTTGAAAACAGCTTTATCATCGATACCGCATCGCAAATCGGCGTGCGCTGTTGCCGCCGGCTGATTGGCGAGTATGTCGTCACCGCGCCGGAGGTTTTTTCCGGCGTCGTCTTCCCCGATACAATAATGATGGGCCCGGATTTCCGTCACGCATTTTCCCCGGAACATCCTCACTGGCATGTCCCGTACCGCGCGCTGGTGCCGCGTAAAGTGAAAAACATGCTGACGGCCGGGCGCTGTATCTCCACCGACGTTATTGCTAACGACGTGCTGGCGCCCATCCAGTATTGCTTCGCCACGGGTCAGGCGGCCGGCACGGCGGCGGCTTTAGCGGTGAAAGATAAGGTAAATACCGCGCAGGTAGACATTAAAAAATTGCAGGCACTTTTAAGTAAACAGAATGTGCCGCTGCCTGATGAAATTAAGAAAGCGATGAAATAGAGTATGAAATATCCTGACTTGTTTTCGCCCATACGCCTGGGCAAGCTGGAACTGCGCAACCGTATCGTCATGCCCCCGATGACCACCGGCTTTGCCCGTGACGGCTATGTTACTGATACCTTGATTGACTACCACATAGCCCGGGCAAAAGGCGGCGTTGGCCTCATTATCGTCGAGGATTGCATCGTGGACACACCGCTGGGCAAGCACGGCTATAATGACATCTTTATCGATGATAATAAATTTATCCCGGACTTGCGCCGCCTCGCTAAAGCGATTAAGGACAACGGCGCTAAAGCCGCTATCCAGCTCAATTTCTCCGGCCGCACAGCCGGTAAACTGCGCGACGGCAAGTTAATGCTCACCGATGGCCGGCAGCCGGTCGCCCCGTCCGCTATCGCCTTTCCCGCTGACGGCTTTGTCGTTCCGCATGAGCTGACGATTAAAGAAATAGAGGCCATCGAAGATAAATTTGCCGAAGCCGCCCGCCGCGCGCAGGAGGCCGGCTTCGATACGATAAGTCTGCATTGCAGCCACCAGTTCCTCATTGAGCAGTTCCTGTCGCCGCTATCGAATCACCGCCGTGACGCTTACGGCGGTAGCCCGGAGCGGCGGTTCCGCTTTGTTTTAGAGATAATACAGAAGGTCAGGCAAAAGACGGGTAAAGATTTTCCCATTATCTGCCGTATCAGCGGCAAAGAGGTGATAGAAGGCGGCCTGACGCCCGCTGACGCGTTGGAGATTGCACAAAGACTGGAAAAAGCCGGTGTAGCTGCCCTGAACGTATCCCACGGCGCTAATCCCGCCGGACTTTCGCCCCGCTCTATTGCCCCGCTGACCGCCCGGACGAAGAAAAGCAGCCGTGGCGAGATGGTTCCGCTGGCCGCGCCCATAAAGCAGGCGGTTTCCATTCCGGTCATGACCGTGGGGAGCATTATCACCCCGCAGCTGGCCGAAGAGATACTGGCGCAGGGCAAGGCCGACCTTATTTGCATCGGGAAAGGGCTGATTGCCGACCCGGAATGGCCGAATAAGTCCCGTGAGGGGAAGGAAGCGGAAATCAGGCACTGTATCGCCTGCGAGTACTGCTTTACGTCTGTCGGTGGCACGCCGCTGGAATGCGCCGTCAATCCCGCCGTCGGCAGGGAGCGGGAATTTACACTGAAAAAAGCCGCGAAATTCAAATATGTTATCGTCGCTGGTGGCGGTCCGGCCGGTCTGGAAGCCGCCCGTGTAGCGGCGGCGCGCGGGCACCGCGTCTGTCTTTATGAGAAAGATAAGCTTGGCGGGCAGCTCAATATGGCCTGCCGTCTGCCGGGTAAAGACGAATATAACCTGTTCCTCGAATACGAACTGGCACAGTTGAAAACGCTGGGCGTCAAAATAGTGAATAGTGAATTCAAATCGGATGTCGTCGCTAAGGAAAAGCCCGACGCTTTAGTTATAAGCACCGGCGCTGTGCCCCGGAAACCGCCGCTGCCGGGTATTAATAATGCTAACGTGGTCACCGCCTGGGATGTCCTGCGCGGCGCTATGCCCCGCAATAAAAAGGTGGCCGTTATCGGCGGTAAGTCTGCCGGGGCTGAAACAGCTGAGGTCTTGGCTTTAAACGATAATCGTGTTACGATTATTGAAAAGACCGGCGAAATTGCAGCGGATGCGGCCGCTATGCCGTTTTACTATCTCGCCCTGCTGCGCGCTTTAGAGGTTCTTTGTGTTAAACTGCTGGTGGGGGCAACCGCTGAGGAAATTACCGCGCAGGGGGTAACCGTCAGCGTCAACGGGCAGCGCTCTACCATCGAGGCGGATGTGGTGGTCATCGCGATGGGTACTGAGCCGGACCGTAAGCTGGCTGATGAGATGAAAAAGACCGGCATTGAGCAGTATACTGTGGGTGATTGCGCCGGGGTTGATAGACTGGCTAAGGCCGTTAAAGAGGGATTTCAGGCCGGTTTGGCTTTATAGTAGGAAATATTAAAAAGAGGAGATTAAAACAATGGCTCAAAAATTAAAAGGCAAAGTGGCGGTGGTGACCGG
>PLLL01000001.1:0-201 GCA_003141235.1 Dehalococcoidia bacterium
CTGCAAGACACCGCCGGCCTCGGATTTACTTAAAAAAGCCCTGAAACTGGAAAAAGCGAGCATCCGGCCCGGTCACGAGGAAGCTGGCACACTTTCACGGAAGCAACTTCGCGAGCTCGCCGAGATTAAATCCAAAGATCTGAATGTTAAAAGCATCGAAGCTGCCGAGCGCATTATTGCCGGTACCGCCCGCAGCATGGG
>PLLL01000001.1:221-3468 GCA_003141235.1 Dehalococcoidia bacterium
CCAAATTCGATGAGACGGTCGAACTGCACCTGCGCATGGGGCTCGACCCGCGTAATGCCGCCCAGCAGGTAAGAGGAGTAGCCCTCCTGCCCCACGGACTGGGTAAAAAGATACGCGTACTGGTCTTCGCCCAGGGTGAGGCCGAGAGGATTGCCCAGGGCGCCGGCGCCGATGTTGTCGGCGGGGAAGAACTGATAAAAAAGATTGAAGANNCCATCGCCATACCGGAGATGATGGGTAGAGTCGGTAAACTCGGTAAAGTCCTTGGGCGGCGCGGACTGATGCCCAATCCTAAAGCGGGCACGGTAGTCGCTATGAACGATTTACCCAGAGTCATCGAAGATGCCCGCAAGGGCCGCGTGGAATATAAACTGGACCGGACTGCTATCATCCATGTGCCGCTGGGGAAAGCCAGCTTCGAGGCCAAGGCGCTGCTGGACAACTTGACCGCCATTATGGAAGCGGTGGTTAAAGCCAAACCAAGCGGGGCTAAAGGCCAGTACGTCAAAAGCGCCTTTATCACCACCTCTATGGGGCCGGGCATCAAGCTCGACCTTTCTTCGGCCACGGCGCTAACCGCCAGCTAGCTAAAAAGGGATTCGTAAAAGATTTATAGAGGGGCTGAAAAGCCCCTCTTTTTTTACCTGTCATTGCGAGACCATTCCGCCGCTGCGGAAGGCGAAGCAATCCCATATTCTCATTTTGATTGATGATTAGGATTGCCACGTTCGCTAACGCTCCCTCGCAATGACAATAATTTATGAAGAATTGGGATAAGAGAGATGAGGGCGAACGAGAGATAGTACACTACTTAGAAATTTTGCGATTAATTAACAATATGATACTAAATTGATATTTCTATGCTATCATAGTGGTACAATAATCTAACAATAAAAACATTATATTTGGAGGTTGAAAAAATGAAAACAGATAAACCAAAAGAAACAGTGTCTGATTTTAAAAATAGACCGTGGAAGATGGCTTTGTGGTTTATACTATGGGTATTAGTAATTATAGTGGCGATAAATTTTATTAGCGCGTTCAAAGATGGGTTTACCTGGATGAAATTAGCTGGTTCATTTAAACATTTATGGATAGTGGACGTAGTAATATTGGCATTTCTTTATCTTATTTTGTTCGCGTTTTTCAGTTCCATTTATAAAACGATAGTGTTTTTATTTTCAGGGCTAGGTGTGGTGTTAATAGTAGCATCTCAAAAAGGAGAATGGATTACTGATAAGGTAAGAGGATACATAGATACTAATTTCGACCTTAATTATATGATGGGTGGAATAGCGATGATTGGAATTATATTAGCGTTAATTCCAATATGGAAAGAATTAGAAAAAAAGGTAAAATGAATATTTAGAAGAATGGTATGTTGAATGTATGGTGCTCTTTACATATAATGAAAGTTATGCTACAATATTTCTAACTGAATAAACAGTCCTGAGACAGCAGGTGTCCCGGTTCTATCGGGACTTAATAAATCAAATACCTGCCGAGGATGCAACAAAATACCAGATTTTGTTTTGTCCTTGGGCAGCGCGCTCAAGGACTTTTTATTTAGCTTAAGATATTTACCGGTAAACAAAGTGGTTTCCAGGAGGTGCATTAGATGGCAAAAGAAAAGAAAGTAAAGATAGTAGAAGACCTGCAGGAAACTTTCTCCAAATGCAGTATCGGTATCATGACTGACTACCGGGGGTTGACCACTACCGAAATCAACAATCTGCGCCGAAAACTCAGGGAAGCAAAAGTCGAATACACGGTAGTTAAAAATACCCTCGCGCTGATTGCGGCGAAGAACGCCGGTATGGAACAAACCGCGGATTCTTTTAAAGGCCCGATGGCCGTAGCTTTCGGTTACGGTGAAATACAGGATGCGGCCAAAGCCCTGACCGAATTTATCCGCAGCTCCAAGTCCGCCATGAAAATTAAGGGCGGCTTTTTAACGGATAGAGTTTTGACTACTAACGAAATCGCGACTCTGGCCAGGCTGCCGTCTAAAGCGGTGCTGATAAGCCAGGTAATCGCCGGAATACAAAGCCCTATCTCTGGGCTGGTTAATGTGCTTTCAGCCCCGATCAGGGGCGTAATGGGAGTTTTACAGGCTAGAATTCAACAAATGGAGGGAAAGTAACATGGCAGATGAAGTAAAGGCCGAAGAAGTAAAAGCAGAAGCAACTGAAGAAAAGAAACCCAAGGCAGCCAGGGTGAAGAAATCAGCAGCTATTGAAGAAATATTGACGGCTATCAAGGGCATGAATGTCCTGGAACTGGCGGAACTGGTCAAATCCCTGGAGGCCGAGTTCGGCGTCAGCGCCGCGGCGCCTGTAGCTGTGGCAGCAGCCCCGGCAGCGGCTGCTCCGGTAGTTGAAGAAAAAACCGAGTTTACCGTTGTTCTCAAGACCATCGGCGCCAACAAGATTAACGTTATTAAGGCCGTTCGTGAGTTGACCAGTCTGGGTCTCAAAGAATCCAAAGACCTGGTTGAAGCTGCTCCCAAGGCGGTTAAAGAAAACGTCAGCAAAGATGATGCTGCCGCAGCCAAAACAAAGCTGGAAGCCGCCGGCGCCACTGTTGAAGTAAAATAGTCTATGCAACTCTGGTGATATTACCGCGCCTGTTATCAGGCGTGAGTTAATTAGTCATTGCGAGCTTTAGCGAAGCCCCGATACGCGGGGCTTCGCTGGTTTACTTTTCGCAATGACTTTTTTATCTCCTTTTCCCCTCTTGAAAACTCCGCATGAATAGCCTATAGTAAACATAAATGCTCCCATCAGGAGTTTAATCTATGGATCAAGGTAATTGGTTCATCCTGGCGATTGTGGGCGGAATATTTATAATCCTGGGCATTAGCGGGATATTCTGGGGTATACGCGAGGAGAAAAAACTTTTCGAAACGCTGGCATCCAAACACGACCTCAGAGAATTTTCACTGGACCATGTGGAAAGCCCTCAACCGGGCGCTTTAAAAATCGGCGGGTGGATTGCCATCGCGGTAGGTGTAATCCTATTAGCGGTTGGTATTATATTGTGGAAATTTGGCTGGCCTTTACTCTAAGCTAGTATAATCTTTCAAAAGAAAAGTAAATAAACAAAGAAAACCACCTCTCCCCATCTTAAGGGGAGAGGTTTTTATTTAACCTGCTACTGTATTTCGTTTATATCCAAAAAATAGAACTTATTATTAGAAATACATCCTGTTCGGCCCGGAGGTGAAATGGAATACTGGTCTATCCAC
>PLLL01000064.1 GCA_003141235.1 Dehalococcoidia bacterium
CGCGCCGGCAAAACAGGAATCAAGTGATGGTACCGATGAGCTATGAGATCCGTTCCCCGCTTAGCCCGCCGGTAAAACCTTTGCTCATCATCCTCTCCGGCCTTTCGGGAGCCGGCAAAGATTCGGTTTTAGCCGGACTTCAGAAATCTGTCTATCCCCTTGAGTATATTATCACCGTCACCACCCGGCCCCGCCGCTATAATGAAAAGGACGGCGTTCATTACACCTTTGTCTCACCCGCCAAATTTCAGGAACTGGTTGACAGCAATCAAATGCTGGAATGGGCCAATGTTTACGGCAACTGGTACGGCGCGCCGAGGGAGCCGGTCAAAAAAGCCCTCGCCAGCGGGAAAGATGTCATTATCAAGGTTGATGTCCAGGGAGCGGCCGCGTATAAAAAACTCGTTCCCCGGGCGGTATTCATTTTTCTGGCGGCGCCTTCGATTGAAGAGTGCGCGCCGAGGCTGAAACAGCGTAGCACGGAGAGCCCGGCAGACCTGGAGTTGCGATTGAAAACCGCGCGGGAAGAGATGGAAAAGCTGCCTATCTTCGATTACCTGGTTATAAACCGGCATAACGAACTCGATAAAGCAGTAGCTGATATTGAGGCGATTATCGCCGCGGAAAAATGCCGGGTGACGCCGCGAGAGATTATCCTGTAGTTAGAGTATCATCTTCAGCAGCCAGGAAAAGAAATATCCCAGCGCCCCACAGATCGGAAAAGTAATTATCCACGTTAAAACTATACTCTTAGCCATTCCCCAGCGTACCGAGGAAAACCGTCTGGCAGCTCCGACACCCATGATAGATGTTGTAATACAGTGCGTGGTGCTCAAAGGTATACCGAAATGAGAAGCTAACAAGATGGCTAAGCTGCCGGAGGTTTCAGCGGCAAAACCGTTGACCGGCTCCAGTCTGGTTAACCTGAAACCCAGCGTGCGCATGATACGCCACCCGCCGATTATCGTGCCCAGCCCCATGACCGAACCGCATGTCAGCATTATCCACAAGGGAATGGCAAAATGCGTCGTTACCCCTCCCAGCAGCAGCGTCAGGGCGAAAACGCCCATGAACTTCTGTCCGTCATTGCTGCCGTGACTGTAGGCCATGAAAGCTGAAGATAGAATCTGGAGACGACTGAAGGTGCCGCGGATAGACGCCAGGCTGTTTCGCCTCAGCAGCCAGTATAGGAGCGTCATTATTATCATACCGAAAAGGAATCCAATTATGGAAGAGAAACCCAGGCCTATAATGATTTTACGCCAACCTCCCCAGAGAAGAGCGGAGGGGCCGGCGGCGGCCAGACCGGCGCCGGTAAGACCGGCAACAAGCTCGTGGGTTTTACTGCTGGGTATGGCATAGAACCATGTTACGGCGCTCCAGACCAGTATGGTCAGCATCGCGGCGGCGACCACCGGCAGCGAGATAGATTCCGGTTTCACGAAACCTTCACCGATAGTGGTGGCGACGGCAATACCGGTAGTCATAGCGCCGACGATATTTAGCACAGCGGCCATGGCCACCGCTTTACCCGGGGAAAGGACACGCGTTGAAACTACTGTAGCGATGGCATTGGGGGCATCCGTCCAGCCGTTGACGAATTCGGCGGCCAGCACTAATAGGAGAGTGATAATAAGCAGCAGGCTTAAATCAGGCATGCTTAAGGGCTACCCCTTCAAGTACATTGGCTACATCTTCACACCGGTCAGTGGCAGTCTCCATGTGGTCGTAGATTTCCCGCCATTTGATAATCTTGACAATGTCCGTTGTATCATCAAAAAGCTCGCCGATGGCGGCGCGGTAGATGCGGTCGGCCACATTTTCCAGGCGGTTCATTTCTACACAGCGCTCCAGCATTTTTTTAAACTCGGACTTCTTCCGCAGCCCGACCACGGCTTTTTCCATCTCGGCTGCCCCCTGGACGATGACGTCAGCCAGCTCTTTAGCCCTCTGCGTGGGACTGGTTATTTTATAGATGAACATGGAATCAGCCGCAGCATGGATAAAGTCGATGATGTCATCCATGGTGTGGGCCAGCAGGGCGATATCCTCCCGGTCGAACGGCGTCACAAAGGTACGGTGCAGCAGGGACATAATCTCGTGGGTGATGGTGTCACCCCGGTGCTCCATCTCGGTTATCTCCGCCACGTGGCTGTCGATAAACTGCCAGGTGTCAAGCATCTCCTTTAGAGCTTTAGCCGCTTCAGTAATATTTTTGGTGCTTGCCTCAAAGAGGTCAAAAAATCTCTGCTCCCGGGGCATAAAATTAAGTCTTACCATATCTGTATCTCCTTTGATGGGGGAAGTTGTGCTTCAATCAATCTAGACCATAACAAAGCGCATTTGGTAAAAAGCGAGGGAATTTGAGTAGAGACGGGAAAAGAATAACTAAAATTGAATCCGATAAGACTGTCGATGTGCCCCTGCTTAATGGGCAAACTCATATTTCCTTTTCCATTCCAGAGGTTTTATCATAGAACCCAAATGAGTGTATTAAAAATGGGCGGAAATGTCAAGGAAATAATTCGTTTTCGATGATAGGGGTGTTATGATTTGTTATTCATGCTAATATTAAAATGAATCTATTGATAGGTCAATGCAGAAGGAAGTAAAATCAATATCCAGGAGATAAGTATGAAGACGCAGAATCGCATCGCGGTATATGCCGGGACATTTGATCCGGTTACAATCGGTCACTTATGGATGATTAAATCGGGATCCAGCCTTTTCGATAAACTCGTCGTCGCCGTTGGAACAAACCCGGATAAGAAGTGCCATTTCTCTCTAAAAGACAGAGTTACTATGCTTCAAGAATCGATAGTAGGATACAGTAATGTTACTGTTGACAAATATAAAAACAAATTTCTTATTAAATATGCCGAAAGCATAGGCGCCAAATTTATTTTAAGAGGAATAAGGAGCACTACCGATTACGAGTATGAGAAGTCTATAAGTTATGTGAACCGTCATTTTAACTCTGAAATAGTAACTGTGATTCTATTACCGCCAAGAGAAATGATCGAAATCAGTTCCAGCATAGTACGGGGACTAATCGGTCCTGAAGGGTGGGAGGATGTCGTTAGCAAATATGTTCCGCCATGTGTTTTCAAGCGGCTAAAGTTGGAAAACAAATCAAAGACCGGTGCGGGCAAAAGAGTAAATAACGGCGATCTTTCAATAAAAGACTAAGGAATGCTGCGTTCTTACTTTCCATGGAAGTAAGACGATTTATGAGAAATAAAGTCTAGCTCTCTGCCCCCGGCCCTTTATCTTCCGGCCCCCCGGCCTTACCCTTCTTCTGCCACCAGCCCTTCAGCCGTTCGAGCACCTGTTTTTCATACCCGGCATTACCGGGGGTATAAAATTCTTTGCCTTTAAGAGCGTCGGGCAGGTGTTCCTGCGATACGATATGGTCCGGATAGTCATGGGCGTATTTATAGTCTTTGCCGTAGCCCAAATCCTTCATCAGCGGCGTGACCGGGTTGCGCAGGTGCAGGGGCACTGACGCGCTGGAGCCCTTATTTATTTCTTTCTGAATGCGCGTATATGCCTCGTAAAGGGAGTTGCTCTTGGGGGCGGTAGCCAGGTAGACTGCTGTCTCGGCAAGTGCCAGGTTACACTCCGGCATACCGATGAAGTGAACGGCCTGCTGGGCGGCCATCGCCACCACCAGCGCCTGGGGGTCGGCCATGCCGACGTCCTCCGTGGCAAAGCGTATCAAACGGCGGGCGACATATAAGGGGTCTTCTCCGCCTTCCAGCATCATAGCCAGCCAGTAAAGCGAGCCGTCGGGGTCGGAATCGCGCATGGATTTGTGCAGGGCGGAAATAAGGTCGTAATGCTGCTCCCCGGCTTTATCGTAAATCACGGCCCTTTTTTGCAGCGTGTCTTCAATTACTTCGAGGGTAATCTGGCGCTTACCGGCGGCGTCGGGCGGGGTATTCTGGGCGGCTATCTCCAGGGTGTTGAGCGCTATACGGGCATCGTTATTGGCCGTGGCGATGAGGTGTCCCATGGCTTCGGGGGTAATCTCGGCGTTCAGCTCGCCGATGCCCTGGAACTTGTCCTTGAGCGCCCGTATCAGCAGCACCCGGATTTCTTCGGCGGTGAGGGGCTTAAGCGGCACGACGCGGGAGCGCGAAAGCAGGGGAGAGGTGACCTCGAAGGAGGGATTTTCTGTCGTCGCCCCGATGAGGATGACGGTGCCGTCTTCGACATAAGGGAGAACGGCGTCCTGCTGGGACTTGTTGAAGCGGTGAATTTCGTCAATAAAGAGGATGGTCTTTTGCGCATGAGCCTTGCGCCGTTCCGCGGCCTGCTGGATGATGCGCCGCAGGTCGACGACGGTGGCGCTGACGGCGCTGACGGGGGAGAAAAAAGCGCCGGTGCTGGCGGAGATGATATAGGCCAGGGTGGTCTTGCCGCAGCCCGGCGGCCCCCAGAAAATCATCGATGGGATATGGTCGGCCTCGATGGCGCGGCGCAGTACCCGCCCCTTGCCGAGTAGGTGCTCCTGCCCGACGAAGCTATTAAGCGTGGGCGGCCTCATGCGCGCCGCGAGGGGCGCGCCCTGTAACGGCTGCTGTCCCGGTTGTTCCGGTTGGCCGTCCGGCTGTTCCTTTTTTTCCTCAAACATATCCATGCTCATACGCTACCTGCTTGGGTTTGCTTCTTCTTTAATTTACTCCAAATCCAGTATTTTATCCAATTATTCGATTCTGTCATTGCGAGGAGTGAAACGACGCGCCTGCACGCTGTAGCGTTATGACGCACAAGCGTGGCAATCTCTATCTTATTTCTTTGAACCCATCTTTAGACAAACATTAAACGTCATCCTCGCGAAAGCAGGAATCCAATATATGCCTTTTTTCTAATTAATGAGATTTAGCTGTACGAAGTCATAGAACGGTTTGAAAGAGGGGCACTTTTCCTTAACCAAATTAATTGATATTTTCTCAGCAATTTTGGGATTATGCTCAGTATTTATATACTCTATTTCTCCCTGAGAGGCTATTCGGATTAACTCACCCAAACGTTCTTTGGGAGAATTAATTGTTTCCGGTAGACCTTTTACTTTGGGCGGTTTTTTCATGTGAAGTGCTGTTTGAATTCCCTTTGGGTCACTTAATAGCCAGGCTTCTAATTCTTGAATAGGTATACAAATCAGAAAAATACGAATTGGACAGGGATTGAGGGCATTGTGTATTTTCGTTTTTAGATCATTAAGATTGTTAGTATCTCGATCATGTATAAGAATTAATAAAGAACATCCCCTTCTCTTTAAATCCCCTGACCACCCAAAACACTTTCTCTTGATTTTTCCACACCCTTTCCCAACAGATTTCTTAATACCTATATTCGGATTATTTGCTATACGGTGAACAAGAACTTTTACAGATTCTACATCAGAATCATCTTCTGCAATTACTCCGATTGTTTTATTCCTTTTAGTCATTCTCAAATCCACTCTCTTTCCAATATTCCCCAAGATTTCCTGATTCTTTCAGATATATTTTTAACTCCTTGTAATCGTTCTTGCTTATGGCTCGATTTAATGGAGTGGCAATCGTTCCCTTATTAGGAATCCACTTGACTTGCAAGAGATTCTCCGGTTCCAAATGGTCAAGTACGAAATCAGAGTGCGTACTCATCACAATTTGCTTCTGCTTTGATTGGGTCTTAATTAATGAAATAATGCTGCTTAGTAAACCATGATGTACGCACACTTCGGGTTCCTCAATTAATAGCAACTTACTATCATCATTCAATATATAATAAACTAATGCCAGAGTTTTAAATGTACCTTCAGAGAGTTGATTTGGTGAAAGCTCTATATTATTGATTGAAAAATTTGGAACGACTAAAAGCCTATTTCGTTCTATTTTTTGTATTTTCCCACCAACTGTTACTTCGTAAGAACTTGATGGAATATCGATTTCAGTAAATTGAACATTGTCAACAAGCCCAATTCCTTCATTACCAACTGTGTTAATATATCGCTTAAATTGAATGTTTTTTGCTTTCCAAGATTGATAAAGGTCGAAAATAAATCGTTCATGACCTACGCCACCAACTCGAACTCTTCGCGAGGGGCGATTTTCTTCTAACTCCATAGAAACAGGGCATCTTGAAGGGTCTGAAAACTGGCTTGCGCTGTAATAATTAATACCATCAAAAAAGTTGAACACAGCATTTAGTAATTGTCCTATTCTCCTAGTTCTTATAAAGTTAAAATCCTCTTGATTTATATGATAATATTGGATAATATCCATCCATCTTGAGTCCATCAATGGTTTGTTTATTGAGGTTGAAAATGGATTTGTTAGGCTAAATAATTGAAGTGGAATATTAATCCATTTTGGGTAGTTTAAAAACTCTCTAAAGTTAAATTTAAGTTGTGAGGAATAGACTTCATCATGATTATGTTCATCCGTCTCATATTCTATGATTCCCCTCATAAATAGGGTTTTTTTCTGGTATTCAATCTCTGCAGTAATGCGGCACTTATTTCGAGAAGGAGAATCCTCATCTCTTGTTAAAGGCCTTGACCTAACCATTTTTTTTAGGAGAACGAGTGAGTTTAGAATATTACTCTTCCCAGATCCATTTATCCCTATTAGTCCTGTGAGTGTATCTTGAAGTGGAGATTTTGTCCTCAAACAAGAACGGTATGAGTCTATTTCGTAAGATTTTAATTTCATGTCTCCACTCCTCATTTATTAACACCACTAATATTTTTTAAACGCGTCTCTCTTCTTTAACTTTTTTACTTTAACATCTTCACCCCACCCAACTTACCATAACTCTAAAAACAATTCACGCCTGCCCAGCTATGTATTCGTTTCCCCCCACAGATATTTTCCCTTCCCTCTTCCCTCTTACCTCTTACCTCTTCTCCCTTCTCCCTCACTTATACCTCTTCACCTCAAAGCGGTAAAGCTGCACCGGCTCATCCGGGCTGATACCGCCTTTCTGGCGGCAGATATCTATCTGGTAGTCGGCGCTGTCCACGCCCTCCAGGTCCGGGAGGAGTAAACCCCGCCGCCACCCCGCCTGTACAATTATGCCGTACTTCTTCGGGTCGAGTTCGCTTTTATCCGCCACCGGCTCCGGGCTGGTCAGCACGTCCACGCTGTAATCGAGCTTTTGAAGCTCGTCCGGGGTAATGGCGTTGAAGCGGGGGTCCTGCGTAGCGGCGCTAATGGCGTTGGTGATGACTTCCCCGGCCACGTTCTTCTGACATGGCTCGAACGTACCGATGCACCCCCGCAGGTCACCCAGCTTATGTATCGAGACAAAGACCCCGGCTTTTTCCTTCATCTCCGGCGTAAGCGTCTTGGGGAGCGCCGGCCTTTTTCCCTCTGTAACGTATTTTTCTACCGTGTCTTTAGCTAAAGCAACAAGAGGGTGCATGTTATCCTCCTTTGAAAATAACGCCCGCGTAGCCGACCACGCTATCTTTATCACCGGTCGTGTCGCCGCTGGTCTGGTATTTTACCAGTTCCGCGCCCGTAGCGCCCAGCTCTTTAGCCGCGCTCATGAGGCAGACTAAAGGAGGATAGGCGCACATAGTAATGCGGCGGGACTTATAGCGGCGGGTCAGCTCGGCCACATCCAGGGCAAGCATAGCCTCGACGGCGTAAAGGTCTTTTTCTTTAGCGATGTCGTGCGGCTCATAGTGGGTCATATCGCCGCTGGCCATGATTACCACTTCTCTGCCGACCTCTTTTACCGCCCGGGCAATGTCATGACCTATCTGCGGATAAACGCTGGCATCGACCCCGGCGATGATAATGGGGACGATGCGGAAATTTTGTTTAAAATATTGTAAAAACGGGAGCTGTACCTCGACGGCGTGCTCCTCGCGGTGCGCTTCTTCGTCCTCTTCCAGATATTTGGATACGGAAACGATTTTTCCGGCCAGTTCCGTGTCGATTTCGACGTCGCCGAGGGGCGTTCGCCATGTCCCCTCGGTCATGACGCTGAAAGGTTTCCCCAATCCGCTATGTGACGGCCCGATAATGATAAAGGTATCCTTGAACTTTATTCTGGAGACAGTCGCCCCGGTGACCGGCCCGGAATACATATACCCGGCGTGCGGCACCAGCAGGCCGATAACATCTTCTTTGAGGGCTTTTTTATCCACCAGTTTGGCGATGGTTGCCTTTAATTCCGCCGCCGTACCGGGATAAAAATACCCGGCATAACGTGGATTTCTTATCATCTTACCCCTCCTTCAGGGCGAGCACTCTGAAGTTAAGCTCCGCCCCGCAGTAACGGCACTTTGAGCCGTTCAGTCCGGTGACCTCCGTATCGTAGCCCCATCTTTTCACGACCACCTTACCGCAGCTGTAGCACCGGGTGTTCTCGCTATCGTGGCCGGGGATATTACCGGAATAGATGAACTTTAGTCCGGCCTTTTTGCCGATTTCACAGGCGCGGTCGATGGTTTCCTGCGGTGTCGGCGGCAGGTGGGTCAGCCGATGGTTGGGATAGAAACAGGTCACATGCCAGGGGGTAAGCTCGCCCAGCTCATCCCGTATCCATAGCGCTATCCCTTCAAGCTGCTTGTCGTCATCATTCAGGGTGGGGATAATGTTGGTGACCACCTCGACATGCATCCGCCACTTATCTTGAGCGCGCTTCGTCACTTCCAGGATTTCACGCCAGTGAGGCACGCCGGACACATTTTTATAAAACTCGTCCGAGAAACCCTTGATATCGACCCTCCAGACGTCCAGGTAAGGGCCGATGGTATCCAGCGCCTCCGGGGTGGCAAAGCCGTTGGTGACATAGACGGTGTAAAGGCCGTTCGCTTTAGCCAGTTTCGCCGATTCAAATGTGTGCTCGAACCAGATAACAGGCTCGTTATACGTCCAGGCGATGCCTTGGCAGCGGTGCTGTTGCGCCAGTTCGATGGAAGCCTGGGGCGAAAGCTCCCGGCATCTGCTCATTAAATGAGCGCTTTCAGCGGTGGAGATTTCCCAGTTCTGGCAGTGTTGACACTGAAAGTTACAGCCCAGGGTGCCCAGGGAGAAGCACAGCGTGCCGGGGTGGAAGTGGAAAAGGGGCTTCTTTTCTATCGGGTCGGCGGCCATGGAGGATACCCGGCCGTAGTTCAGGTTGAAAAGGGCGCCGTTCTCGTTCCGGTACATACCGCACACGCCATATTTTCCCGGGTTAATCCGGCAGCGCCACTGGCAGGTGCCGCACTTTACCCGCGAACCGGGGAGCTTTTCATAAAGCATCGCCTCGCGCATGGCCTCACCACCCTTGAGGTTATTATAGCACTGGAAAATTAACAATAGTAGGGGAGAGGGAAAAGGATAGAGGGTTGTGAGTGTGAGAGTGTGTAGTTTGGATAATTACTTCCCAAAGAAAAAACTAAAGATTACCAGGACCCTATAAAGCCAGTGATTTTGGCAACGATATTGTTATAAATTGCATAGAAGTCCACAGGAATAAGAGGGGAAAGGATGCAAAAAGATACCAGGTGTGCAAACAGGATAAAAATAACCACCGAAAAAGCCGTCCATTTAAGCTTACCGTGCTTCCGGTTTCGAAAAAATACAAGGAGGTCGCCTAGAAACAGCGCCACCCCGATGCAGATAGCCCCTATCACAGGATAAAAATAGAAGATATAAGAAACCCGGTCCGTGATAATGCTGAGCAGTACCATCACCATGAAGGTGCCGCTAAACCAGGCCAGGCCGAAAAGACCCGCCTCGTTCTTTTTAATCGCCTTGTACACGAGATAACCAAAGGCGGGAATAGCCAGCGCAAAGATAGTAAAACTGATGGCCGCCGTATAATGCGGCATAATATAGTAAGCCATGGGCTTCCAGGATATCAGCCACTCCCAGGGGCGGCTCTTGGAGGGGTGGTCGACATTAGCGAAAGTGAGGCTGCCGGTCATGCTCAACATGGTCTTGATGCGGTTAATCGGGTCTGCCATCGAGGTAAAATTCCGGGATATGGCATAATCCAGAGGTATCATCAGCTCTACGAAAGCGATAATCGCAAAGAAAGGGGTAAGGAGAAACCACCAGGAACGCCTCCGCCGCGTAAAAATCCAGTAGATAAATATTACCGGCCCCGTCAGAGCGCCGGTAAGTTTGGCCAGGGCGCTCAACCCGATGGCTATCCCCGAACTGATGTATTTCCGGTTCACGTACAGCAGGAACGCGCCTATCATGAAAGTAAAGAAAAAGACATCTTCCATAGCAACGCTGGCCTGAAGAAACGTCATGTTCTCGAACGCCAGCAGAAAGGTCGCGATGGACGAAGTTTCCCGCGACATAAACAGCTTCCGGCAGAGGAAATAAAAGAGGACAATGCTGGTGGTGCCGAAGAGAACCGGGAAAACGCGCCAGCCCCAGGGGTTATCAATAAAGACGTAAATCTTTTGCAGGGCGGCGTGGCTGGTGGCGGTAGTACCGGTATTGCCGCGTTCGACAGTGAGCTGTTGCAACGTAGTATCGATGCCGCGGACAACCATCCATTCATTGTCGATTTCGATTGTCTGGCCTACTTTAAATAGCGAGGAGTCACTTACGGAGATAACCGGGCTAGTGCTACCCGTGACAGCTTGCTGGGTTGTTGTTCCGGTGTATTTTACCGGCGATCTAAACCCGCTGAAAATATAGTCTCCCGCCATGATAAGCAGCTTAGACAGCGGGGGGTTTTCGGTACGCTCGCTGGAGTGATTGGCGAAGATATAGCGCGCATCCTTAATGTAATGCTGCTCATCCAGGATAAGCTCTTTAACGTTATCGAGGATGGCTAAATGCATGACCAGTGTGGAAAGTACTATCAGGCAGAGCCAGAAGTATTCCCATTTATAGGTTCGGGTTAAATGCCTTTTTATTTCCATGTCCAATTTCTATTCACGAAGTAGTTCCACAGGAAACCCACGACGATACCTATAAAAAGGGAAAGCAGGTCGTAAACACCGAAAATACGGGTAAACAGCATAAATATTCCTGTTTGAATAGCCGCGCCGCTGAGACAGATAAGATTGAACTTCAGAAGACGCCCCAAGAAAGACTTGCCCCTGCGTCGCTTGGCGAAGGTGAAGGTATCGTTAAGGATAAAGTTAGTGATAATGGAAACCTCGATGCTGATAATAACGGCCCAATAATCATAATCCGCCAGGCCGCCGAACCGGGTTAGAAGCCAGTATAGGCCTTCATTGACTACAACGCCGCTTAGACCTACGGCAACAAATTTAATAAACATCGCTAACTCGCCGGTTCTCGACATCAGGCTCAAGAGGTGTTTCAGGTAATCTATCTGCTGCTGCGGCCTCAGTTTGCTTTGCCCGGCGCTTCTCTCTTCAAAAATAAAGGGAACCTCGACGATATGCCGGAAATCTCCCATCAGCATTATCTCCAGGCTTATCTTATAACCAATAGGTTTAAGACGGTCCGCGTTGACATTATCCCGCCGGAACATAAAGAAACCGGTAAGCGGGTCTTTCACTTTCCTTGTCGCCGGCAGGAGCAGGTGGGATATTTTCAGGGCAACCTTGGAGATAATCTTCCGCAATAGCCCCCAGTTCGGACAGCCGCCGCCCGGGATATAGCGGCTGGCGAAAGCCATATCCGCTCCGGCCTCCAGCGCTTTAATTAAATCCGGCAAAACTTCCGGCGGATGCTGTAAATCCGCATCCATGACCCCGATAATCTGGCCGGTAGCAAATTTCAATCCGTGAACCACCGCGGTTGCCAGCCCTCTTTCTCCCCGGCGCACGATGACCCTGACCGGATACCGGGACGCCAGGCTTTCCGCTGCCTCGATAGTGCCGTCCCGGCTGCCGTCATCCACCAATATAATTTCGTAAGTATAGCCGGAAAGCGCCTGATGTATCCTCTCGACGAGAGGCACAATATTATCTTTCTCGTTATAAGTAGGTATTATCAGTGAGATAGTGTCTTTCATCTTTACAGCTTCCGTAAGACCAAAAAAGGCGTAAACATTACGATTATACCGCTTTTTGTATCCTGCATAAAGGATTATATTATATAATCTAGTCGAGGATGAAGACCGGGCGTATTAATTATTGTCTCTACGGAGCAGGCATATCACTTTAAGAGATAGCGTCATGAAGTTTAAGGTACGAATACCGCAAATAAATAACAAGATTTACCTGCTGGTTTTTGGATTGGTCCTGGCAGTGGCGGCTTTCATCAGGTTCTGGGCGGCGCCTATTTCCTCAGGGGTTGATATTCCCCAGTTCTGGGCCTTTGCCAAGGTATTCCAGGCTTACGGCATAGATTTTTACCGTTATGCCGATGCCACTCTGGATATTTTCCCCGTTAAGGGATGGGGGTTCGTCTATCCTCCGATATGGCTCCTGATATTGAGGCTGGCGCTGATAGCGGCTCCGGTGGGTTTAGCTACAGAAACCATGGTGGCAAGCAGCTGGAGGCTGGCCATGAAAACCCCCATTATCACTGCCGACCTGGCCATTGGGTGCCTTTTATATTGGGCTATACCCGGGCCAAAATGGCGCAAACTATTATTCGCGAGCCTGTGGCTTTTACATCCCACTGCCTGGTATCAGTCAGCGGTGTTCGGGCAGTTCGATGCTATTGCGGCGGTCTTTCTGCTGGCTTCGGTTATCCTTCTGGAAAAAGGCAAAGACGGCCTGGCTTTTCTGCTCGCCGGACTGGCTGTGATGACGAAGCAGCACACCTTTATTCCGGTAGCGATGATGTTAGCGATAAGCGCCCGGAACAAAAACTGGCGCCGGCTGATAAGCAACGGTGCTATTCTGGCTGGAGTCGGGATAATTCTTTCCATACCTTTTTTACTTACCGGGAATTTTATTAGCTACGCGCGCTCGGTCTTTATACCTATTCAGGCGCCCGGCTACCAGGATCCGTTGATGTACGCCTTCAACGGCTTCAGTGCGCTGCTCACTTTTCTCCATAATACCTTCGGCTGGCAAACCAGCAGTTATATTAATTACATGACCCCCTTGATGATATTGGTAGTCATAGCGGTCGCGATACTTTGCTATAAGAGCCGTATCACTCCGGCGCAAGGGGCGCTGGCCGGCTTTCTTGTCTTCATGAGCTTCACTTACCGCGTAAACTACCAGTATCTCGTTGTCTATATACCGCTGGCGCTGCTGGTAGCTTCGAGAACGCAGTATCGAAGTGAAAGAATCATGGCGATAGTGGCGGCTATGCTTCCCGCCGCCTGGCTCTGGCTTAACGATGTTTCTTTCTGGTTCCGTTATATTTCTCCCATCAATTCCTCGGCCGATCAGATATTTGAACGCCTCGGTTTAACTCATCTGGGTTTGCCGGATTATGCTTTCGTCTCGCTGGCCGGGGCGCTTACGTGCCTGTTTCTGGCGTATGTAGTCTGCACCTTTACACGGTGGCGTAAACCTCATAATAGTAAATATCCTGTGTAAATACCCCTTTACGAATCTGTGTCAATAGATTATAATATATTGACAAAATTTATCCTGAAAAAGTCATCAGGGGGTAGAGTTTGGGCGTTTTATACATCGTCTCTGCGGAAGAATTTGCCGGTAAGACCGCCGTCTGCGCCGGTATTGCCATTAACCTATTAAACCAGGGCAAGAATGTCGGCTATCTCAGGCCGCAGACCGACGGTAAAAAATCTGATGGCGACATCGCTTTCATGAAACAGTCACTGGGTTTGGAGGATGTTGTCAACGCGCCTGATTTGATTAAGGGCAGAGATATCGTTCTCGTAGAAAGCAGGATAGGCCCAAAAGTAAGCGATGCTAAAAATGTCCTCGGAGCAGTGAAAGAGATGAAGGCCAGGGTCATTGCCGTGGAGGCCTATACCGGCCAGGACTCGAAGTATATCGACATCTACAAATGGTTTTCCGATAGCTTGCTGGGCGTGGTTTTGAATAAAGTCCCGGCCAGCCAACTAAAGGGTGTGAAGGAAAAAGCCGCGGCTAAGTTCGGCGCCGCGGGCATTAAAGTGCTGGGCGTGATACCGGAGAACCGGGTCATACTCGCGATAACCATCGGAGAGCTCGCCGATATAATCAAGGGAAAGATTTTAAATAACCCTGAAAAATCAGGGGAACTCGTGGAAAATTATATGCTGGGAGCTATGGTGGTCGGTTCCGGGGTTGATTATTTCGTGCGCAAGAGCAATAAGGCTGCCATCATCCATCAGGACCGGCCGGACATGCAGCTGGCAGCACTGGAAACGCCGACAAAGTGCCTTGTCCTCAGCGGCAGCAGCCAGCCTCCCATTTACAACATTATTCAGAAGGCAGGCAGCCGCGGTGTTCCGGTTATCGCTACCGATGCCAGCACTGCAGAAATAATAGCCGGTATTGAAGAAGCTTTGCATAAAAGCCGGCTGCACCAGCAAAAAAAACTGTCCGGACTGGGCGAACTTATCAAACAGAACCTGGATATAAAAGCGGTCGTATAGCCGGGTAGAATTAACACCGGCGGGAAAAAGGAGATTTTTTAACAACTAGAGACGGACGCCTGAGATAGAATGTAATTCCCTGCTTCTTGAATATTGGAAAAGCGGGGGGAGGTTCCTGGGGTGGTTTTCTAACTCTGGGACTTTTTATTTTGAGAGCTTACGCATATTTAGAATCAAGGTTATACCGGCCGTATTTATCGGCCGGGAACTTGAAATAAAATCCGCAAAGGGGGGCACGTGATTGAATGCTTTAGGAAGACATCTACTGGTGGAGTTGAACGATTGTGACAGGGAGGTATTAAACGACCTGGACCTTCTCCGTGACGCCATGCTGACGGCCGCCATCAAGAGCGGCGCGGTGGTTCTGGGTGATTCTTTCCACCGTTTCAGTCCCCAGGGAGTGAGCGGCGTGGTTGTCATCGCGGAGTCTCACCTATCCGTACATACCTGGCCGGAATATGGGTACGCTGCGGTGGATGTATTCACCTGCGGCACTACCGTCAATCCCCAGATAGCGGCCGATGTGCTTATCGAGAGGCTCGGGTCTAAAAACCACTCTATGATGGAAATAAAAAGAGGGGTTATGGTCGCCGTATAGAATACGGATTTTTATGGATATTGATCCTGATAGATGGCTTAGCGAAAAAATAAGCGATAACCTGGTGCATCAGCACCGCCTGGAAGAGGTACTGTATGAAGGAAAAACGCAGTACCAATCTGCCCGGGTAGTGCGCTGTACCAGTTTGGGTGTTTGCCTGGTGCTGGATGGTAAACTCCAGTCCAGCGAGAGGGACGAATTTATCTATCACGAAGCCTTGGTGCATCCGGCGATGATTGCGCATCCCCGTCCGGAGACAGTTTTAATTGCCGGGGGCGCAGAAGGAGCCACCCTGAGAGAAGTGCTGGCACACAAGACCGTAAAAAAAGCGGTGATGGTGGAAATTGACGGTGAAGTGACCGCGTTAAGTCAGAAATATCTGCCCGGCCTTTCCCGGGGCGCTTTTGACGATAAACGCGCCGAACTGCACCATACCGATGCGCGCGAGTTCCTGGCAAAATCAAAAGAAAAATATGATGTTATCATTATCGATTTACCCGACCCGATTGAAGAAGGTCCGGCCTACCGGCTCTTTACCAGGGAATTTTATAAAATAGTTCTAGAACGGCTTACAGACGATGGTCTTATCGCCGTCCAGGCCGGCTCGGCCTCGTTGACCGAACTATTAAACTTAACCGCCGTAAATAACACGCTGAAAAGCGTTTTCCCGATAGTCGTGGCCTATGTTGTTACCGTTCCCTGCTACGGCGGCCCCTGGGGATTATGTATCGCCTCGCGTAAAAATGATCCCTCCCTCCTTTCCCCCGAGGAGGTGAACCGGAGGATTGCTGCCAGGTCGCTTAAGGGACTGAAGCTCTACGATGGGCTGACTCACCTGGGCATGTTCTCCCTGCCTTTGTATCTCCGTGAAGCGCTGGCGAAACAGCGCCGCATTATCACGGATAAAAACCCGCTGTACCTTTACGGAAAGTAACAAGTATCAAGTAACAACTTACAAGGAACAAGGTCAAGTAACAAGTTGCAACTTTCAAATATCAAACCCCACGGTTCGACTCATTCCTGTTTGTAATCGTGTTTTTTTCACTTCGGCGTTAATTCCAACTGACATTCCCTTGCTGTTTTAATTACTGCTGAAACTTGAACCCTTATAACTTCCTTGTTACTTGCTATTTGGCATTTGTTACTTCTAAAAATAACAGGCCAGCGGTACAATTTCTCATACGCACTGGCCTGTTTTTTGCTTTATTTAAGAGCCCCGGTAATTACTGGCTGGATCTTGTTTTGCTAAAGCAATCGCTACAGTATACCGGTCGGCCTTCACGAGGCTCGAAGGGTACTTCCGTCTCTTTGCCGCACTGGGCGCAAACCGCGGGGAACATCTGGCGGGCTCTGCCGCCGCCAGCGCCGCCGCCGCCGGAACCATACCGCTCGGCCTTCCTTGACTGCCGGCAGGTAGGGCACCGTTTGGGCTCGTTAGTGTAGCCTTTGGACTGGAAGAATTCTTGCTCTGCGGCGCTGAAGGTGAACGTTGTGCCGCAATCAGCACATGTAAGTGACTTGTCCTGAAAACTCAACGGATGCACTCCTTTCTTTTAATAGTTGGTTAGAGCTAAGGTCATCCGTAGATGGTCAGGATAAAGTAATTTTTTTGCATGTATGATAACCTTGGACTTAAAACCACCAGTCCGTATTATATACCGAGTTTTAGAAATATGCAATAGTGTTGTGACTCATTTTTTGAATCAACCAGGTCGGCTCTAACCCTGTATAACAAAACTGTCACATTTTAACCAAAAAGCGCCGGATATGTTGACTATTCTGTTTTTCGATATGTATCATGAAATCAGGATTAATTGTAAGTATTAAGCAAGGAGGTAAATATGATTGTTGACCAATCCATCGAAAAGCGACTTGGGAGTCTGCGTGTCTGGAATATAGTTGTCGGCCTCATTCTCGCCGCACAAGCGATTATGATCGCGGTACTCACCAACAATTTTTCTCTTCCGGTTACGGCTACTTTCATCAGCGGGCCGCCCGGAACGGCGCCCGAGCTTCACCACTTGTTTAATATCGCCACAGGTTGGGGCGTCTTTGCTTTCCTGGCAATCTCTGCCGCTGCCCTGTTGCTAATCGCATCGCCTCTCGTTTTCCCGTGGTATAAGCGCAATCTCATCCAGAGCCGTAACTACGGGCGCTGGATAGAGTATTTTTTCAGCTCCTCTATTATGATCGTGTTAATTTCTCAAATCACCGGTATCAGTGATATTGCTGCATTGCTGGCCATCTTCGGCATCAACGCTTGTATGATATTGTTCGGGGCATTGCAGGAAAAGTATGAAAAACCGGGCAAACCCAACTTTTTGCCGTTCTGGTTCGGCAGCTTTGCGGGCATTATCCCGTGGATTGCGATAGTAATCTATGTCTGGGCGCCGGGGCTCACTGCGTCGCCGCCCGGATTCGTCTATGGGATTATCGTCTCGCTGTTCGTTTTCTTTAACTGCTTCGCGGTCAACATGATTCTGCAATATAAAAAGGTTGGCCCGTGGAAGGGCTACCTTTACGGCGAGAAGGTATATATCATTCTCAGTCTTACGGCTAAAGCTCTGCTGGCCTGGCAGGTTTTCTTCCCGGTACTGCTGTCATCTTAACAACAGAGTGGATTCGCCGGAACGCTAAGGCCGGTGTAGGCTAGAATTTAGGACTACACCGATAATTTAACGTACTTGTATTGTTGCAGGCTGATTGGAATATGCCCGGCTGCCAGTACCAGGCTCGATATTAATAGGGGAAGTGAATGCAGAATAACCGAGGCTAACAAGAAGTACACCACCGGGCACAAAGCCATGGGTACAGGTATAGAAAACAGGGGCCAGAAGAGCCAGCGATACTCTCGCTCGCGTGTGAAGAAGCGTATCCAGCCAATATAGTAGATACACAGCATCAGCCCCATTCCGAAGGTGGCGATAATCTCTGGAATTCCAGACACGTTTATTGCGTAAAATACAGGACTGATAAAAGACCCGAGCTGCCCCAGTCTCTCAAACGCAACTAATATTACAGGTTCTTTAAGGGGATTGGGAGGGATACTAACAGGCTTTTTAAAGAGGATAATCAAGTTCGGTGCCAGAACCAACACCGTTATGATAATTGAAAACGGATGGAATAAATACATTTTACTCTATCAAAATCAAACTGTATTACAGACTCGACAAAAAGTTCACTAGCTAAAATATACGCTACAAGAATATTGGAATCAAATCCCCGCCTGTCTTTTTTTGACACATCACAGCTAAGAATCTATACTTAAAACGTCAGCCGCGAGCTGTATTTATTTTTAAAGAATTGAGGTAAAAATCGCATGAATGTACCCGCGCCGCTCACTACCGAAAACACCGTGTTAGTCCTTATCGACTTTCAGGAAAGGCTTTTTCCCGTGATGCACGCTAAAGAAAAGCTGCTGCAAAACGTTGTAAAGCTCATCAAAGGGGCTAAAGTGCTGGAGATTCCGGTCATCGTGACCGAGCAGTACCCTAAAGGCCTAGGCCCGACCATACCGGAGATTAAAGAACTTCTCCCCGATGTAAAAGCGATTGAGAAAGTGTGCTTTAGCTGCTGTGATAACGAGGCCTTCTGTAAAGCGCTGGAGGCGCTGAAGCGCAGGCAGGTGCTCATTACCGGCATCGAGGCCCATATCTGCGTTTACCAGACGGCCATGGCCCTGGCGCGTAAGGGCTATGAAGTCCAGGTTGTCAACGACTGCGTTTCTTCGCGCGAGCCGGAGAATAAAACGGTAGCGCTGTCCAAGATGGGCGCCGCCGGCATCAGCCCCGCCACCGCCGAGATGGCGTTGTTCGAACTGCTTAAAGTCGCACAGGGCGATAAATTTAAACAGATAAGCAATATAGTAAAGTAGGCCGTATGCCATCGCCAGAGTACAGCCCAATGGAATGCCGGCGGTGCGGCGTCTGCTGTACCCGCCATCAGGCGTCCGTCCGCCCGGAGGATATAAAGCGCATTACCGCTTTCCTGGGGATAAGCACGGACGACTGGGAAAAGCTGTATGATGACCCCCGCTGGGAGTTTGATAACTACCACCTGATACGTCATGTAGACGGCGCCTGCGCTTTCCTGAAATACGAACAGGGTCTAGCTGTCTGCACTATCCATGTGGTGAGACCTGCCTGCTGCGCTGACTGGCAGCCCGGCCCGGAGAAGAAGGAATGTCGGGAAGGGATGGGTAAGAGAAAATAAAGTATTTCTACACGTGAATTCAAGTTGACAACCGGCGGTAATGGTATCTACAATAACGAAGCTGACAACATGACGAATAATGTAAATATGTTAAAAAAGTATGGAGGTTGGTCATGAAAGCACCTACGGTAGAAATTGCTACAGGGAAGATACAGGGAACAACCGATAAAGGCATCCACGCTTTCAAAGGAATTCCTTACGGCGGGCCGACCGATGGCGAGAACCGTTTTATGCCCCCCACACCTCCGGCGCCCTGGGCCGGCACGCGGGATGCCACACGCTTCGGCCAGGCATGCTGGCAGCCGCTCGATGTTACTCCTATGTCCTGGTATTTGATGGGAGGTGCCGGCATCGGCGAGATGGGCGAGGACTGCCTGAAGCTTAACGTCTGGACGCCCGGCCTCAACGATGGCGCCAAAAGGCCGGTACTGTTCTGGTGCCACGGCGGCGGGTTCTTTTGCGGCTCGGGAGACCACCTGCCGTTATATGAAGGAGCTAGCCTGGCGCGGACCGGCGATGTCGTCGTCGTCACGGTCAATCACCGTCTCGGCGTTTTCGGCTATCTCTACCTCGAAGAACTTTGCGGCGAGAAGTATGCCGGCTCGGGCAATGCCGGGATGCTGGATATTGTACAGGCGCTTAAGTGGGT